>CAMUXE010000003.1 GCA_947164605.1 uncultured Lachnospiraceae bacterium | reverse complement strand
AAAACACCGGTAGTAAGAGGTGGAACGACTGGGAGTGGAGAAAGTGCTGCATATAAGGGTGGAAGTGGCACAACAAGAGTTGGTAGATGGATGTCACAAGAAGAATATGCCAAGATGGTTGAAACTGGTAAAGTTCAAATGTCTCCGAATGGAAACACATCATATGTTGCAAATCCAGCTGATATAAATGCTTTTGGTAGTCAGGCTAAACCAGGAAGTATTTATGTTGAGTTTGATGTAGATTCTTCAAGAATATATCAAGCAGGTAATGATGGATGGGGACAGATACCAGGACCTGGTTCTTTGTATGATAGATTAAATATTAAAAAAGGATTACCTCCAATTGAAGATATGCCTAATGCGTACAATATAAAGATTGGAGGTGAAAAATAGTGAGTAATAATATTGATTTATCCAATGTACTAAAGAATGCAAAGGTAGCATTGTTTGAAGAGTTGTCAAAATATCCAATTGAATCCTATAACCAAGATATTGTTATTAATAATGATTGTTGTTTTAGAACGATTATTGAATGGGAAAAGTGTATGGGAGAATTGATTATTGAAGAGGCAGAGTTTGCACCATATAGATATGTCAGTTTTAATATTTTATCAAGTATTACAGAAGAAATAGCACCAATCTTTTATTGGTGTGATTCTGAGAATGACTCTTTAGAAACCATAATAGACAAAATAAAAGAGGGATTATTAATAGCATTTAAGTATTAAAGAGAAAAATATTATAGAAATAATAGTAAGTAAGCAGTGCTTTATAAGGCACTGCTTATTTCTTCTCTTATATAATGATTTGTTCCTCATCATTCCATTGAAATTGATTATCAGAATATTGTCTGTTGCTGATTATAAGTTCTGTATCTTCATTAAGATAAAACTTTTCAAAATAGAATCCTTTGTTAAAAAAATGTTCTGCGAGTTTCAATTTTTGAATATGTATTGCATCCTGTCTGTTGTATGGATTATTGGCTTTAGGTGGCGTACTCCTGCAA
Source organism: uncultured Lachnospiraceae bacterium (assembly GCA_947164605.1). GTDB lineage: Bacteria > Bacillota > Clostridia > Lachnospirales > Lachnospiraceae > CAMUXE01. Next base: position 166,416 of record CAMUXE010000003.1, on the reverse strand, counting down.
TAATACAGGAATGGGTATTCTGCATTTAACAATTTGTCTGCAATGTTTTTGTGGAATCTGGTGTAGTTGAATCCTTTGGCGGAACAGATATATTCCGAACCGATATAAGGTACATCGAGTAAGACAAATTTGTTATTATCATTATCAAGATATTTCAAACAGTCCTCCTGTGTGATAATGGCGTTTTGAAGCTTGATAGATGCAGGTATTATTCTTGTGATTCGATTAAGTATTTTATTGTTATCTTCGGGATATTGCTTGCTAACGCATTGAAAAATAAATGCCATAGTTGCAATATCAATATTACAATCAATCTTATGATAATGCTGCCTTTTCACTTCATATTCTTTTGTAATGGAATGAGCTTTTGTCATATATTCCGAGAGATATTCTTTATTTGAAAATACTGGTGACGATAGAATAGATTTTATCAGTTTTAAGGGTTGATGTTTTATTACATTGAGTATGTTCGTTCTTAAAGGATTTAGGTCGTTAAGGATGATAGAATTCCAGTGGTATGATTTAAGTCCGAAGAAAAGTGAGCCTGTAGCACAGCAGGCATCAACTAAAGTCATTTGTTCGTGGTTAAGACTCATTGATTCAATCGCTGATGCTGTAGCTTTTTGCATAATAGTATTCTTTGAGCCGACTATCGTATATATTGGGGATATATTGTTGGTATAAAAATCAGTTGGCAATACTATATAATCAACCAATGCAGATTCGATAATAATTGAATAAGTTTCGTTTGGGTTGTTCTTTTTCGCTTCATCTAGCAATTCACCGATTATTTCTATAGTGAATGATATATAAGTGTCGGATGTCATTTCTGTTATATTGGAATATGATAAAAAGATGTTGTCAGTTCTTCGGTATTTGCTTCTTACTTTATATAGGCTGAGTAACAGTATTGAATTTAAGGCATCTGTGGTTGTGTGAACAAATTGAAATTCTGACATAGCTTTCTTGACAGCTTTCTCCCATAGTTTTTGTCTGATAGTTATCTTGATATCCTTTCTCGTCATTTCTTTCATGCTCCTTAGGTAGTTAGATTTACCTGTTGGAGCAGAGTACATTTTGTGTTGTAGTTGCTTAATCTTAATAAGCAAAGTAGGTTCAGCATATATAAACAGCCATACTTGCTCCGAAGGCATAAAAGATTAAATTGATATTGGATTATAAAAAATGATTTGAAAATAGTTGATTTAATTAGCGGTAATCCAGAGATAAATATGATAAGTGATGGCGGTAATATAGAGAAAAATTCTTCTTAAAATAGCGGTACGCTGTGATATATAAAAACAGAATAGTTCCTAATTGCTGTTGAGTCAGATTTTGAAATTCGACTCCCAATATACTATAAATCCTATAAGACTTTTATAAACAACAAGAGTAAGTTCCAAAAGATGAGATTGATTCTGGGAAGGTATAGATAATTCTTATAATAAAAAGAGAAGGATTAATGAAGAGGTGGGCACAGAGGTAGTAATAAATAAAGAGTGATACATGCTGTTGCATATCACTCTTTATTTATGTTCAGATTCAATTGGCTGAAATAATTCATCAAAGGAGAAGTTGGGTGGTTCTACTACGTTTGTGCATTTTTTATGAGACAAATCCCCTTTTCAAAGGATTTGATTGAAAACTATGAAATTTCAAGTTAAAGTGAAGATTTTCCTAAGATACCGCAACCGATATGCTTTCTGCTATATGATATTCGCTGTCTACATTAACAGTATTTTCGGTCAGTTGTTGCGGTGAGAAATTTTGAAATCTTGGTAGATTAGAGAGGGGTAAAATAGTAGTAATTATCGGCATTCATAAGATTGTGGATATTTGTTATCATGGTTTCTGTAGCTGTTCTCATAATAACTGAATCTGTTATCATATATACTACTATTGAATAGATATAAGCTGATACTGTTATGAGTAGAACTTCAACTGTTGTAATCTTAGACTGCTTCTGTTTTGAGATTATATTGTTATCCTCTGACTTAATCTGTTTTAAGTCCTGTAGAAGTTTTGAAGATTCGGATTCTGATATAGGAACTTTGGCGGTAGAGTTTATTGGATTATTTGATTTGTCGGTGATGCATAGGGGTATCGGATGATGCAGTTTATGATTTGTTTTTTGATGCATTTCATCATGATTTTATAATCAAGGCTTTTCTTTCTGTAAACATCCGTTAATTTTAGGGTGTTCTGAAAAACAGTATATTGCTATTGTATGATTATTGAAAAATTATCTGTAGTTAAAATCTTTTGTGATATCTCCCTGCTGTTTTAAGGAACTCTATCTAATCTTCAGATGTTTTGAGTATAGCTGATTTTGTTTTAATCTCATTGTCAGGATAGTCATGATCTGTGTTTTCAAGTATTCCGATATCAGAGAGCCTATAATGGTTATTATAGGAACTATCCTTTATATACTGGCTTTTCTGATTCTGATGATGAAATATAGGAACTTGAAATCCTTGTTATAGGAACTGTTGCAAGACATCCTTTTTTGTATGCTCCAGTTCCGGTTATTATTCCGACAGATATAACTATTGAGATTTATATGCGAGATTGAAAGGATTGTTGAGGTTTATGAATAAGCGTTCAAGGTGCATTGATGAAGATACATTTAAGCTGATTGTAAGTACGATCAGAACAGGCTTTACAGATAATGATGGGGTAGTCAGACAGCCGAATGAGAGGATAGCCACAGTTCTTACGATAGAGTACAATCTCGGAATTCGTATAGGCGATGTTCTAGAACTTCGTATGTGTAATCTTGTGAAGGATGGGAAGAGATACTGTTTTGATATCACAGAACAGAAGACTGGCAAGCACAGAGGGTATACGATTCCTATAGATGTTTACCTCTTTATTCAAGAGTATGCCAATACTAATAATATCCTGCCGACACAGAAGCTATTTCCGATATCGGAGCGAGTGGTATCAAAGCTTCTTAAGATAACATGTGAGTATCTGGGACTTGATGGTATAGGTACTCATTCTTTTCGTAAGGCATTTGCAACGAATGCTTACATCAACAGTGATTATAATATAGAGCTTGTCAGAAATCTCCTGCAGCATTCCAGTCTGGATACCACGCAAAAATATATCGGTATCGGAACTAAGGAGATGGAAGAGGTTATACTTAAGAGCGTGTGTCTGGGGTAAATATCAGTGATAGAGGTGGAAGGCATGCTGTCAATTTTATAAGGGCATGATAATCGATTAGGTAATATCGAACTGAAAATATAAGATAAAGTGAAAAGGCTGTAGGCTACTTGTTATATGACAGGTAACTACAGCTTTTTCTATGATCTGGGGTATGCTGTTTTGTGATGTGGTCGGCATCCTGCAAATTTTTTGAAAAAAGTTCTTGACAAGCTCTCTAATCTGCTTTGTTTTCTATTAACCTGTCGAATTACTCCATTCCTGTCTGTAATCGTTAAATCTGGGCTTCTGAATCGCTCACAAAGTGTATGAAATAAGGCTTCTGTGGGGCATGTGTGAAAAAGTGCGTTTGGTATAATCGTCTTATGAAAAATAATTATTTTTTATGTGTGATTTTATGCAGAAATGACTTGCATAGTGGTTTCGGCAGAGTTAACATCACACACAATCTTTGGAGCAGTTCGTAAGCCTTCAAGGATTGCCCATATTCATGTATGGGATTGTTTGCTCCTGTAAAGTCGGCGGTGCTGTTCTGTATCAGACACTTTGAGACCGACAAGAAATATATGAATTTTCCACCCTTGTCGGATTAGGTTGCTATGCATAAATCCTGTTCACGACTTAACAGTTGAGGCTTTCAGTTTTTCGTTAAGGAGGTTTCTTTTATTATGAGATTACAAGATTTTATTTATGTAGGTATTGACCTGCACAAGCTGACTCATACAGCTATGGTATTAGATAGCTGTGGTAAAGAGTTGGGTACTATTACATTTGAGAATGTTCCAACAGATTTTTCAAAGTTGGAACGCAAAGTAAAGAAGTGTATTCAGAAGATAAAGCTGTCACAAGGGGTAGATACAGAGGCTTTCTATTGTCTTGAAAATGCCTATGGATATGGTAGAGCATTGGCTGTATGGCTTATAGATAAAGGCTATATTGTTAAAGATGTCAATCCTGCATTATCTAATCGACAAGCGAAGCATAGAGCCATGTATCGCAAGTCAGATGAGGACGATGCGAGAGCTATTGCTATGGCAGGTATACATGAATTCGTAAAACTGCCAGATGCCTGTCCTTTGGATGAATATTGGTCGATTCAGCAGTTAGTGCATCGAAGGGATACAATAATGAATCAGCGTGTTCGACTTGTTAATCAGTTGCACGAACAACTTCATAGAGCGTTTCCGTATTATAAAGAGTTTTTCCAAGATATATCCAGACCGACAGCACTTCATTTTTTCGAGACGTATCCATCTCGGAAGTATCTGATTGGAGTATCGGCAGATGATATCAGAGAAGAACTGCTACCTGTCAGTCATAACAAGTGCTCCACAAAGGTATGTCAGAACATCAATGATATTGTATCAGCAGATACATCAAAGCTTTGTGACTATCAGGATTCCAGAGACATCGTAACTAGGGGTATCATTTCTGATATACAGCATTCAGATAAAATGCTTGCAGAGATTGATTCAGAGCTTGAGAGATTGTATAAGGAACTTGGACTTACACTTGCAACAATGCCAGGTATGAAGATAATCATGTCCATGAAACTAATAGCTGAGATAGGTGATGTGAGGCGGTTCAAGAGTTCGGAGAAGTTAGCTCAGTATGCTGGCATTGCACCGATGCCGTATGGTTCTGCTGGTAAGAATAAGGATTATGCAACAAAGCAAGGAAACCGCAGACTACAAGCCACCATTTATTATCTGGCGGTACAGCAGATACAAATATCTCCGAGTGGTAAGCCGAGGAATCCATATTTTAGAAACTATTATGAGCAGAAGCTGTTGGAAGGTAAGAATCCGAAGCAGGCTCTGATATGTATATCAAGAAAACTGGTCAAGGTCATATATTCCTTGCTTAAGAATAAGACAGCTTATTTAATGCCAGAAGTTCTTGAAGGTAAGGAAGATAAGGTGTCAGATTCCTGTGATGTAACGAAAGAAGCATCTTAGGAATTGGAGATTAGTTAAACTTTTTGAAGTATATGTCGTAGAAGTATAGCGGTATCTAATTTGCTGTGATAGAATGGCAGTGGCTGAAAGTATTACAGAGACTGGAGGTGGCTGTCATCAAGAATAAGGGAATATTGAAGTATCTGCTGATGATGGTCGTCAGTCTGTTTCTAATACTCAATTTTTCGATAGGGGTATCAGCAAGCAGTGGTTATGATAGGCAAGAGGTGGATACTTGTATAACCATAAGTCAAAGACTCTCTGTCAGGGGTGGAAGTGGTAGAACTACAAGTGAAAATTCAACAATACTAGGAAATAATCTGGCAAGAGAAGGAAGAGCAGTTGGAGAAGGTGAAGCAGCTGCACATATTGTCGCATCAACAGGATCTAAAAGACAATGGGAAGCAGCTAGCAGTTCAAGAGAATTGTTAGCAAAGTATGATATAGATATAAATGATGCAGCAAATGGAATCCCGCTTGGTCATCCGCGACCACATAATTTGACTCATACTAGAGCATTTCACGAGATGGTAAATAATAGATTATATACCGTTGAAAGTAATATGTTGAGTAAAGGTTACGGGAGAAAAGCTATACGTAGCAGTTTAAGAAGAGAACTGCGTGCTATCGGAAAGGAGTTTGAAAGTGGAATTGGAAATTGATGAAGATTTGGTTAAGATTATACAGATTGCAACAGAAAATGCGTTACTTAAATTATTTGAAGAACATAATGAAAGATTTTATTATTGTTCTCTTATAACAACTGGTGAAGGATTATGTCCTATAATCTCAGCGTGGTCAATAGAGGCTTTGGAGAGAGTCGCAAATGAGAGTGCTGATGTTGAAGAGGCAAAATACTATTTAAAATGGTCTTATTCAGAAACACCATATTTTGCATATGGCGAAGATTATTTTAAAGATGTAAAGAGTGTGTTTATAGATAGAATGAATAAGTTGAAAAATGCAGAAGAAAGGCAAAGAGAAGTTCAAGTAAGAATTAATTCAATGGAAAAAGCAATGCACAATCTGGATGCCAAAGGTATATTTGGAAGAGGAAAACAACGATTAGATATTGTTATTAATGCCGAATTTATGCCGCCAGACTATACTAATACAGAGAGAGCATTAAGATTAAATCCTAAAGAGGCGTTATATGAATGGTTAGAAGAAATTGCGGAAGATATTTAATGATTGTCAATACTTTAGCACCACCAACCCCTCTCATCAAAGCCAACAAAAGGGTTTGTCAAGTTAAGTGTGTAAGTTCTCTTTTTCCTTTGTGTTTTGTAGCTTAGCTCTGTAGAGTGTGCTGATGGATATTCCGGTCAGGTTTGAAACCTGGTTGTAAGAGTAGCTGTTTAGCAGTTGAACTGCATGTTCCAGCTGTTCTTTTTTGTACTTTTTTGGGCGTCCTCCGTGGTTGCCTGATAATCGCCTCCCTTCCTGTGTTCGTTCCGCTATCATGTCACGTTCAAACTCAGAGAAAGCAAGCAGTATACTTCGAAGGAGACGACCGGTTGGAGTACTGTCCATAAGTCCCATGTTTAGCACATGTACGCTGATTCCGTGTGTAAGGAGATCCTCAATGAAGAAGATTCCCTGTGAAGCAGATCTGGCTAATCGGTCGAGCTTCGTTATCATAAGTGTGTCGCCAGCTTCGAGGACTTTCCGAAGCTCGTTAAGCTGCGGAAAGTCCAGTGTAGCTCCGGTAAAAGATTCTCTGAATACAATTCGAGCTCCAGCAGCCTTGAGTTGCTCTTCCTGAGCATCCAAAGAGTTACCGTCGCGTTCCTGAATTCGAGTGCTGACACGTGCATAACCACATATCATTTCGGCCTCCTTTTAATGAATATAAGAATTGACCGGGGCCAAAGCCCCATCAATCGGTTGTCAAGGAACAAAGGTCAAAACCTATGAGTTTTGACTATTCGAATTGTTCGAGATGCTGAATTCGTTCTCCGAGGTCATCGATGAGAATGAGCTGATTTCGAATGATGGCCCAGTTGCGATATGATGCGTCATGCCATTTTTCGTAGAGCTCCAGAATGCGAAGATAAAGCACTTTGAGTACAGCAGTTTCGTTAGGGAAGGTTCCCTTTTTGGTTACCTTACGAAAACTGGAATTGATAGATTCAATCGTGTTTGTGGTGTACATCACTTTGCGAATCGCATTAGTGTAGTTGTAGAGTTGTTCTACATGCTTCCAGTTGCTTTCCCAGACTTTAACAGCACCAGGATAGTCAACCCAACGGTCTTTAAACTTTTCAAACTCAAGAAGAGCAACCTTCTTGTTAGGAGCCTGATAGAGTAGCTTCAGATTCGCAGTAAAGGCTTTGTACTCCTTTGAAGGAATGTACTTCATAGAGTTGCGCACAAGGTGCACGATGCAGCGTTGAATTACTGCTTTTGGAAAGATGGTTTTAGCACCTTCTTCCAAACCAGGTAATCCGTCCATGGAGATAAATGCAACGTCCTCAACACCGCGTTTCTTTAATTCGTCGAAGATTTGAAGCCATTGATGCTTATTTTCAGTTTCATCAATCCAAAGACCTAAGATGTCTTTACGACCGTCTAAGTCATAGGCAACGATGCTGTAAACGGCATGTTTTTTGGTTTCATAGTCAGTACGAATGCTGACATACAGGCAATCAACAAACATGAAGGTGTACATTCTTTTGAGTGCGCGTTCCTGCCACTTCGTCATTTCTTCAACAACACTATCAGTAATGATAGAGACCTGTTGAGGAGACAGGCGGAATCCATAAATATCGTTGATGATATCAGAGATATCGCGTTGACTCATGTCTTTACCGTACATGGCGAGGACTTTAAAGTCTTTTTATTAGAGCCGTTGCGGCGGTTTGTAGTTGCTTTTGGATTGTGGTCATTAGAATCATAGCCCAGGTGGGCAGCGAGTTCGCCTTTTAGCATAGATTCAAAGATAGGTCCGAAGATGGATTTAAGTCCTTCTTTAACATCTTCAACAGTTTTGGGTTGCAGTTCTGAGACGAACTTCTCAGCAAAAATTTCATGTGGAGTTTTTTCGCGTTTGGCCATAAGTGTAATTCTTTCCATAAATGTCCTTTCATAAATCATAATCGTTAAGTTGTCATAAGTAAAAGGTTTTGGAAGACTTACACACTTTATTTTACAATCCCGATAAGTTAATGGAAGAAGCTCTTCAATGATTTTTGCAGAATAGTCAAGTAAATGGACACAAATTAAATTGAATTTTATTTAGAATTTTTTTGAAGGAAATTATTCAGAAAAAATATTTAGAGGGAGAGAATTATGAATATTGAAAAGTACATTATGACACCAGGAAGAGCTGAAATTAAAGGCTTGAGATTTATGATGGGCGTGGTCATATTTTTTATGATAGCAATTTACATTCCATTTTCAGAATCAGGCGGATACAGAAGTTTATTTTATTATATTGAAGGCATCTTATTGCTTTTATTGCTTATTTTGATAGGTCTCATATTTTTTGAGAAGAAGGAAATAATCACTTACGATGGCGATAATTACAGACTTAAAGGAGCCTTTGGCGAAAAGAAAATATTCAAGGCCTCTGATATTGTTTTGATCGAGATAAATCCTTATAATCTGACAAAAATTTATGGCAAAGATGGAAGCGTAATATTGAAATATCAGCATAATAATAAAGAGGTAGATGCATTTGAAGATGCACTGATTGAGGGAAACCCAAAGATTTACAAGGCAATCATTGCCGTGGTTAATGGCAGAAAACAGACAGTGCTTTATAATGATGGAAAGATGAGCCAGATTCCTACTTATAGTGAGTATAAGCGCTATAAATCAAATATATTATAAGCGAGGTCACTTAAGTAAAGACCACTCAAATAAAGGTCACAGATCAAATGTACTATAGTCAAGGTGATTTATTATTAGCTTCGATTTTACTTAAGTAAAATCTTTCGGAAGACTTACTTGCGATACTTCACTTATTAATCTAAATAAAGTACAATACTTTCCTGGATAAGTTATTTTAAGTCCGAATAGAAAGGATTGAATCTGTGAATAAGAAAAATGTGTTTAAAAAATTGATAATGACACTGCTTTGTTGCGCCCTCTTGGCAGGGATTGGGCTTTCAGCTACAGCTTGTGCTAATAAAGGCTCTTCGCAGAAGAACAGGACAAAATTTACGATTGGATTTGATGCTGAATTTCCACCTTACGGATATGATAATGGAAGCGGCGAATATGTTGGCTTTGATTTAGACCTTGCGGCTGAAGTTGCCAAAAGAAATGGTTGGGAGCTTGTAAAACAGCCAATTGAATGGAACTCAAAGGATCTTGAACTGTCAACTGGTGCCATAGACTGTATTTGGAGTGGCTTTACAATTAATGGCAGACAGGCGGATTACACTTGGTCTAAGGCTTATGTTGATAACTCGCAGGTTGTTGTTGTAAAGAATAGTTCAGATATAAAAGCACCCGAAGATCTCGTTAATAAGATTGTGGCTGTACAGGCGGATTCTTCGGCCTTGTCAGCATTTACTGCTGAGGATGCAAGTGAAGAAAATTTAAACCTGGCTCATTCTATGAAGGAGCTTACCCAGGTGGGGGATTATAATTCGGCTTTTTTGAACCTAGAATCTGGATCTGTTGATGCAATCTGCATGGATACTGGTGTTGCTTCATATGAGGTAAAGACACGTGCTAAGAAGGGTGCTGAGTATAGAATCCTTGAACAGAGGATTTCATCTGAGCAGTATGGCATTGGCTTTAAAAAGGGCAATGTTGACCTTAGAGATGCAGTTCAGAAATCTTTAGATGATATGCTTGCCGATGGTACATTTGACCAAATAGCAAAGAAGTGGAGCCTTGAGGAATCAGTGTGCTTGGGACAGCTTGGGACAGATGAGGCTTATCTGCAGGATGACCGTGAGGATATAAGTACAGGCCTTATTAGTAGAGCTATAGATATTGCAGGTCAGCTCTTATCTGGTATGCTTGCTACAATTAAGATCTTTCTGCTCACACTTACCTTTTCACTTCCCCTTGGATTCTTGCTTATGAGAATCAGAGCTTGCAATATTACGATTTTATCATTACTTGCAAGAATCTATATATCAATCATGAGAGGAACGCCTCTTATGTTGCAGCTTTTGGTTGTTTTCTTCGGCCCTTATTACATACTTGGAATCAATGTTAGCACCTCATTTAGGTTTTATGCGGTAATTATAGGCTTTTCGCTTAATTATGCAGCTTACTTTGCGGAGATATTCCGTGCAGGTGTCGAGGGTATTCCACAGGGACAGACAGAGGCAGCCCAGGTGCTTGGCTACTCCCAAGTTCAAAAGACCTGGAAGATTATCTTCCCTCAGATGGTTAAGAGAGTCTTACCTCCAGTGACTAATGAGATTATAACCCTTGTAAAAGATACCTCCTTAGCATTTGCCTTGGCATATACGGAAGTCTTTACGCTGGCTAAGCAGGTTTCGGCGGCAGATGCAAGTATCTTCCCACTTTTCATTGCTGGTATATTCTATTACGTCTTCAATGCGCTTGTTGCCTGGAGAATGAGCAAGGTGGAAAATGCTTTGAAGTACTATGATTAAGCTGGATAGAAGCTGAAAGGATTTTTAATGAACGTATTAGAGTGTAGGGGCTTAAAGAAAAGCTTTGGAGAGCTTGAAGTCCTAAAGGATATAAATTTTGAGGTTGAAAAGGGAAAGGTTGTGGCTATTCTTGGACCATCGGGTTCAGGCAAATCAACTCTTTTAAGGTGTATGACCCTCTTGGAGACTCTTGATGATGGTGATATGGCTTATTCAGATATGACGGTTTGTCAGAGCAAAGATGGCAAGGCGAGTTACGTGTCTAAAAAAGACTTAAGAGAGGTGAAAAAGAAGTTCTCTCTAGTTTTTCAGAACTTTAACCTTTTTCCTCACTATAGTGTTTTGAAAAATGTAGTGGATGCGCCTGTAAGCGTCTTGAGAAGAAATAAGAAGGAAGTTACTAGGGAAGCGGAGGAACTTCTAGCTAAGGTAGGCTTGTCGGAAAAGCTTGATGCATATCCATCTCAGTTATCCGGTGGACAGCAACAGAGAGTAGCAATTGCAAGAGCTTTGGCTATGAAACCAGAGATTATCTTTTTTGATGAACCAACGTCAGCCTTGGACCCTGAGATAACAGCAGGTATACTAAGGCTCTTAAAGGAACTTGCAAGTCAAAAGATGACAATGGTTATTGTCACTCATGAGATTGACTTTGCGAGAAGTGTGGCTGATGAGGTTTACTTTATGGATGGAGGTCTTGTAATAGAGAAGGGAAGTCCTGAGGAAGTTATAGACAACCCTAAGAATGACAGAACAAGGACCTTCTTAAAGAAACTTGAAAAATAAGGCATAGCAAGATGTGAAATTGCCTTTCTTTAGTTCTAATAAGATATTGAGGGCTTGACAAAGGCTCAAGAAACATATAACATATGCCATGTGTTCTCTTTTGTTACATCTAGTGAACACCTTAAATGCAATGACGAAGACAGTAGCAGATTAGACAAAAGCCAAAGCGAGTCGGGATGGTGAGAGCCGATGCGAGTAGGGAATCTGTGAAAATCACTTCCAAGCAGCTTAGTTGAAACCTAAAGGCGAATTTAGCTATGAGCATATTTGCTGTTGACGAATTAGATTAAGCCGGGATCCTTCCGTTATAGGGGACGCATATGTTGGTATGTCGTAATATCGAGTAGGTTTATAAAACCCATGTCGTAAATTACGGCATGGGTTATTTTTATTTTATTTTTAGAAAGGATTGTTGAACAGACATGGTTTACGAGAAAGTCTCATCTGAGTTGAATTTCATCGATAGAGAGAAAAAGATCGCTGAATTCTGGAAGGAAAATGACACCTTTAGAAAGAGTATGGAGAACAGAAAAGAAGGAGAGACATACACATTCTATGATGGTCCTCCAACAGCTAACGGCAAGCCACACATTGGCCACGTTCTCACAAGAGTTATCAAGGATATGATTCCTAGATACCGCACAATGAAGGGCTACATGGTGCCTAGAAAGGCTGGTTGGGATACACACGGACTTCCAGTTGAGCTTGAAGTTGAGAAACTTTTAGGCCTTGATGGCAAGGAGCAGATTGAGGAGTATGGTGTTGAGCCATTCATCAAAAAGTGTAAGGAAAGTGTTTGGAAGTACAAGGGTATGTGGGAGGATTTCTCTACTACTGTTGGTTTCTGGGCTGATATGGATGATCCATATGTTACTTACGACAATAATTTTATCGAGTCTGAGTGGTGGGCTTTAAAGAATATTTGGGACAAGGGACTTCTCTACAAGGGATTTAAGGTTGTTCCTTACTGCCCAAGATGTGGTACACCTCTCTCAAGCCACGAGGTTGCTCAGGGTTATAAGACACTTAAGGACCGCACAGCTGTTGTTAGATTTAAGGCTAAGGGCGAGGATGCATATTTCCTTGCATGGACAACAACTCCATGGACACTTCCTTCAAATATTGGTCTTTGCGTAAATCCAGATGAGGAATACGTAAAGGTTAAGGCTGTTGACGGATTTACATACTATCTTGCAAGTGCTCTTCTTGACACTGTTGTTGGTGGACTTCTCAACGAGAAGGACGGCCAGGGCAATGCTAAGTTTGAGGCCAATGCTGATGGAAAAGCATACGAAATTCTTGAAACTTACAATGGTAAGGATTTAGAGTATCGTGAGTACGAGCCACTCTATGATTGTGCGGCACAGGCTGCTGAGAAACAGCACAAAAAGGCCTTTTTCATCTACTGTGACAACTACGTTACTATGACAGATGGTACAGGTATCGTACATATAGCACCAGCATTTGGTGAGGATGATGCCAGAGTTGGTAGAAAGTATGATGCTCCTTTCGTACAGATGGTAGACTCAGAAGGTAGAATGAAGCCAGAGTCTGGCAAGTTCGCTGGTATGCGTTGTAAGCCAACTGACAAGGAAGTTGAAGCTGGTGCAGTTTCATGTGATCCAGAGGTATTAAAGGATTTAAGAGAGAGAGAAATTCTCTTTGCAGCTCCTAAGGTTGAGCATGACTATCCACACTGTTGGAGATGTGACACACCACTTATCTACTACGCTAGAGAGTCTTGGTTTGTAAAGATGACTGAGGTTAAGGATGATCTTGTAGCTAACAATAAGACTGTTAACTGGATTCCTGAGACAATCGGAACAGGTCGTTTCGGTGCTTGGCTCGAGAATGTACAGGATTGGGGAATCAGCCGTAACCGTTATTGGGGTACTCCTCTTAATATTTGGCAGTGTGATGATTGTGGACATATGGATGCAATCGGTAGCATTGAAGAGCTCAAGGAAAAGGGCGATAATGTGCCAGATGATATTGAGCTTCACAAGCCATATGTAGACAAGATTACAATCAAGTGTCCTCACTGTGGCAAGCCAATGCACAGAGTTCCAGAAGTTATTGACTGCTGGTTCGATTCAGGCTCTATGCCATTTGCTCAGCATCACTATCCATTTGAGAATAAGGACCTCTTTGAAAAGCAGTTCCCAGCTCAGTTTATCTCTGAGGCTGTAGACCAGACTAGAGGTTGGTTCTATTCACTTATGGCTATCTCTACTCTTCTCTTCAACAAGGCTCCTTTTGAGAATGTTATCGTTCTCGGCCATGTTCAGGATGAGAATGGTCAGAAGATGAGTAAGAGTAAGGGTAATGCTGTTGATCCTATGGAAGCACTTGGCCAGTTTGGCGCAGATGCTATTCGTTGGTATTTCTATGAGAACTCAGCTCCATGGCTTCCTAACAGATTCCATGAGAAAGCTGTAACAGAAGGACAGAGAAAGTTCCTTGGAACACTTTGGAATACATACTCATTCTTCATTCTCTATGCTAATATTGATAACTTTGATCCTACAAAGTACACACTTGACTACTCTAAGCTTCCAGTAATGGACCGTTGGGTTCTCTCTAAGCTTCAGACAGTAATCAAGACTGTTGACAATAATCTTGATAACTACAGAATCACAGAGACAGCACGTATCCTTGATGACTTTGTAGATGAGGTTTCTAACTGGTATGTAAGACGTTGCCGTGAGAGATTCTGGGCTAAGGGCATGGAGCAGGATAAGATCAATGCTTATATGACTCTCTATACTGTTCTTGTTGAGCTCAGCAAGTGCGCAGCACCTATGATTCCATTCATGACAGAGAGCATCTATCAGAATCTTGTGAGAAGCGTTGATAAGACTGCACCAGAGAGTATTCACCTCTGCGACTTCCCTCTTGCTCACGAGGATTGGATTGATACTAAGCTTGAGGAGGACATGGAAAATGTTCTTGCAGCTGTAGTTATCGGTAGAGCATGTCGTAATGCTACTAATATCAAGAATAGACAGCCAATCAGCAAGTTATACTTAAAGGCTCCATTTGCTCTTGATGACTTCTTCACAGATATCATCAGAGATGAGCTCAATGTTAAGGCTGTAGAGTACAAGGATGATGTAAGAGACTTTACTTCTTACTCATTTAAACCACAGCTCAAGACACTCGGACCTAAGTTTGGTAAGTTCCTTGGCGAGATCAAGAAGCAGCTTGCTGAAATAGATGGCAACAAGGCTATGGATGATCTCAACAAGATCGGCTATATCACACTTTCTATCAATGGCACTGAGGCGCAGCTTGAGAAGGCTGATCTTCTTATAGAGATGACTCAGCAGGAAGGCTTCGTAGCAAGCTCAGACAAGGGTATCACAGTAGTTATGGATACAAACCTCACACCTGAACTTATAGAGGAAGGCTTCGTAAGAGAGCTTATCAGTAAGATTCAGACTATGAGAAAAGATGCTGGTTTCGAAGTTATGGATAGAATCAAGGTTTACGTTGAAGGCAATGATAAGTTGGGCGATGTTATGAAGAAGAATGAGGCTCAGATCAGTGGCGTTGTTCTCTCTGATGAGATTGTACTTGGTCAGGCTTTAGGCTTTGCCAAGGAGTGGGATATCAACGGCGAGAGCGTAAAGCTTGGTGTTGAAAAGCAGTAATTAAGGGCTAAAATTAGTCGAAATATGGAAGTGCCTAGATTACTCATGATATTTAAGGCATAAAATTAAATAAACAGCTTAAAAGACTGTGTAGAGGAAGCTATAGCTCATAATCAAACATTAGACCCAAAGTCTATGTTTTGGAGCTTATGAAAATTTCCTCTCACAGTCTTTTTTTATGCATTATTTTTGCTAATGCCTTATAATAAAATAAGCGAACTTAAATTTAATATAAGCATAAATACAGCGAAGCTAAATTTGAATTTAGCATAATTACAGCGGAGCTAGTATATAATATAAGGCCTTTTGGCTGAGGCTTAGCATAAATGCTTTGGAGGAATGTGGCTTTATGGCAGAAAAAATGATAATGGCATGTGGATTTGAGAATTTTATAGATATGACAAGGCTTAGTCAGCTTAAAAGCGACTTAGAGAAAAAGGGGATAATCCTTAATAGGTTAGTCAGAGAGGATTATGAGAAAAAATTAAAAAGAGTAGTCGAAGAGATAAGCAAAAAAGCTGAAACTAAGGCAGGAAGCAAGGTGGAAACTAAGGCAGAAAGCAAGGCTGAAGCTCTATGGGCTGAAGGTGCGGGGCTTAAAACTCCAGCTGCTAAAGGGACTGAAAGCACAGTGATAAAAAAGCCCATGGGCCATCTCTTTGTCCTGGTGGGACTGTCTGATTTCGAGCAGGAGATTTGTCTTGCTAGCATGAGGAATTGTGGATTTACTTCAGATGATTTGAAGGCAGTCTATACAGCAGTTAATGCACATTGGAATTTTTACAAACTATACGAAAATCTTTGCACTGAACACAAGAAAATTCAGCACAAGTAGACTAATTAAGAATTGCGATTATAAGTAAAATAAAGTATAATAAAGAGCATAAATGAAGTTTTTTGAACAAATCTTGAGCAGTTTCGAGCATATGAGATTTTAGGCTAATCTCATGTGACACTAATCTCAGTTTATAATAAGCTAGACAGAGCTAGGGAACAGGTAAGATTATAGAGGGGTTCGAAGAACGAAAAATGAGGAGGACACGATGGCAGCTAAAGAGTTTGAAAAAGCAGCATTTAAGAAAAACATACAGGATAATTGTAAGATGCTTTTTAGAAAGAGGTTATGTGAGGCGGATGATCAGCAGAAATTTCAGGCTGTAGCCTATGCTGTGAAAGATTTTATTATGGATCGCTGGATTGCTACACAGAAGGCATATAAGGAGGAAGATCCTAAGATAGTTTACTATATGTCTATGGAATTCCTTATGGGACGTGCTCTTGGCAATAATCTTATAAATCTTGGCGCTTACAAAAAAGCAGCTGAAGTTCTTGATGAGCTTGGTATAGATATTAATCAGGTTGAGGATCAGGAGCCAGATGCAGCACTTGGAAATGGTGGACTTGGAAGACTTGCGGCTTGTTTCCTTGATTCACTTGCAACACTTGAATATCCAGCATATGGCTGTGGCATTCGTTATAAGTATGGAATGTTCAAACAGAAGATTAAGGATGGTTATCAGCTCGAGTTGCCTGATGAGTGGTTAAAGAATGGCAATCCTTTTGAGGTTAAGAGAGCTGAGTATCCTACTGTCGTAAAGTTTGGAGGATATGTAAGAGCCTATAAGGATGAGACAACAGGAAGAGATGTCTTTGTACATGAGGATTATCGTGCTGTCACAGCAATCCCTTACGATGTACCTGTAATTGGCTACGGCAACAATACTGTAAATACCCTTCGAATCTGGGATGCAGAGCCAGTAGAGACATTTAATTTAAGTCAGTTTGACAAGGGCGATTACCAGAAGGCTGTAGAGGAAGAGAATCTCGCAAAGAATATTGTAGAAGTTCTCTATCCTAACGACAATCACTATGCTGGTAAAGAGCTTAGATTAAAGCAGCAGTATTTCTTTGTATCTGCTTCAATTCAGAGAGTTGTAGCAAGATATAAGAGTATGCATGATGATATCAAAAAGTTCTATGAAAAAGTAACCTTCCAGCTCAATGATACTCATCCTACAGTTGCAGTAGCAGAGCTTATGCGAATCCTTATGGATGAGGAAGGCCTTGAGTGGGATGAAGCTTGGGATGTGACAACTAAGACAGTTGCTTATACCAATCATACAATCATGGCTGAAGCTCTTGAAAAATGGCCTATTGAGCTCTTCTCAAGACTTCTTCCAAGAGTTTATCAGATTGTAGAGGAAATTAACCGCAGATTTGTAGAGAAAATCAAGGAAGTATATCCTGGAGATCAGGAAAAAATCAGAAATATGGCTATTATCTATGATGGACAGGTTAAGATGGCAAATCTTGCTATCTGTGCTGGCTATTCAGTTAACGGTGTAGCTGCATTACACACAGAGATTTTAAAGAAGCAGGAACTTCGTGATTTCTATGAGATGATGCCAGAGAAGTTTAACAATAAGACTAATGGTGTGACTCAGAGAAGATTCCTTCTTCATGGAAATCCACTTCTTGCAGATTGGATCACAGACAAGATTGGCGATTCTTGGATTACAGATCTTTCACAGCTGAAGAAGCTTGAAGTTTTTGCTGATGACAAGAAGGTTCAGCTAGAGCTTGACCAGATTAAGAGAAAGAACAAGCTTCGCTTAGCTGAGTATGTCAAGGAGCACAATGGAATAGATATTGATCCAGATTCAATTTTTGATGTTCAGGTTAAGAGACTTCACGAGTATAAGAGACAGCTCTTAAATGTACTCCACATCATGTATCTCTATGATAAGCTCAAGAAAGATCCAAGCTTTGACATGGTTCCAAGAACATTTATCTTTGGTGCTAAGGCAGCAGCTGGATATAGCAATGCTAAGAAGATAATTAAGCTTATCAACAATGTTGCAAATGTCATTAACAATGATGCATCAATTAAGAATAAGATCAAGGTTGTATTTATAGAGAATTACAGAGTGTCCAATGCTGAGATTATCTTTGCGGCAGCAGATGTCAGCGAACAGATTTCAACAGCATCAAAGGAGGCTTCTGGTACAAGTAATATGAAGTTCATGATGAATGGAGCTCTTACTCTCGGTACTATGGATGGAGCCAACATTGAGATCGTCAATGAAGCAGGCGAGGACAATGCTGAGATTTTCGGTCTCTCTAGTGATGAGGTTATTCGTTACGAGAACGAGGGCGGCTATGATCCTATGGAGCTCTTCAACAATGATTCAGAGATTCGTGAGGTACTTATGGAGCTCATCAATGGAACATATTCTGATGGAGATATGAACCTCTTTAGAGATATCTATGATTCACTCCTTAACAGCGTTAACGGTAGTAGAGCTGATACATATTTTGTACTTAAGGATTTTAAGTCATATGTAGATGCTCAGGCTAGAATTAATGATAGATTCAAGGACAAGGAAGCATGGACTAAGTCAGCACTTATCAATATAGCAAATTCAGGAAAGTTCTCATCAGATAGAACTATTCAGGAGTATGTTGATGATATTTGGAAGCTTGAAAAGGTGCATGTAGAGCTTTAAGGCTATAAATATGCAGATTTTTAAACTAGCTCAAGGTATGTCCTTGAGCTAGTTTTTCATAAGGGTGTCTTTTGCTGATCTAATAGTATTAGAGCTATTGTATTTAGACTTATTGTATTTAGAGCTATTGTATTTTGATTTATTGGAGGTGGCAGTATGGATTATTCGGGGTTTGACAAGGCAGTCATTTATCAGATATACCCTCTTGGTATGTTGGGAGCCCCTAGGGCCAATGAATTGGCCCCGGCTAGTCCTGATGAGGAGCTTGATAAGCATATAGGAGAGAGGAGACTGGACAGTCTTATACCATATCTTGACCACATCAAGAGGCTAGGAGCTGACTGCATTCTCTTTAATCCGCTCTTTGAGAGTGATGCCCATGGCTATGACACGAGAGATATGAGGCGCATAGACCACAGAATAGGCACAAATGCTGATTTTGAATCCTTATGCAAAGCTGCACATGAGCTGGGACTTAAGGTTATGTTGGATGGCGTTTTCAACCATGTTGGAAGAGGCTTCTTCGCATTTGCCGATGTGAGGGAGAAAAAGTGGGAAAGCAAGTACAATGGCTGGTTTAACATATCCTATGAGGGCAATACCAACTACAATGATGGTTTCTGGTATGAGGCATGGGAGGGCTGCAATGAGCTTGTTAAGCTTAATTTGCGCAATGATGAAGTTAAGCAATATATATTTGACTCAATTGCTGAGTGGGTTGAAAAATATGATATTGACGGCCTTCGACTAGATGTGGCCTACTGCCTGGATAGAGACTTCTTAAGACAACTGAGGGCTTTTGTTGATTCTAAAAAGGATGGATTTGCCCTGGTGGGAGAGATGCTTGGAGGCGATTATAGGCAGATTATGGGGCCTGATGGCACATATTCTGTGACTAATTATGAGTGCTACAAGGGAATTCACTCCAGCCTTAATTCTTCCAATATGTTTGAGATAGCCTACAGTCTAAATAGGCAGTTTGGCAATGAGGAGTGGTGTCTCTACAAGGGAAGTCATCTCCTTAGTTTTGTCGACAATCACGATGTGACAAGGATTGCAAGCATACTTGCAGATAAGGAGCAGACTAAGCTTGCTTATGGACTTATCTTTGGAATGCCAGGAGTTCCTGCTGTGTATTATGGCAGTGAGTGGGGAATTCAGGGCTGTAAGGAAGAGGGGGATTATGCTTTGAGACCTGAAGTTAAGGAGCCTGAGTGGAATGAGCTGACTGATGTTATTGCAAAGCTGGCTATGATACACAGGGAGAGCAAAGCCTTGATTTATGGCTCTTACAGGCAACTTTTAGTCGCTCCTAAACAGGTCATATTTGAGCGCGCCTTCGAGGATGAGAGAATCATTGTCGCTATCAATGCTGATTCAAACCCTTACCATGTTGATTTTAATGCCAACTGTGGCAGAGCTCTTGAACTTATAAGTGGACGTGTCCATGACTTTGGTGGCGGCAGTGATTTGGAGCCATATTCACTTAGTTTTTTCAAATGTGAGAGCTAAGTCGGATGCTGAAAATAAGGCATTTCCTTTTTGAGTTTAGTTTTTTAGGTGGCTTTGAGATCAAAAGTAGAATAAAAAAAATAAGTTTATAAGTATTAAATTATGTTTATCTAATTGAAAAATGGTTTTATTGACACTAGACCTTATATAGCATAGAATATAGTTATGATTGGTTTTGAGTATATTTTTAAAACCAATGGTTATTTTTGATTTGAAATTATGAAAGGTATAGGTGATTTAAGATGAAATTTGTCTGTCAGGTATGCGGTTATGTATATGAAGGAGATGCAGCTCCAGAGAAGTGTCCACAGTGTGGAGTTCCAGCTAGTAAGTTCACAAAGCAGGAAGAGGGCCTTACATGGGCTGCTGAGCACGTTGTAGGTGTTGCACAGGGCGTTAGCGAGGATATTATCGCTGATCTCAGAGCTAACTTCAATGGTGAGTGTTCAGAAGTTGGTATGTACCTTGCTATGTCAAGAGTAGCTTTCAGAGAGGGTTACCCAGAAGTAGGTCTTTACTATGAGAAGGCTGCTTTTGAAGAGGCAGAGCACGCTGCAAAGTTTGCAGAGCTTTTAGGTGAGGTTGTTACAGACTCAACAAAGAAGAACCTCGAGATGAGAATTGAGGCTGAGAACGGAGCTACAGCTGGTAAGACAGATCTTGCTAAGAGAGCTAAGGCTGCTAACCTTGATGCTATCCATGATACAGTTCATGAGATGGCTCGTGATGAGGCTAGACATGGTAAGGCATTCCAGGGTCTTTACAACAGATATTTCAAGTAATTAAATCTATTTGTGATTTGACTTTGCAAATTGGCTATTTAACCTGAATTGGTGCTTTTAGTTGATTTGACATTTGGATGGATTTTTGAAATAAGAAGATATAAAACGATATATAGGTCTTTGGGCTAGCTAAGTGACTTGTCACAGCTTAGTGCAAGAGGACCTATGTATCGTTTTTTTTTATTTCATTTAGGGTTAAAAAAGCGGAAAACAAGAATCCCCGCCTTTTAGGGCGGGGATTAATATTGAAAAAACCTATATATTACTTAGAATTTTCCTTTATCAAGTTCATGATGGTCTCGATTGCGTTGCTCTGGGCGCTCTGACTCATTTTCTCTATGTAGGCTTCCTTGTTGACGCTAAGCTCATTGACTGAAGCTAAGAGGGATTCGGCACTCATCTGATCCTCATCAAGTACAATTGAGTAACCGTGTGCCTTGAAAGAATTTGCATTGAGAATCTGATCTCCTCTGCTTGCAGCAGCTGAGAGTGGAATGAGAATGTTTGGCTTTCTGAGAGCGAGAAGCTCGCAAATAGCATTGGCCCCGGCTCTTGATATAACTATATCTGCGAGGGCGAAAAGATCTGCCATCTCTTTGTTGATATATTCAAACTGCTTGTAGCCTTCGCGTCCGTCAAATGCTGAATCGGACTTACCCTTGCCGGTAAGATGAACCACATTGTAGTTCTTTAATAGCTCAGGAAGGATAGATCTGACAGCTACATTTACCTTGAGGGCACCAGTGCTGCCGCCAACTACAAGGATTACAGGCTTGTTATCTTTGAAAGCGCAGAGCTCGAGGCCTTTTTTTGCATCGCCGTTTAAGAGCTCCTGCCTTATTGGAGAGCCTGTAAGTTTTGATTTGTCTGATGGAAGATACTTGAGCGTCTCCTCAAAATTACAGCAAATCTTGCTTGCACCGCGAAAGGCAATTTTGTTGGCGAGACCTGGAGTCATATCTGATTCGTGGATGATAACTGGCACTTTTTTTAGGCTGGCTGCAAGTACCACTGGTACTGATACAAAACCACCTTTTGAAAATACTATGTCTGGCTTTAACTTGCGAACAAGTCTGAGCGACTGGAAGAAACCGCCTAAAACACGGAATATGTCGGTGAAGTTTTTGAAACTGGCATAACGTCTGAGCTTTCCAGATGAGATGCCATAGTAAGGGACTTTTAAGTCCTCAATAAGCTTCTTTTCAATTCCATTCTTAGAACCTATATAGCTTATTTCATATCCGGCTTCCTTGAGCGAAGGCATGAGAGCTATGTTTGGTGTTACATGTCCAGCGGTTCCGCCGCCTGTCATAATGATTTTCTTCATGATTTATTTGCTTGCCTCTTCTTCCTTATATTGTATAAGTGCCTTTGCGAGCTGGTCTGGGCATGATGTAGACTTGTAGCCGCATTTGATGCCTGACAGTCTAGAGATTGCATCATCTATATCCATTCCCTCAATGAGTCGGGCTACGCCTTGTGTATTACCAGCACAGCCATCTGTGAATTTAACATTGCATACTTTGCCTTCGACTACATCGAAGGTGATATTGCGAGTACACACGCCTTTTGGTCTGTATTCCATATTTCCTCCAAAAGCTAAAAAAATATTTTATAGAGCTTAATAATATAAAAATATTAGGGCTAAATAATTGAATGAAGTATAGCACATTTGCATGATGATGTGGTAAAATATTTATAAATTGTGAAATTGTGGAGGACTTTATGATCGGAATTATTGGAGCCATGGACGAAGAGGTTGAGCAGATTGTTGAGGCTATGACTGTCGAGAAGGTTGAAGAAAAGGCGGGAATGAAGTTTAACTCCGGTAAGCTCATGGGTAAGGATCTTGTTGTAGTTAGATCTGGCATAGGCAAGGTCAATGCAGCTATCTGCACTCAGATTCTTGTAGATGATTTTGCTATCGACTATTGCATAAATACAGGTATTGCAGGTTCTTTAAAGAGTGAGATTGATATAGCTGATATTGTTATTTCGAGTGAGTGTCTACACCATGATGTTGACGCAAGAGGTTTTGGCTATGAATTAGGCCAGATTCCTAGAATGGATACACTTGCTTTTAAAGCTGATTCGAAGCTGGTAGAACTGGCAAAAAAAGCTTGTCAGGATGCTGTATCAGACTCTAAGGCTCATGTGGGAAGAATTGTTTCAGGAGATCAGTTCATATCAGACAAGAGCGTAAAGGAAAAAATTGTTGGCAATTTTGATGGCTACTGCACTGAGATGGAGGGTGCGGCAATCGCACAGGCAGCCTATGTGAACAAGGTGCCATTTGTGATTTTAAGATCAATATCCGATAAGGCTGACGATTCTGCGACAATGGATTATCCAACATTTGAGAAGAAGGCAATTGCTAATTCAGTTCAGGTGATAAAGAAGCTTGTAGAGTCGATTTGAAAAATAATAAGTAGTTATGTGATTTATTGGGGATATATGCAGCTATATCAAGATATGCTGTTTATATAAAATAAACCTATAGGGAGGAATTTTAACATGAAATGTCCAAATTGTGGAGCAGAGAATCCAGATGGATTAAGCTTTTGTTCAATCTGCGGAAATCCACTTCCAGCTCAGAGCAGACCAAATCCGCTTGAGCAGGAGCAGGCACCAGTGCAGGAGCCACAGTTCAATCAGACACCAGTACAGGAGCCACAGTTCAATCAGGCACCTAATCAGTACCAGCAGCCAGTATACCAGCAGCCAGTATACCAGCAGCCTGCATATCAGCAGCCAGTTGAGCCTGAGAAACTTATCACGCCATGGGGCTACTTAGGATATAGCCTTCTTTTCAGCATCCCACTCGTGGGAATTATCCTTATCATAGTGTTCTCTTTTGGTGGTTCATCAACAAAGAATCTTAAGAACTTTGCAAGATATCAGCTGATTTCAATTGTTATCGTTGCTATTATTTATGTAATATTTATTGCAATTTTTGGAGCAGCTTTAACTTCACAAATGAGTTCTGGTAAGTACTATTAAGATTTTTGTTATCATGCCAGTGATTTTTAAATTTTGGCTGATTGAAAATTTAAGGTTTTGTAGCAAATTTAGGCCTACTAGTCATAAAGGCTAGTGGGCCTTATAGTTAAATTTAATTTTGGAGGCATAAAAAATGGCGCAGGTGAAATTTGATTATTCAAGAGCATTAGGTTATGTACATCAGCATGAAGTTGATGCTATTAAGCCTATGGTTGAAAGTGCGAGAAAGACTTTACTTTCAAGAGAAGGGGCGGGAAACGATTACCTTGGATGGATTGATCTTCCAGTAGATTATGACAAGGATGAGTTTGCAAGAATTAAGAAGGCAGCTGAAAAGATTAAGAATGATTCGCAGGTTCTTGTGGTAATTGGAATCGGAGGTTCCTACCTTGGTGCCAGAGCAGCAATAGAATTTCTAGGACATAATTTCTTTAACAATATTTCTAGTGATGCAAGAAAGGCTCCAGAAATATACTTTGCAGGTAACAGCATTAGTTCTAGCTATCTTGCAGGACTTTTGGATGTTATCGGTGACCGTGATTTTTCGGTAAATATTATCTCTAAGTCAGGCACAACAACAGAGCCATCTATAGCTTTTAGAGTTTTCAAGAAGAAACTTGAGGAGAAGTATGGCAAGGAGGAAGCTGCCAAGAGAATATATGCAACAACTGATAAGGCTAAGGGAGCTTTAAAGAAGCTGGCTGATGCAGAGGGCTATGAAGAGTTTGTAGTTCCTGATGATGTAGGCGGCAGATTCTCAGTTCTTACAGCAGTAGGTCTTTTGGCTATTGCGGCAAGCGGCGTTGATATAGACGAGCTTATGAAGGGCGCAGCTAGTGCAAGAGAGAAATGCATAAATAATGATTTTGATAATAATGATTCAATGCAGTATGCTGCCTTGAGAAATATTATGCTTCGCAAGGGCAAGAGCGTTGAAATTCTTTGTAATTACGAGCCAAGTCTTCACTACACATCTGAGTGGTGGAAACAGCTTATGGGTGAATCAGAAGGTAAAGATAACAAGGGCTTATTCCCAGCCAGTGTAGATCTCACAACAGATCTTCACTCAATGGGACAGTTTATTCAGGATGGATCAAGAATTATGTTTGAGACAGTTCTTGATGTGCAGAAGTCTTCAAGTGAGCTCTTTATTGAGGAAGAGGCAGAAGATCTTGATGGTCTTAACTACCTCGCTGGAAAGACAGTTGACTTTGTTAATAAGTGCGCTATGAATGGTACAATTCTTGCTCATACAGATGGAATGACACCAAACTTAAAGGTTGAGATTCCAGAGCAGACACCATTCTTCTTGGGTGAGCTTTTCTATTTCTTCGAATTTGCCTGTGGCCTTTCAGGTTATATGCTTGGAGTAAATCCATTTAACCAGCCGGGAGTTGAGAGCTACAAGCACAACATGTTTGCTCTCTTAGGTAAGCCTGGCTTTGAGGCAGAGGGTGAAGAGCTTAGAAAGAGACTTTAATTTAAGACTTTGAAATGATCATAATATAATTAAAAGAAGGCTGCAGAAGGGTTAACTTTCTGCAGCCTTTATGTGTCTTCTGACCTTGTTTATATGGCGTTCAAAGTCGCCATTTCTTATGAATTCAGCAATGATTAACTGATCAAACACTGGCACTGAGCAAGAATAAAAGCCCAGTCTTTGGTTGAAATCCTGACATAGATTCTTAGGAATTATCATATAACCAACCCTGGTTGAGGGGGCTATGGTTCTTGAAAAAGTATTTATGTAAAAAACTGAATTGTTTGGATCTAGTGAAAATAAGGTATTTAGGACTCTTGTTGGAGATGAGAACTCAGAGTCGAAGTCATCTTCAATGATTAAACTGCCTCTTTTATGAGCCCAAGCTATATATTCATATCTTTTGCTGGCTGGGGCAGTGATGCCACTCGGGTAAGAATTTACGGGAGTTACATGAAGGGCACAGGCTATACTTGAGTTGAGGGCCTGGCTTTTGATGCCATCCTTTCCCATAGATAAGTATTCAAGCTTGAGTCCGTGGGACTTGTAAACTTTTCTTATCTGCTCGTAAGAAGGGTCCTCTAGGGCCATTGTCTGATCTTTGCCAAGATATTGGGCTATAAGACCATAGAGAGCTTCGGCTCCTGAGCTGATTATTATTTGCTGACTTGATACATCAATACCTCTAACTCTTCCTAAATAGGTTGATATAGCCTCTCTTAAGAGAGCTAGCCCGTTATTAGGTGATTTGCTCAAAAGAAGATCCTCATAATCAGCTAGAACGCGGCGAACAGTTTTGGCATAAGAGGAGTAAGGGAAGAGTTTTGACAAATCCGAGTCGCTAAGAGACGAAGCTGTATTAGGGATTGGATCTGCGGTGGTCAGAGACTGGACGGACTCGTCTTTTGATAACTTGTCTCTTTTATAGTCAAAATCTGAATTAATATTTTCGCTCTCATTGTAGATTACATAGTAGCCTGAACGCTCTCTGGCTTCTATGAAACCTTCCTCTTCTAGCAGGGAATAGGCGTGTTCTACAGTGATAACGCTGCTTGCAGTTTCATCTGCAAGAGTGCGCTTTGAGGGCAACTTTTGGCCATAGCTATACATTTTGTTTATTATTGAATTGCGTAAATCTTGATAGATAGTCAGATAGGCAGGTTTCTTTTTTTCTTTTATCATATAAACTCCTTCTGGTTATATAAAATAATTCAAAATTGATAATTATTTAATGCCAACATACTCATTATAATACAGAACATAGCAATTGCGTATTTTTTTTTGAGGAGATTTTTATATGAGAGATGCTAAATATATCCAAACAGGAGTTAAGAATATGACTTATCAGAAATGGTCGACAAAGAAGATATGTATGGTAGGCCTTTTTATGTGTATGAATATAGCACTCAGTTCTTTCGGTGTGCCTGTACCTGGTGGTCATCTTTATCTGTGTGACATAATTATTTTTACAGCGGCACTTTTGCTGGATCCGACAAGCGCTATGATTGCCGGAGGAGTTGGTGCTTTCCTTGGAGACTTAATCTTTTATCCAGCGCCTATGTTTGTTTCGCTCTTTGTTCATGGCTTTCAAGCTTTTGTGGCTTCTTACTGTAGCCATAATGTTTTAAAGAAGCATCCTAAGCTGGCCACTTTCTTGGGCCTTGTCCTGGGAATTGTAATCACCAATGTGGGTTATTTCCTTGGAAAAACTTTCGTCTACTCTACATTTGCCTATGCAATTATGAAGATTCCTTATGAATTAGCACAAGGTACAATAGGAGCTGTAGGAGCTGTCCTTTTGGTTTATAAGTTTGGTTTGAAAAAGATTTACGAAAAGACAATGCAGGATTGAGTCTTGAATTAGGCTCTTTATTAAAAAAATTAAGCCCTCTATGTCAATGCAAGTGTGATATCTATCACTGATGCAAGGCATAAAGGGCTATTTTTAATCTTCTTCAATTACATCAACTTCCATGTAGTCAAAATCGATAGAATCAAGAAAGTTGTCCTGGTTAAATCTTACCTTTGAATATCTCTGGAAGGTGCGTACATTTGAATCAAGCCATATTGGCTCACTTAAATCAAACTCAATGCAGGCTTTACTGATAGCGTTGAAGATTTTTTTAGTCCTGTTAAGGTCTGAGTCATCCTCAATAGTTATGTCCTTTACCAGATGCTTGCCTGAGTCAAATATTTTACACCATAATCTAAACATATTATCTAAGATCGCAATTGAGGTGTCTTGGAAGTCCGTTGATCATGATTGGTGAAAGCTCAGCCTGGATGAGTGGTCTGATGTAGTGGATGAGATCGTCAGTTACGAAATCGTCCTCTGTAATCCACTCAAGTGGAACCTTCTTCTCTACATTAGCAATCTGGTGTACATCGTGAGTCTCTGTGATGCTCATGTATGGGTCATCAGAAATTCTCTTGATTACTACAACCTTACCTGACTCTCCGTCAAATGCAGCTTTTACAGCAGCTCCACCAACATTGTAAGCTTCCGTGATATCTGTTCTTGATGCCATGTGAGCGGCACATCTCTGTAATGTTGAAAGTTCGATAGCTCTTGTCTTGATGCCGAGTTCAGCACCAATCTTGTTTGCGAGGAACTTAGCAGAACCAGCTAACTGCTTGTGACCGAATGCATCGACGAACTCAACGTGGTCTGATAACTCGAATACGTATCTGCCATCCATAACTCTGATACCTTCAGAAATTGCGATGACCATAGATTTGCCGGATTCAGCCTGCTCCTTAACTCTGCTCATAAAGTGGTCGATATCAAATACCTTTTCTGGAAGGAAGAGCATATCAACGCCTTCACAATCCTCACCCTTAGAGAGTGCAGCAGCAGCTGTAAGCCAACCAGCATTACGTCCCATAATCTCAACGATTGTGATTGTAGGATAGTCATAAACAAGTCCATCGCGGATGATTTCTTTCATAGTAGATGCAATGAACTTAGCAGCTGAACCATAACCAGGTGTGTGGTCTGTTACAGCTAAATCGTTATCGATAGTTTTTGGAACCCCCATAAACTTGATGTCGCTGTTGATGATAAGGGCGTAATCAGAAAGCTTCTTGATTGTGTCCATTGAATCATTGCCACCAATATAGAAGAAACACTTAATATTTAACTCATCAAGAATCTTGAAAATCTTTTCATATGTCTCACGATCATCACTGATCTCTGGGAGCTTGAAACGGCAAGATCCAAGATATGAAGATGGAGTTCTCTTTAAGAGATCAATTTCCATATCAGAGTCTGCAAGCTCAGAAAGATCTACATAATTATGATCAAGAAGGCCTTTGATGCCATGTCTCATTCCATATACCTTTTCTGCACCTCTGTCTCTTGCTGTCTTAATAACACCTGCAAGACTTGCATTAATAACTGCTGTAGGGCCCCCTGACTGCCCAACAATTACATTACCAAACATATACTCCTCATTTCTGCGCTGCTTAATATTTTAAATGTCTGAACTCAGCGCAAGTTTACAGACCTAGTGATACTTACTCGCATTTTAGCATATTTATATTTATTTAACAACTTAGCAATTAAAGAAAATTGAATAAGTGAACCCTAATGTGACCTGAAATATGATAATTCTAGCTGAACTTAAAAATAAGAAAAGCTTGACAACTTGAAAAAAATACAAATTCATGCTAGAATTCAAAATGATTTTTTATAAAAATCTCAAATTTTTAATAATATGAAGGAGAGTTTAAATATGGACGATTTCGACAAGATTGCTAACAACCAGCCACAGCAGGCAGCACCACAATCACAGGTTCAGCAGGCAGCACCACAACCACAGGTTCAGCAGGCAGCACCACAGCAGGCAGCACCACAGCAGGCACAGCCAAAGCAGGCTCAGGCAAGTAATGTTATTGAATTGGTAAAGGGGATTTTTACTACCCCAGCTCAGGCCGTAGCAAACTATGTTAACAAGGCAAGTATCATGGAGTCTTGCATAACAGTTGCTATCCTTGCTTTAGTATCTGCATTTTTAGATTTGTTTGGAAAGCTTCTTTACAACTTCAATCATAGATCACTCAGCCTTACAGACATCATGTATGGAAGCGAGTCAGTTTATGGCTACAGTGCAGGTAAAATATTCACAAGCTTTGTTATGACATTTGTAACAGCTATAGTTACTGCAGCAGTATTAGGCCTTATGATCAAGGTTATAGCTGATCTCTTTAAGAAGGATGCAGGTGTGACTTATGCTCAGGGATTCGCAATTGCTACAATCAGCGTTATCTTTCTTGTGCCATTTTCAATTATCTCATTCTTCCTTGTAAGAATTCCTGGTGCTTTCTTCTCAAGATTGTCTGGATGGTGCAGAGCATTTGTTGAGGCTTATACATACTTCTGCCTTTTCATAGGTGTCCGCACTGCAGTTAAGGATGAGAATAAGACTCCTATCTGTTATGCACTTACTGCTTTAGTAGTAGCTGTTGCAAACACAATATTAGGTTTATTAATGTAATAATATAAGCAGCAATCTAGAGTCAGAGATTGACTGAAAAGACATAAAAATGCTTTAATCAATAAGGCTGGTTATCAAGAAAATGATAGCCAGCCTTTCTTGATGATTAGCAGCCGAAGGCTGGCATATTTAGGTTTAGTTGTGGAGGTTTTATGGCAAGACAGGTTTGGAGAGCAGGAAATATGCTCTATCCGGTACCAGCTGTTATGGTTACGTGTAAAAGAGAGGGCGAAAAAGCCAATATTATAACCCTGGCCTGGGCGGGCACAATATGCTCTGATCCGGCAATGGTGTCAATATCAGTGAGGAAATCCAGATATAGTCATAAGATTTTGGAGGAGACTAAGGAGTTTGTTATCAATCTCACCACGAAAAAGACTGTCAGAGCAGCTGACTTGTGTGGTGTAAAGTCTGGAAGAGATATAGATAAATTTAAGGAGACAAACTTGCATGAGATTGAGATGCCTCAGGTGTCTTGTCCGGGAATTGAGGAATGTCCAGTAAATATTGTCTGCAAGGTGAAAAAAATTGTAGAGCTTGGCTCTCATGATATGTTCATTGCTGAGGTAGTCAATGTTGTGGTCGACGAAGAACTCTTGGATGAAAAAGGTGGACTTCGACTTGATAAGGCAAATTTAGTTGCATATTCTCATGGAGAATATTATGAATTGGGAGCCTGTATTGGCAAATTTGGCTATTCTGTAAAGAAACGCAAGAAAAAATGACAAATATTCGTTAAAAGTTCACATTTTTAGACTTTACAAAAATTTTAGTAAATGGTAGTATGTCATTGTTACAAAAATGTTACATAAAAGTTACGTATTATTCGTCACCAGGTTTACTGAGATTTTGGAGGTAATTACTAAATGTTACACTTATCGCAATATAGCAGACGAATGAAGCTCACTCTTGTGGCTGGATTAACATGTGCTGGTTTGGCTAGCATTGTTGTAATTCCGTTTGCTGATAAGAAATTGCTTAAAAATGAGGTTGGATATTATAGCGTAATATATGATGGGGAACAAATAGGATCTGCTAATTCAAGAGAGGATGCAGAGCAGGCAATTGCCAATGCAAGACTCAGATTTAGCAAGGAGTATTCAGATATAGTTTATATTGACAACAATATCAATGTTGTCGAAGAGTCAAATCTTGTGTCTGTAAAGATGTCAGAGAAGGAACTTGAGGATTCAATTTACTCAACACTTTTCTCTTCAGTTGTTGATAAGAACAAGCAGACAGCTTACACAATCAAGGTTGGAGACAATGCTTATACACTTGCATCTAAGGATGATGTAATTGAACTTATGCAGAGAATTACTGCTAAGTATGACACAGATAAGCAGTTTAGCGTAAAGCTTACAGATAACGATGAGACACTTGGAACTCACAGTATTGAAGTTGCCAAGGCTCAGGTTGATAGCGTTGAGAGAAATATCGTTGCAGCAGCAATCGACGGCGCTAGTGTAGACAGCTCAGATGGAAAGAAGGTTGAAGGCAACGGAATTAGTTCTATTTCCTTTGTTGAGTCTATCTCTGTAGAGGAGACTCCATCAACAAACGCCAGCCTTATGAGTGTTGAGAGAGCTTACGAAGAGATTACTAAGGAAAAGGAAGCCAAGACAAGTCATGTGGTTGTCGAGGGCGATACTTTATCTAAGATTGCATCTAACTATAATTTAAAAATTTCTGACCTGCTTTCGATGAATCCTGGTCTCACAGAGACTTCTATCATCATTCCTGGCCAGGAAATTACAGTTACAGTACCAAAGTCAGAGATTACAGTTATAATCACTAAGAGAGAGTCTTATGAGGAAGATTATGAGGCTGAAACTCAGTATGTTGATGATGATTCAGCATACAAGGGAGATAACAAGGTTATTTCTGAGGGAACTACTGGAAAACGCAAGGTTACTGCTGATGTGACATATGTCAACGGCAATAAGATGAATGTTGACACAGTCAGCGAGCAGATTATTGAAGAAGCTAAGGCTAAGGTAGTTTCAGTGGGTACAATCGTACCTCCTACATATATCAGACCTGTTTCAGGTGGATATGTTTCACAGAACTATGGAAATTATGGACATACAGGTACAGATATAGTTGTTCCATCGGGAACAGCAGTTAGTGCAGCAGCTTCAGGAGTTGTTACAAGAGCTTCTTGGTATGCGGATTATGGTTATTGTGTAGATATAAGACATAGCGATGGTTCTGAGACTAGATATGCACATCTCAGTTCTATGGTGGTTTCAGTTGGAAGCACAGTAAGTCAGGGTCAGTTGATTGCTTATTCTGGAAATACTGGTAATAGCACAGGAGATCATCTTCACTTAGAACTCAGAATTGGTGGAGTTTTGGTTAACCCAATGAGCTATATTTAATAATTCAATAGCATTTGCAGACACAGCTACCTAGAAGGTGGCTGTGTTTTTTTTGATAAGGATTAGTTATAGGCTGTGCAAATAATTTGAATTTTTGAGTATAAATATGAAGAGGATAAAAGGGAGTATATAGAACTTTAAGAAAACTAGCTTCTTTACAAATAGATTATGTGTGCTATAATTACGAAAGATACTGCGGGAGTATCGGAAATTTTGTTTTAAAACTTGCATAAGGATGATTTATAAATGGAACAGTATGTGATTAAAGGTGGAAATAAGCTGGTTGGAGAGGTTTCAATCGGTGGCGCAAAGAATGCAGCGCTTGGAATTCTTGCTGCAGCAATAATGACTGATGAGACAGTCACAATTGAGAATCTACCTAATGTTCGAGATACAAGAGTATTGTTACAGGCAATCGAAGGCATTGGTGCTAAAGTTAAGTATGTATATAACAACTGTGTACAGATTAACGGCGGAAGCATTAGCGATATGATTGTCGATTACGAATATATTAGAAAAATTAGAGCTTCTTACTATCTTTTGGGAGCTCTTCTGGGTAAGTATAAGACTTCTAAAGTTGCACTTCCTGGCGGATGCAACATTGGCTCAAGACCAATAGATCAGCATCTTAAGGGATTTAGGGCACTTGGTGCTGAAGTTGAAATAGAGCATGGCATGGTTTCAACTAAGGCTGAATCTCTCAAGGGTGCACATATCTACTTTGATGTGGTTACAGTTGGTGCAACAATCAATCTCATGCTTGCCAGCTGCCTCGCAGAGGGAGATACAATCCTTGAGAATGCAGCTAAGGAACCACATATTGTTGATGTAGCTAATTTCCTTAATGCTATGGGAGCTAACATAAAGGGTGCTGGTACTGATGTGATCAGAATCA
Source organism: uncultured Lachnospiraceae bacterium (assembly GCA_947164605.1). Taxonomy (GTDB): domain Bacteria; phylum Bacillota; class Clostridia; order Lachnospirales; family Lachnospiraceae; genus CAMUXE01. The sequence goes on along the minus strand of CAMUXE010000003.1, from coordinate 133,214 downwards.
AGGGTGTAAGCAGACTTCATGGAACTACTTATTCTATTATTCCAGATCAGATTGAAGCAGGAACATTTATGTTTGCTGCAGCTGCAACAAGAGGCGATATTACAGTTAAAGATGTAATCCCTAAGCATTTGGAGTCATTGTCAGCAAAGCTTCAAGAAGCTGGATGCGAGATTGTTGAGGGTGATGATTGGGTTAGAGTAATTGGCACTGATAATTTAAAGAGCACCAATGTTAAGACTCTTCCATATCCTGGATTTCCAACAGATATGCAGCCTCAGATGGCTGTAGTTCTTGCACTTGCCAATGGCGCAAGCATGGTTACTGAGAGCATATTTGAAAATAGATTCAAATATGTTGGAGAGCTGAATCGAATGGGATGTAATATCAAGGTCGAGGGCAATACAGCCTATATAGAAGGTGTAGAGAAGATGACTGGAGCAGAACTTGATGCACCAGATTTAAGAGCTGGCGCGGCACTTGTAATTGCTGCACTTGCGGCAGAGGGCTTCTCTTGCATCAATGATATTGAGTACATTCAGCGTGGATATGAGGATTTTGAAGGAAAGCTTACAGTATTGGGTGCTGTTATAAAACGTGTAGATAATGAGCATGATGCTCAGAAATTTAAGTTACTAGTTGGTTGATGGCTTGGCTGAAATTCGATGAAAATATGAATTGTTTTGGTAGGTCTGAAAACAGGTGTTTTTCGGACCTTCTTTTTTTGCTTAGCTTAAAAGCATTTTCCAAACTGCGATTATTTATTATAAAGGATGATGTGGGATAGCGATGCTTGCAGAAAAAATACTGGGCCTCGAAAAAGGTCTTTCAAGGCCTGATAAGAAATTGGTCAATTCGGCTTATAGGAGACATTATAGTTTCTTTAGCATAAAGTGGTTTGTTGTAATCTTTAGCAGTCTGGTTGATACAATGGTGTCAGGTAGCCTCTTTAGCACGGCAGCTCTGTCGGGAGCCAGAGATCCTGAAATTGCAGCATATGCTATACCTTATCTGACTGTAATTATATGGACTTTGCCTTTTGTGCTCAATATATTTACGACAAGCATATTTGTCTTTGCAGGTTCTATAACAGCCTTTTATGAGGCGACTGAGAATACTAAGATGGCAGTCTTTTGCGCTATAATGCCGGATGCAGTTCTTGTCGTGATAAATGCTTTGTGGTTGGTGCCTCTCTTTGGAATAAAGGGAGTTTGGTTTAGTTATCTTTTGGGAGCTCTCCTTTTTGTAGTGCTTTATAGGGCTTTGGTCAGTTTCCTTTGCAAAAAGAACAGACTTGGGATTGAGTCTTATATGATGCTGCCTAAAGATTACTATGATGCAGAGGCAGTGTTTGACGTGAGTGCTGGCATGGACGCAGAGGAATTGGCCAGAATATCTGAGAGGATAGAGGTCTTCTTGAGACAGAAGGGAGCAAGTCGGATGCCAATCATACGGCTCTTTGCTTGGAGGAATTGGCTTTTTTGATAGTTGAAAGAAATGAGAATTCGGGTCCAAAAGCTATCAAAAAGGGCTTGATTGAGATTGTTGTCTTTATGGATAAAGATCAGATGAAAGTGTCCGTGAGTGACAATGGAGTTCCATGTAACTATCTCACATATGAAGATTATAAGGTAGAGAAGGGCTATGATGAGTTATCTGGAGTGGGAATAAAGCTTATTAAGAGAAAGTCAAAAAGAGTGGATTACTCAAGACTTTTAGAGATGAATGTGCTCAATATAAGCGTGTAAATTCAAGGGCTTTGAGTTTTTAAAAAGCTTTACTTTAGAGGGCCTTTATAGTAATATTATAAATATGAAACTTAGAAATAGACTAAGGATTGCAGCGGTAGTTATGGTTGTCTTGCCGATAGCTTTGATAATCGTGAGTATACTGATAGCAAGTAAGGTTTATACAAGTAAACTGAATAAGGAATACGGAATTAATGTAGATAACATGCTTGAAGCCTACTATGCAACGGCATCGATTCATGGAAAGATTGCTGAGAGGGCATATGAAGAGGTAAAGGCGAGTGTTGAAGAGGATTCGAAAAGGTTTGGGGATGTTGGGTTCCTGAAGGATTTAGATGACAGACTTGATAGTAAAATGACAGAAATTCTTGTTAAGAGGAACTATGAGCTGATATTCACGGCTGACGGCACAGGTAAGGATGAAGTTGAAAGAGCTTTGCAGAGTCAAGATGACAAAACTCTTGAAAATGAAGGAATCTATCTGGGAGGAGACAGGCAGTTTATTATAAAGAAACTGCACTTTACTTCGGCTGGTGATATATATGATGTATTTCTTATTACTGAGGTTGGTGCAGATATACCACATATAAGGTATTTCTTTATCAATGTTTTGGCGGCCATTCTTCTAGTCTTGATTATAGTCATGACTATGTTAGATTGGTGGATTTACAAGTCATATGTTATACCTATGAACAAGTTGATTCTTGCTACTGACAATATCAAGGCGGGAAATTATGACTTTGTCTTGACGGCAACTAATGATGAATTTAGAGAAGTATTTGACGATTTCGATGAGATGAGAGAGGCCTTGAAGAAGAGTGCCTATGATCTTGAAAAGTCAGATCAGGAGGAAAGAGAGCTGATCAGAAACATCTCTCACGATCTAAAAACTCCGCTTACTTCTATAAAAGGCTGTGCTGAGGGCTTGCTTGATGGTATTGCCAATACACCAGAGAAGCAGACCAAGTATTTGAAGATTATATACAATAAGAGCAATGACATGAATAAGCTTATAGATGAGCTTACCATGTTCTCAAAATTTGCAACCAACAGGGTTATGTATAACTTTGTTGACATAAGGGCTAAGGACTACTTTGAGGACTGCAGGTCTGAATTTGCAATTGACTTAGAAGCCAATGATATTGACTTTAAGTATGAGTATCATGCAAAGGATGATGACTTAATTAAGGCAGATCCTGAACAGTTAAAGAGAGTTTTTAACAATATTATCAGCAATTCTGTGAAGTATATGAATCCTGACAGACGAGGCGCTATCTCGCTTATGGTTTATGATGAGGATGACTATATTCACGTATTGATAAAAGACAATGGCAAGGGAATTGACGCTGAGGATCTTCCAAAGATATTTGAGAGATTCTACAGAACTGACAGCTCTAGGAATAGCAAACAGGGCGGAAGCGGAATAGGACTTGCTATAGTTAAAAAAATTATTGAAAATCATAAGGGTAAAATATGGGCAGAAAGTATTCTAGATGAGGGTACAACCATGAACATTTTATTACTGAAAACAACTAAGGAGGGGAACGATGAGTAAGATATTGATTATTGAGGATGAAGAGGCAATCGCAGAAGTAGAAAAGGATTACCTTGAACTCAGTGGATTTGAGGTTATTGTTAAGGAGGATGGAAACAGTGGACTTGAGGCTGCTCTCACAGAGGATGTAGATGTAGTAGTTCTCGATGTAATGCTTCCAGGCCTTGATGGCAATGAGGTTTGTAAGAGAATCAGAGATGAGAAGAATGTTCCAATCATCATGGTTTCAGCTAAGAAGGAAGATATCGATAAGATCAGAGGACTTGGCAATGGCGCAGACGATTATATGACAAAGCCATTTAGCCCAAGCGAGTTGGTTGCCAGAGTTAAGGCCCACCTTGCTCAGTTTGACAGACTTACAAGTTCAGCTCGTTTAGAGAATGATATTATTGAAATTCGTGGTATCAAAATTGATAGAACAGCTAGAAGAGTATTTGTTGACGGTGAAGAGAGAAGCTTTACAACTAAGGAGTTTGATTTACTTGCCTTTTTAGCAGAGCATCCAAATCATGTATATACAAAGGATGAGCTCTTTAAGGCTATCTGGGATATGGAATCAATCGGAGACATAGCAACAGTTACTGTTCATATTAAGAAAATCAGAGAAAAAATTGAAAACGATACTTCAAAGCCACAGTATATCGAGACAATTTGGGGTGTAGGTTACAGATTTAAACAGTGATAGAGTGATAGGGTGAGGAATATGAAAAAAATTAAAGTGCTCTTTAGCTTTTTGATTTTGCTGTTAGCACTGTATGGTTGCGGAGGTTCATCTAACAGTGTTTCAACAAAAGAATCTAGCTATGATGATTATGAGTATGACAACACATACAATAAAAGCAACTCTGCGGGCAGTACAGATTCGCTTGATTTGAGCGATGAACAGATGTATTCCTACAAAGCTAGTGCCAGAGTTCAGAGTTTAAATTATGATGAGTCATACAATAAGCTCAAAGAAAAAATCAAATCATATGGCGGAATACTTCAGAGTGAGACTAGTTCAGATTCACAGACAAACTGGTACAGGAGTGAAGCTGTCAAGACTGGAACTAGAAAAACTAAGATTACTCTTAAGGTGCCTTCTGACAAATATGAAGATTTCATCAACTCGCTTGGTGATATTGGAAGAGTTTTGAGCAAAACGACCAGTGTTGACAATGTCACAGTTTCTTATGATGATGCCAAGAGCAGAATTGAATCTCTGACTGCGGAGAAAGAGAGACTCAACAAACTGATGAACAGCACTAATAGTGTCAACGATATGATTGTGATTGAGGATAGACTTGAGAAGATCAATTATCAGCTTGCAAAGGCAACTACCGTAAAGGATAAGATTGATGGCAATGTAAAGTATTCAACTGTAAATCTTACACTTGAAGAAGTTAAGGATTACACAGAAGAAAGAGATGATGAATTGCCATTTATAAGCCTTGTCAAAAAGACATTTGTTAATTCTTGGAGAGTCTTCTACAGGTTTATTAAGGGACTTATAATTGTCATTATTTCAGTCTTCCCATTTGCACTCTTTGGTGGAGCGATAGTTCTTATAGGACTGCTTATTGCCAAGAGCACAAAAAAGAAAAAACTGAAAGATGGAAAATTGCAGGCCGGACCTAAGGCTTCGCTTCCTAATCAGCCACATGGGCCTGTTCAGGTTCAGGGTCTGAATCAAGCTCAGGGCCTAAACCAGCCACAGGGCTTGAACCAGCCACAGAGCATGAATCAGCCACAGGGCTTGAGTCAGCCACATGGTCTGAATCAACCTGGCTGGCAGATGGCGAATCAGAATCAGACCTTGAATCAAGACTCAAATCAACTAAATCAGGTTCAGGCTGAGAATCAAAATAAAATTGATAAGTAATGACAAGACAAGATAATTTGCATTGATTTCCACTTAGTGGTAATATTAGCAAGATTAAGTCTTATAGAAAGGAGACCGCTAAGGTCTAGCGTTAGTATAATTATGGCACAGGATAAGAAATTCGTTGAGCAGATTACATCTATGAAGGATGATTTCGCTCAGTGGTATACAGATGTAGTTAAGAAGGCAGAATTGATGGGATACTCATCAGTTAAGGGATTCATGATTTTTAAGCCGGCTGGATATGCTATTTGGGAAAATATTCAGAAGGAACTTGATGCAAGATTTAAGGAGACAGGTGTACAGAATGTTTACATGCCTCTTTTCATCCCTGAGAGTCTTCTTGAGAGAGAGAAGGATCACGTAGAGGGATTTGCACCAGAAGTAGCTTGGGTTACTATGGGTGGACTTAACAAGCTTCCTGAGAGAATGTGTGTTAGACCTACATCTGAGACTCTTTTCTGTGATTTCTATAAAGATGAAGTTGAGTCATATAGAGACCTTCCAAAGGTTTACAATCAGTGGTGTTCTGTAGTTAGATGGGAGAAGGAGACTAGACCATTTCTTAGATCTAGAGAGTTCCTCTGGCAGGAAGGCCATACTGCTCATGCTACATTTGAGGAGGCTGAGGAGAGAACTCAGCAGATGCTCAATGTATACGCAAACTTTTGTGAAGAGGTTCTTGCTATTCCTGTAGTTAAGGGTAGAAAGACAGATAAAGAAAAATTTGCTGGTGCTGAAGCTACTTACACAATCGAGGCTCTTATGCATGATGGTAAGGCTTTACAGTCTGGTACAAGCCATAACTTTGGTGATGGTTTTGCCAAGGCATTTGGAATTCAGTACACAGACAAGGACAATACATTAAAGCATGTATATCAGACTTCTTGGGGTGTAACTACAAGACTTATCGGAGCTCTTATCATGGTTCACGGTGATGACAGCGGCTTAGTTCTTCCACCAAGAATTGCACCAATCCAGGTTGATGTAGTTCCTGTAATGCAGAAGAAGGAAGGCGTTTTGGAGAAGGCAGCAGAGGTTGCTGAGTCACTTCGCGCAGCTGGCTTAAGAGTTAAGGTTGATGACAGCGATAAGAATCCTGGTTGGAAGTTCTCTGAGCAGGAGATGAGAGGTATACCAGTAAGAGTTGAGCTCGGACCTAGAGATATAGCAGAAGGCAAGGCAGTAGTTGTTCGCAGAGATACTAGAGAGAAGATTACACTTGCAATTGATGAATTGGCTACAAAGCTTCCAGAGATACTTGACACTATGCAGAAAGAACTCTTAGAGAGAGCAAGAGCTCACAGAGATGAGCATACATATGAAGCTCACAACTATGAAGAGTTTAAGGATATAGTTGCTAATAAGCCAGGCTTCGTAAAGGCTATGTGGTGTGGAGATCAGGCTTGTGAGGACAAGATCAAGGAAGATACTACTGCTACTTCAAGATGTATGCCTTTCGAGCAGGAAAGCATCTCTGATGTGTGCGTATGCTGTGGTAAGCCAGCTAAGAAGCTTGTATATTGGGGCAAAGCATACTAAGACCTAATGTTAGATTATTTGTGTAGTGCAGTGACTTATGTTGCTGCACTACATTTGTATAGGAAAGCGTGAAATATGGATAACTTAAAGATCGACCTGCCAGAGGCGGTGAAATTCATAATAGGAAGGCTTGAAGAGGCTGGCTTTGAAGGTTTTGCCGTGGGTGGATGTGTGAGAGACAGTGCACTTGGCAAAATTCCGGCTGATTGGGATATTACAACTTCAGCAAGACCAGAGAAGGTAAAGGAATTATTTGACAAGACTATAGATACTGGTATTGAACATGGAACCGTAACTGTTATGATTAAGGGCCAGGGATATGAGGTGACAACCTATAGAATTGACGGCGAGTATGAAGATGGCAGACATCCTAAGCAAGTTGAATTTAGTGATAGCTTGAGGCTCGATCTTGAGAGAAGAGATTTCACAATCAATGCCATGGCTTATAGCGATAAGACAGGGCTTATCGATTACTATGATGGCTTGGGAGACCTGGGAAGATGCCTGATTAAATGCGTTGGCAAGCCTGAGGAGAGATTTGATGAAGATGCCCTCAGGATGATGAGAGCTGTCAGATTCAGCGCTCAGCTGGGGTTTGATATAGATGAGGCAACTTACAGTGCGGTATGTAAGCTGGCTCCCAATATTGAGAAGATAAGCATGGAGAGGGTCGAGGTTGAGCTTATGAAGACTATCATGGCTGACGAGCCTGCCAAAGCTGTTTTATACCACGACAGCGGCCTTTTTGCTGACATATTACCGGAAGCTGACAGGGCTTTGAATAAGAAATACAGAGAACACACAGTCTATATGCTTGAAAATATCAGAAAAGACAAGGTGCTTAGACTGGCTGCTCTTTTTAGTATGACAGATTACAGGGATGCAGAAGCTTGTCTCAAGCATCTTAGAATGGACAATAAGACCAAAGATCAGGTTGGGGGGATTTTGAGATACTCTAAGCAGTTGATTGAGGAGAGGGAGCCGGCAGTCAGAGAGGCTATTTTTAAGCAGGGAACAGAGCAGATGGCCTATATCTTTGACTTTCTTGAGGTCGAATGCAAGGCCAGAGAGGCTGTGACAGGTATTCCTATAAGTGCAAGAAAGAGGCATTTGGCCCTCTTAAAGAATATGTTTGATAGAATTATAGAGAATGGGGATCCAACCTCGCTTAAAGACTTGAAGGTCAGCGGAAATGATCTTATGAAATATGGCTTTAAGGGCAGAGAGATTGGGCAAATGCTTGAAAAGCTCATGTATGCTGTAATGGATAACCCTAAGATAAATGACAAAGACACCTTGCTTGGAATGTTAGATATATTGAAGTGAGGAAGTTTTGGATAGGAGATGTGAAAGATGGCAGTTGTCAGAATTAAAAAAAGAATATGCTTATATTTGGCAACTTGCTTTGCAGTTAGCGTCTTGTTTTCTTGCGGCAAGAAAGATACTTCAATTACACCCGGCAACAAGATATCAAGGCTTCCAAACCAGACTGCCTCAAGCAGCTCAGCTGAGGTCAACAAGGCTAAGGAAGGCCAGATTAAGGCAGTCGTGTATGACATAGATATCAAGAATAAAAAGCTCAAGGCCATGGATATCAATTCACATGCCCAGTTTGAGATAAGATATTCATCAGCAACAGATATAAAGTCCAAATATGACAAGAACATAACAGAGAAAAGGCTTCAGCTTGGAGGAATATATGATATAAGCAATGACAGCAATGGTCTTGCGACAAAGATATATGCTGCCAAGGATGCATTTGAAATCAGCTCATTGAGTGATCTTTCCTTTGATCAGGATAATAGAAAGGTCAATATAGGAGCCTCTACTTATAACTATGATTCGAAGGCAGTCTTCCTCTCGTCCGATGACAGTGAGACAGCGAAAATTATAGATTTAGATCAGATTGTAGCTCAGGATGAGGTCACTATATGCGGAGTTGACAAGACAATATATTCGGTGACAGTCAACAAGGGACATGGATTTTTAAGAATCACAGGAACTCAGGCTTTTTCTGGAGGCTTGGTATCTATAGGCAGTGAGCAGGTCATAGGCCTCTCTGAGGGGATGCTTATAACTGTCAAGGAGGGCGTGACCAATGTTGAATTGGCCAATGCTGATAACACAGCCAGCAAAGTGACAACAATAGTCAGGGATAAGGAAGTGAGCCTGGACTTTGGTGAATATACCAGCCCAGCGGTCCAGCAGGGGGCAATCAACTTTAAGATCACACCGGCAGAGGCGGTTATGACAATAGATGGGGAGGAAGTAGATTATTCTAACCCTATTCCTCTTACTTATGGAACTCACAGACTGACCCTTCAGGCCAATCATTATAATACTTACAGCGCGAGCTTTAAGGTAAACTCGAATTATAGAACTATAGTGATAGATATGGAATCGGGATCGTCATCAGCTAGCAGCAGTACCACAGCTTCATCTGACACAAGTTCAAGTGCAACCGATGGCTACACTGTCAGTGTCACTCAGCCTGAGGGGGCAGCTCTATATGTGGATAGCTCCTACATAGGTGTTGTACCCTGCACATTTGTCAAGAAGGCGGGCAACAGAACAATTACCTTAAGACAGAGTGGCTATGAGACTATAAGTTACAGCATATATATTCAGAATAATGCAGGAAACTTGACTTACGACTTCCCTGCTATGACTAAGCTGAGTACCAACTCGAGCGATACTCAGTCGACGACAAAGGCAACAATTGCAAATAATTAATAATTGGCATACAATGCACTATATTAGGTTTTAAAATTTAAATCACAAGAGATTTGATAGGATGAGAATCTTAGATATATGATTTAGTTAGGTACTTAGGAGAAGAGCATGAAAGAATTAAGTAAAGAGTTAAATATTCCATTTTCACCACCAGATATTACTGAGGAAGAGATTGCAGAAGTAGCAGATGCTATGCGCTCCGGTTGGATTACTACAGGACCAAGAACAAAGGAACTTGAGAAAAGACTTAAGGCCTACACTGGTGCTGATGGATGTGTTTGCTTGAATTCGGCAACAGCAAGCCTTGAGCTGGCACTTAGATTATTTGGAATCGGTGAGGGCGATGAGGTTATCGTGCCTGCTTACACATATACATCTTCTGCGAGCGTGGTAAGCCATGTGGGAGCTAAGCTTAGACTTGTGGATGTGGCAAAGGGAAGTTTTCTTTTGGATATAGAAAAAATTGCTGATCTCATCAATGAGAATACTAAGGCCATCATTCCAGTAGATATTGCCGGAACTATGCCTGATTATGACGCGATTAGAAAAGTTGTAGAGGCAAAGAAGGGCTTATTTAAGCCAGTTAATAAGATGCAGGAAGCTCTGGGAAGAGTACTAATACTCGCCGACTCAGCTCATGGTCTTGGATCTATGAGAAAGATGGAGACTGGCATGCTTATGAGCGGTGTTTGCGCCGATTTCACAGCCTTCTCCTTCCATGCAGTTAAGAATTTTACCACAGCTGAGGGTGGAGCTATCATGTGGAAATCAATTGATGGCGTGGCTGATGAGGACATATACAAACAGTTCCAGCTCTTTTCTCTTCATGGTCAGAGCAAGGATGCCCTTGCGAAGACTCAACTTGGCGCTTGGGAGTATGATATAAAGGGCACCTACTATAAGTGCAATATGACAGATATAATGGCAGCAATCGGCCTTGTTCAGTTGAAGAGATACCCAGATCTTCTTGCTAGAAGAAAAGAGATAATTGCTATCTATGAGAAGGGACTCAAGGCAGATGATATTGAGATTTTGCCACATGTGACAGATGAGTACGTATCTGACGGCCACCTTATGATTGTGAGACTCTTGGGCAAGGATGAGAAAGCTAGAAATGAGCTTATCAGAAAGATGGCAGAGAAGCACATTGCGACAAATGTTCACTATAAGCCACTTCCTATGCACACAGCTTACAAGAATTTGGGCTTCAAGATTGAGGACTTTGGCGAGGCTTATAATATGTACCACAATGAGATAACCCTGCCACTTCACACAAAGCTTACTGACGAAGAAGTAGAATATATAATCGAAAACTTCAATAAGCTCAGATAAGGCTGGGATAGAAGCTGAGTCCTAGTGACTTTGATTATTAATAGAGATGAGATTAAAGATATGAGATTAAGAAAATGGGAGAGACTTCCTGCTAAGATGAGAAGTCGCGAAGTTAGAAAATACTATAATATTATAGCAAAGAAAGCGGGCTACTTTAAACTTAAGCGTCTTCTGGACCTGGTTGTTGCGTCCATTATGTTAGCTTTTCTAGCCCTGCCTATGGCTGTCATAGCCCTTATGATAAAGCTTGATTCAAAGGGACCTGTCTTTTTTAGGCAGGAGAGGGTTACACAGTACGGAAGAATCTTTAGGATATTCAAGTTTCGCACTATGGTAGTCAATGCACCTGAACTTGGAAGTGCAGTGACTGTCAGCAATGATGCCAGAATCACTAAGGTCGGAGCCTTTCTCAGAAAATATCGTATGGATGAGTTCCCTCAGCTCTTTAATATCTTAGCAGGTGATATGACACTGGTTGGCACAAGACCAGAAGTTATAAAGTATGTAAACTGCTACAGCCCAGCTATGTATGCAACCTTGCTTCTTCCGGCAGGCCTTACATCAAGGACCAGCATAGCATACAAGGATGAGGATAAACTTCTTGCAGATGCAGAATGTGCTGATGAGACCTATATAAAGGAGGTACTGCCTGCCAAGATGAAGTACAATCTTGAGAGCTTGAGAAAGTTTGGTATTGCCTCAGATGCTAGTGTGCTCTGGGATACATTTATATCGGTGATTAAGTGATTTATGTTTAGGAGGTAGACTTATGAAGGTTTCTTTTTGTGTGATTGCCTACAATGAGCAAAGATATATTAGGGGGATTCTTGACAATATAGTAAAACAGGATTATCCTCATGCGGACATGGAGATTATTCTTGTAGATGGCGCTTCGGTCGACAAGACCCTTGAATATATGACCAGATTTAAGGAAGCTTACAGCAATGAATTTGCTGATATTAAGATATTAAATAACCCTAAGAGAACCCTGCCATGTGGATGGAATGTTGCCCTTCGCGAATACAGCGGTGATGTTATTGTTAAGGTTGACGCTCATGCCATCATACCTGAAGACTTCGTCAGCAAGAATGTTGAGGCTATAGAGAGCGGCGAATATATTGTTGGAGGAGAGCGCCCTTGCATAATCGATGATCCAAAGGATCCCTTTAAGAAGATGCTGCTCATGGCTGAAAACAGTCTTTTTGGCTCAAGTATTGCCCCTTTTAGAAATCGTGACGGACAGAAAGCAAGCGAGAAGCGCTATGTAAACTCCCTCTTTCATGCCATGTATTCTAGAAAAGTATTTGACGAGGTGGGCTTCTTCAATGAGAATCTGTCCCGCACAGAGGATAATGAGATTCACTACAGAATGAGAGAGGCTGGCTTTAGATTTGCCCTTATGCCTGATATTATTTCTTACCAGTATATGAGAGCAGATTTGAAGGCAATGCTCAAGCAGAAGTTTAACAATGGTTACTGGATTGGAATTACTGCAAAAGTTTGTCCTCAGTGCCTTTCAATGTATCACTATGTACCAGGTGCCTTCGCTGCAGCAGTGCTTGCATCGACTGGAGCTGAGTACGTGACAGGCAAGGTTATTCATGCTACAAGAAAGAAAAAGAATCCTTTTGATAAGTCTAGCAATAAGACTTTTAGGTTTATTAGAAAGGGAGTAAGAAAGCTTTCTTACACCATGTGGGGAGCATATATATTCCTTGATCTTCTTATGTCGGCATTCAGCATTATCAAGGAGGAGAAGAAGGAGAAAGAGTACTTCTTCCTTCCTCTTGTAATACTTGCAATGCATTTGAGCTATGGATTTGGAACTATTGCGGGTCTTGCCAGCAATCCAGAGACAGCTAATAAGTAATGAATAAAGTGAAAGATTAGGACAAAATAGATGGACGAGAAAGAAAGAGAAGAGTTAGAAGCCAAGGTCAGAAAAGACAAGGCTCAGCTTTTTGTCAGAAGAATAGCACTCATAATTACTGACGTAATAATAATCAATGCAACAGTCTTCTTATCTCTTATTATGAGATTTGATGTAAATTTAGCTTCTATACCAACAGAGTATATAGACAAGTTCAAGCTTGAGATTATACCATATACTCTGGTGACTCTGGTTATATTCTGGCTATTCAGGATGTATCACAGCCTTTGGCAATATGCCAGTATAGCAGAGCTCTATAAGATAGCAGAGGCCTGTATTATATCAGAGCTTGCCCACATAATCCTCACATCATTCTCTGGACTTATGCTGCCTAGAGCATGCTACTTCACAGCCTTTGTATTCCTTCTGGTTGCCATGTGCATGAGTAGATTTATGTACAGAATGATCAGAGGTGTGATTAACAGGTTTAGAAAGACTGAGCAGCAGGTCAGAATTATGATTATTGGTGCCGGAGATGCGACCAATGTCTTGATGAGAGAGATATCAAATTCCAGATATCTTGACAATTCTAAGGTTGTAGCTATTATCGATGATGATCCGGCTAAGGTCGGCAAATTCATCAGAGGAGTCAAGGTCGTTGGCACAAGAGACCAGATTAAGGCCTATGCCAGATATTACAAGGTTGATGAGATAATATTTGCCATTCCATCAGCATCCATGCAGGTTAAGAGAGATATCTTAAATATCTGTAAGGAGACAGAGTGCGACTTAAAGATACTTCCTGGCGTTTATCAGATGGTTGACGGCGAGGTAGATATAAACCAGTTAAGAGATGTGGATGTTTTAGACCTTCTTGGAAGAGATCCTATCAAGGTAGATACAGACTCAATCTTAGGTTATGTGTCTGGAAAGACAGTTATGGTAACTGGCGGAGGCGGATCAATAGGTTCGGAGCTTTGCAGACAGCTGGTAACTCATAAGCCAAAATGCCTTATTATCTTTGACATATACGAGAATAATGCCTATGACATACAGCAGGAGTTAAAGAGCCTTCATCCTGAGGCAAATGTTGTGACTCTTATTGGCTCTATTAGAAATGAATCAAGACTAGAGTCAGTTTTTGAGGAGTACAAGCCAGATATTATCTACCATGCAGCTGCTCACAAGCATGTTCCTCTTATGGAGGACAGCCCTAATGAGGCTATAAAGAACAATGTTGTGGGTACTTGGAATGTGGCCCGTATGGCTGATAAGTATAATGTTAAGAAATTCGTTATGATCTCGACTGATAAAGCCGTAAATCCAACCAATGTTATGGGTGCTACTAAGAGAATCTGCGAGATGATAATTCAGGCCTATAACGGAATGTCAAAGACAGATTTTGTGGCTGTAAGATTCGGAAATGTCCTTGGTTCTAATGGATCAGTAATTCCACTCTTTAAGAAACAGATAGCCAATGGCGGACCAGTAACAGTTACTGATCCTAATATTATCAGATACTTTATGACTATACCTGAGGCTGTATCGCTTGTAATTCAGGCAGGAGCCTATGCTAAGGGTGGTGAGATTTTCGTTCTTGATATGGGGGAGCCAGTTAAGATCGATGATTTGGCTAAGAATCTGATAAGATTGTCCGGATACACACTTGGAGTTGATATGGAGATTGAGTACACAGGACTCCGTCCAGGTGAGAAATTGTATGAAGAATTGCTTATGGATGAGGAAGGTATGCAGGATACTGCAAACAAACTTATTCATATTGGAAAACCTATAAGTTTTGACAGCCAGCATTTATTTGAAAACTTAGAGGAGCTTAAGAAGGCTGCCTATGAAGAGACTGGTGATATTCGTGCCATGATCAAAAAGGTTGCACCTACTTATAATCCTAAGAATATGTAATTGTATTGAACAAGGGGAGAAGATATGCCTAAATACGCCATTAATGGTGCATTTCTAGCAGACAATGATACTGGAGTGGTGAGATACGCCAAGGAGATAGTAAAGCAGATCGATAAACTGCTTGATCCTGCGGTGGAGAAATATAAGAATGTTCACTGCCTTATACTTGCTCCAAGCAACGCAAAATATGACTATTTTGCAGGGCTCTATAAGAATATACCAGTAAAGCTAATCGGAGAGAAAACAGGTAAAGTTTGGGAACAGACAGAATATGCTGCTTATTTAAAGAAGACAGGGATGATACAGGTTAACCTGTGCAACACATGTCCTTTGAGCCTTGATGGAGGCCTTACGGTTGTTCATGACATTGTCTTTAAAACTCATCCGGAGTACTTTACAGAAAAGGGAGCTTGGCATGAGATCCTTTTTAGAAAGTTGATGTACTCTCACGCATTCAAAACTGCTGACGCTGTGGTTACAGTCAGCAATTGCGCAAGGGATGAAATTTTGAAGAAATATAAGCTGTCGCGACCTAATCTCACAGTGGCTGGCAATGGCTGGCAGCACTATGAAGATATTGAGCCTGATGAGTCAGTCTTTGACACCTTCTCTGGGATAGTCAAGGGCGATTACTATTACTACCTCGCTTCTTTGGCTCCTAATAAGAATCTCAAGTGGATAGTTGAGAACGCAAAGAGATATAAGGATAGATGCTATGTTATATCTGGTGGAAATCTTGGAGATGAGTCGGGTGTCGAGAAGCTTGATAATTGCATAGTTACAGGAAGGGTCAGTGATGGCCAGGCTAAGGCCTTGATGAGTCATTGTAAGGCCTTTCTTTTTCCATCGACATACGAGGGCTTTGGAATACCTCCTATGGAGGCATTGAGCCTTGGCGCTAGTGTTGTCGCAGGAGATATTCCTGTTTTAAGAGAAATCTATTCTGACACAGTCCATTTTGTGGAGTGCGATGATTATGATTGTGATATTGATTTACTTCTGAAAGAGAAGGTGGCTGATCCTGACAAAGTGCTTGAAAAGTACAGTTGGAAGAAGTCAGCTGAAAAAATACTAGATATATTGGTTGAAATAGGCCGTCCTAGGGTTGATAAAGAGCTGTAGGATGGCTCTTTTTGACAAATTTATATCTATTTGCTAAGATTAGGGGAATCCTGTTTAAAGGGTGAAGTGTCTCTAATTGTGTCAGGCAAGCTTTGGAGCTTAGCTGACAGTAAAACTAATTCAGAGGTTAAAAGATGAAAATAGCAGTTGATGCCAGGACGCTTGGTTCAAGGCCTAGCGGCGTTGGTATGTATCTAAATGATTTCCTGAAAGTGCTCATGACCTATGAGGATTTGGAATTTGTGCTTATCAGTGATGTTGCTGTGAGTGAGTACATAAAGTATTTTGAGTCCTGTGGAATTAAGGTTATGTCTTTGGGAAAGTCAATATATAGAAGCGCTGGAGTGATTGAGTACTTTAAGTTTGTAAAGAAGTGCTTAAAAGTCATAGATCCAGACATATTTTGGGAAGTGAACACCTGTATTCCTGTCAGACTGACAGGCAGATACAAGATTATGATCACTATACATGACATGTTTCCGATAGAATACCCAGAGTATTTTGGTAAGGTTTACAGCTTATATTTCAATCATTGTCTAAAGCTTACTCTTAAGCACAGTGACATGATTCTCTACAACTCAAACCAAACTAAGATAACGACTGAAAAATACTATCCACAGGCTGCCAAGATAGCTAACTGTAATGCCTATATTATAGCTAATCCCCTCAAAGATAAGTGGGAGACCTGTGATAAGGGCTATCTTCTCTATGTGGGAAATATGGAGAAGAGAAAGGGAGTGGATCTCCTTTTAAAAGGATATAGAAGGTATAAGGAGATGGGCGGAGAAAAAGAGCTCCTTCTTGCTGGTAAGATGCAGGAGGAAGATATTCAGAATCTGCTCAATGAGACCCAGGCGGCAGTCGATGGAATTACTTACTATGGTTATGTAAAACACGATGAGAAACATAAGCTCTTTTCAGAGTGCTCGTGTTTTGTTTTTCCATCCAAGGCTGAAGGCTTTGGTATGCCTATAATTGAGGTTATGAAATTTGCAAAACCGATCTTGGTCGGCAAGCTAGATATATATACAGAAATCACCGGTGATGTCTTAAACACATTTGACATGAATGTCAGCGAAGAGGGTCAGATTCAAAACTTGGCAGATGCCATGCTTGGCTTTAATTCTGATGTTGATGTTGAGGCTTACGAAAAGGTGATAGCAAGGTATGCGCCTGACAGGCTTGGAAAGCTGGTGCATGACTTTGTTTTAAGCAATATGGAGGGATCATGATTAATCAAATAAAAGCTATATACGAATACAGAGAGATGATTTTTAGCTTGGTAAAGAAGGACTTGAGAGGAAGATATAAGGGTTCAATATTGGGATTTTTATGGACATTCATCAATCCTCTTCTTCAGCTTGTAGTATTTACCTTGGTTTTCTCGGTTATCATGAGAGCTGGTTATGAACAGTATTATCTTTTCCTTTTCGTGGCACTTGTGCCATGGATGTTCTTTGCCACTAGTGTTCAGGACGGTTCTACCAGCATATTGCGTGAGAAGGATATGGTTAAAAAGATATTCTTCCCAAGAGAGGTTTTACCTATTGCCACAGTTACAAGTGGATTTGTAAATATGCTTCTCACTTTTATAGTTATTTTTATAGTTCTTATCTTTTCCGGCAGGGGAATTAACCTGATAGCTGTTATATGCCTACCTGTGGTTATGATAGTTGAGTATATTCTCTGCCTTGGAATTGCGCTGATTGTTGCGGCGCTTACAGTCTATCTTAGAGACTTGCAGTACATTTTGGGCATTCTTGTTATGGCTCTTCAGTATCTGACACCTGTTATGTACGGTATCGATATTGTTGAAAATTCAGGTGCACCTTCTTACTGCATACAGCTCTTCTATCTCAATCCTATGACTCCAGTTATAGAAATATATAGAGATATCCTTTATTACAAACAGGTTCCACAGCTCAATACTTTACTTATTGCGCTTGGCATGGGAATCGTTTTTGTGATGATTGGAGAGCTTTTGTTTAGAAAATTACAAAAGGGATTTGCAGAGAATTTTTAATTTTAGCTATGGAGTAAAAAATGGAAGACAATAATAATGCAATAGAGGTATCCCATGTCACCAAAACCTTCAAGGTTTACTATGACAAGGGAACTGAATTAAAGGAGAAAATACTTTTCTGGAAGAGAAATAAGTTTGAGAACAGGGTTGTCTTGAATGATATTTCTTTTTCGGTAAAAAAAGGCGAGGCAATAGGCCTTGTTGGAAGAAATGGTTGTGGTAAGTCTACAACTCTTAAGATGCTCACAAGAATTATCTATCCTAACTCAGGAAGTATCAATATGAACGGCCGAGTATCAAGCCTTATCGAGCTTGGCGCAGGCTTCCATCCTGATATGAGTGGTAGAGAAAACATATACACTAACGCCTCAATCTTTGGACTTACAAAGAAGGAGATTGATGCAAGACTTGACGACATCATAACATTTTCCGAGTTGGAGGAGTTTATAGATAATCCAGTAAGAACCTACTCTTCTGGTATGTATATGAGACTGGCTTTCTCGGTTGCCATTAATGTGGATGCGGATATTTTGCTTATCGATGAGATTCTTGCGGTCGGCGATGCCAATTTCCAGGCTAAGTGTTTCAACAAGTTGAGAGAGATTAAGAACAACGGAACAACTATCGTTATCGTATCCCATTCTCTAGGTCAGATTGAGCAGATTTGTGACAGATCTATCTGGATTAAGAACGGCCAGATTGCGATGGAGGGCAAGCCTAAGGATGTCCACCTTGAATACCTGAATTTCATGAATCAGGAGCGTATCGACCAGCAGGAGAAGGAACGCTTAAAACAGCAGCAGAATGAGATGAAGGCCAGAGAGGACGAGGAAAAGCGCAAGAAGGAAGAGGCCGAGCGAGAGAAGAGAAATCGCCGTTATGGAACAGGTGACGCTAAATTCACTGATATCAAAATCCTTGATAAGGATGGTCAAGAGCAGACAACCTTTAGAACTGGTGAGAAAATGATTCTGGACTTGAGCTATCATGTTGAAAAGCCTGTTAAGGATGCAGTTTTTGGCTACGGAATCTTTAGAAGCGACTCACTTTGGGTTTATGGCACTAACACAAGAATTGACCGCTTTGACATATTTGACATAGAAAAGGACGGCAAATATGTCGTAGAGATGCCAAATCTTAGCCTGATACCAGGTCAGTATTGGATAGATGTAACTATCGAGTTTGGAGATGGAAATCCGGTCGATTACTACAAGAAGGCCCTCAACTTTGAGGTTGTGTCCAATACACAGGATGTAGGTGTAGCTAGATTAGACCACGATTGGAAATTAGAAATATAATAATGGGATTGAAAGGTGAAAAAAATGGAAGATATTAACATTGAAGATATTATGCAAAAGATTAGAGCTGAGATTAAGGAGAAGGGACTCACAGATTCTGAACTCGGCTTTAATTCAGTAGTTTCAGCTTCTGCGGGTACAGGTATTGAGTACAGCCAGTCTCGTTACGCTGACGTGCTTGATATGGCTGATTCAGACAGAATGGTTATGTCATATAGAGATGTTTATGGCAATCCACTTGCTAAGTTTATCAAGAAGCTCAACAGAAGACTGATAGCTTTCTATATTGAGGCTATCGTTGATGATCAGAACAAGTACAACAGTGAGATTTATAATACACTTCTTATGAACTACAGCCGCTTCAATGAGGAAGATGCAAGACTCTCAGCTATTGAAAAGAAGCTTTATGAGAGTGAGAAGGAAATAGAGAGACTTAAGTCAAAGATTGAGGAGCTTTCAAAGTAAGATGATTATACAGATGTTGCCTACACTTTCTTTTGGAGATGCTGTCAGCAATGACTGTATAGCCCTTGAGAAGGTTTTAAAGAGCATGGGATTTAAGACTGCTATATATGCAGCTCACATTGATCACAGATTACCAAAGGGTGTGGTTAAGGACGTAAAGAAACTTCCAGAACTTGGCCCTGATGATATTGTAATTTATCACATGTCTACAGGTGATAAGCTTAACTGGGACTTTGGCAAGCTCAACTGCAAAAAGGTTATGAGATATCACAATATCACACCTCCTAATATGCTTATCAGCTACAATTCCGATGCGGCAGGCATATGTGCTGATGGATTGAGAGCCTTAAAGTGGCTGTCAGATAAGGTTGATTACTGTATTGCTGTTTCAGAATTTAACAAGAATGACCTTATCAAGGTAGGCTTTAAGTGCAAAATCGATGTTATGCCTATCCTTATCCCTTTTGATGATTACAAGAAAAAACCTGATGATATCACAGTCAGAAGATACTCTGATGGCAGGACTAACATCCTATTTACAGGAAGAATCGCTCCTAACAAGTGTCAGCAGGATGTAATCAAAGCATTTACCTACTATAAGAGATATTTCGATGAGGGCGCCAGACTTTTCCTTGTCGGCTCTGACCTTGGATATGAGAATTATAAGAGAAAGCTTGAGAGATATATTAACCTGCTTGGAGTTGAGGATGTCTACTTTGCAGGCCATATAAGTTTTGACAAGATTCTTGCCTACTATAAGGTTGCAGACCTTTTCCTCTGCCAGTCTGAGCATGAGGGCTTTGGTGTGCCACTTGTAGAGTCTATGTTCTTTGATATTCCAGTGGTTGCCTATGATTCGACAGCAATCTATGACACACTGGGCGGCAGCGGATTTATCCTTGAGAATAAGGATTATGTCGAGACTGCAGCTGTTATGAATGAGATTATCAAGGACAAGGAACTGGCTGCTAAGATAGTAGCTAATCAGAGAGAAGTGCTAAAAAAATATGATCATGCCCTGATTTCAGAGCAGTTTAAGACCTTGTTAAAGGAGAATGTAATCAATGGCTAAGAAGAAGTTGGCTTTTGTTGTGCAAAGATACGGCTTAGAGGTTAACGGCGGAGCGGAAGTGCTTGCAAGACAGATGTGCGAACATCTCACAGAGCACTATGATGTCGAGGTTATCACAACTAAGGCAGTTGAGTACACAACTTGGAAGAATGAATATAAGAATGATACTGATGTGGTCAATGGCATCACTGTTCACAGATTTGGGGTAGAACACCCTAGAAGCAGCCACAAGTTTGCTAGAATCCATGAAAAGGTTATGGGAAACCGCAACCACACTATGGAGGAGGAAAACAAGTGGTTTGATGAGCAGGGACCATATTCGCCAGCCTTAATCGATTATATCGAGGAGCACGCTGACGATTATGATTATTTTGCCTTTATGACCTACCTTTACTACACAACAGTTAAGGGACTTCCAAAGGTTGCAAAGAAGGCAGTTCTTATACCTACTGCTCATGATGAGCCACCTATATACTTAAAGACATTCGAAGAGATTTTCAGAATTCCGGCTGGCCTTTTCTATCTCACAAGTGAGGAGAAGGAATTTGTTGAGAGAAAGTTTGGGAATTCAGATATAGTTAACAACGGCGGCCATGGTGGATCTGGCGTTGAACTTCCAGAGACTGTAGATCCTAGTCATCTTGCCAATGAGAAGGGCATATCAAACTATGTTGTCTATGTAGGCCGTATTGAGGAAGCTAAGGGCTGTGCTCAGATGTTTGACTTCTTTATCAGATACAAGAAGGAACATCCATCTGATCTCAAGCTTGTTCTTATGGGCAAGGCCGTTATGAGTATTCCAAACCATCCTGATATTGTGCCTTTGGGCTTTGTAAGCGAGCAGGAGAAGTATGACTATATAGCTGGATCTAGAATGCTTATCATGCCATCATTCTTTGAGAGCCTTTCAATTGTTGTTCTTGAGGCTATGGACCTTGAAAAGCCTGTATTGGTAAATGGTCGTTGTGATGTCTTAAAGGGCCACTGCAGAAAGAGCAATGGCGGTCTTTACTATAAGAATTACTATGAGTTTGAGGGCTGCATGGAATATATCCTCAATCATCCTGAAGAGGTTGAGTCTATGGGACGCAACGGTAAGAAGTATATTCAGGACTATTACGCATGGGACAAGATTATCAACAGGTTTGTTGATGTTGTGGAGAGTATTGAGAAATGAAGAAGATAGGTTTTGTTGTTCCCTGGTATGGGGACAATATTCCAGGTGGTGCAGAGGCAGCCTTGAGAGGTGTCTCAGACCATCTTTTTCTTGATGGTGAGGCAGTAGAGATTCTTACCACATGTGTTGAGAAGTTTGCAAGTGACTGGAACCAGAATTACTACAAGCCAGGCGATTACAAGTCTAAGCTGGGAATACCAATCAAGAGATTTAAGGTTAGGAAGAGGGATGTCAAAGCATTTGACGAGGTCAATGCTAAGCTCATCGCTGGTGCAAAGATAAGCAGAGAAGAGGAGGAGACTTTCAATAGAGAGATGGTCAACTCTGATGACCTCATGGATTATATGAGAGAGCACTATGATGAGTATTCCAACTTTGTCTACATTCCTTATATGTTTGGCACTTGTTACCATGGATGCAAGAACTTTCCTGAGAAATCAGTTATGATTCCTTGCTTTCATGATGAGGCCTATGCTCATTTTGAGACTTACGCTGAGGTCTTTTCTAAGGTAAAGGGCATGCTTTTCAATGCCAGACCAGAGATGGAACTTGCAAATAAGCTCTATGACCTGAGTCAGGTTAAGTGTGAGGTCATGGGATTGGGACTTGATACTGATTTTGAGTCAGATGCGGCAAGATTCAGAGAAAAGTTCAAGATAGAAGATGATTTTATCCTCTACGCCGGAAGAAAAGAGAAGGGTAAGAATGTTGACAGCCTTCTTGCCTACTTTGACAAATTTAAGCAGAGAGTTAAGATGGGCCAGATTGAAGGGGTCAGCAAGAACTTAAAGCTTGTCCTTATAGGCGGTGGCCAGATTGAGATTCCTAAGGGAGTGGCAGATGATGTCATAGATTTGGGCTTTGTCGATATTCAGGATAAGTACGACGCCTATGGGGCAGCGGCTCTGCTCTGTCAGCCAAGTATGAATGAGAGCTTCTCATTTGTTATCATGGAGTCATGGCTTGCGGGAAGACCTGTCTTGGTTCATGAAAATTGTGAGGTTACTGCTGATTTTGTCAGACAGAATAACGGCGGCCTTTACTTTGCTTCATATACTGACTTCGAGGGAACTGTAGCTTATCTTTTGAAAGAGAGACAGATAAGCGATGCAATGGGAGAGAATGGAAAGAAGTTTGTTAAGAGCCACTTTGCATGGGACATCATTGTTGATAGATATAAGAAGTTTTTAGATTGATTTTTACCCTAGTCTTTGAGGCTAGGGTTTACTGCGTAAATGATGATATTGCCTGATTTGATTTTGGGAGTGTGAAATGAAAGAGAAGATAAGGCCATATATAAGATGTCTTATATTTTTGGCGATTTTAGCTTTTGTCTTTGCTGGACTTGATTTTGTGTTTTCGCCATCTGGCTATGTTCGCTACATAATGCATGAGCTTAATAGGAAGGACACTAACTATGATACGGTTATAGTGGGTGCTTCACATGCCAGAAGTGCTATCAATCCATATAAGCTTGATGAGAAACTAGGGGTTAATTCGATAAATGCTGCGATTCCAGGTGCAGCAGTGGATGATAATTACTATCAGATTGAGGAGATCATAAAACATAACGATGTAAAGACAATAATCTATGACGTTGATTATCAGTATTGGGTGAAAGATCAGCCTAAGGCTAACTTTAACAGATCCTTTGTCTATCAGCAGCTTGGACTTAAAACTAAGCTTGAGTATCTTAAGAACAACTATAAGTACATAGATTTGAGGAATATCTGCACTAACAGGTTGGCCTATAAGGTTAAGTTAAAGAATATTAAGAGGAATCTCAGTGTAAAGACCAAGAGTTCTTACTGGAATTATGATATTGAGGCTACATTTGGCAAGAATGGCTATGTGACAGAGGCTGATGGCCCATATGTGGGCAAGGGCTACTCTTATCGTCTGGTATCAGGAGACAAACCAGGTGGAAGGATTGTAGATCAGTGGGTTGGTAGACAGAATTCAGATTTTGATGAATTGCCAATAGAGTACTTTGACAAGATAAAGGCTCTTTGTGATAAGAATAATATAAGACTGGTTTGTGTTATATCTCCAATAACTCCTTCAAGTGTGAAGTATCTTGGCCTTGAGACAACACACAAGAAGTTCAAGGACTTCTTCTCGGCGCGTGGAGTTGAGTTTTATGATTTTAATGATGTAAAGATGAGTGTGCTGCCAAGATGCGATACAGATTATGGAGACCTTGAGGGCCATATGGGCGGAAGGGTTGCTGATCAGTATTCGGAGCTCTTGGCGAGCTTCCTGAAGGATTGCAGTGATGGCTCCTATGATAAGAGCGATTACTTCTATTCAAGCTTTCAGGATATGTATGATAACTATAAAAAAGATTACACAGAGGCTACAGGACTAGAATGGAAGGGGTATTGATATGTCATTTACAATATTAGAGTTTTTTCTATTTTTGCTTTTGACACTTGTTGTCTACTACTTACTGCCTAAAAAGTTCCGCTGGATATGGCTTTTGATAGTCAGTCTGGTCTACTATGTTTCTTTTGGAGTAAAGAAGATAGTTTTTGTGCTCTGGCAGACTATGGTTGTGTATCTGGCTACAAGACTGATAGATAAGCAGGCACGACAAGGAAAGGCTTATCTTGCCTCGCATAAGGCTGATATGAGCTCTGAGGAAAAGAAGGCCTATAAGGCCAAGTTGAAAAAGAAAAAGAAGATTACAATCTTCTTTATGCTGCTTGCAACCTTTATCAGCTTGTGTGGAATCAAATATACAGATTTTGCTATTCTTAATGTCAATATTTTAATTGAGAAGCTTGGAAGATCACTAATTATTCCGACCTTCAACTTTGTGGCTCCTATAGGAATATCTTTCTTTACCTTCCAGACAGCATCATATGTTATTGATGTGTATTGGGGTAAGGTTGAAGTTGAGAAGAATCCTTTTAAGCTCATGCTTTTTGTGTGTTTCTTCCCACAGATTCTTGAGGGACCAATTGGCAGATTCCAAACCTTGGGTAAACAGCTCTTTGAGGGCAATGATTATAACTTGAAGAACATTCAGTTTGGACTTCAGCGCATTCTTTTCGGTTTGGCTAAAAAGCTGATTATAGCTGATAGATCGGCAGCCTATGTAAACAAAGTATTTGCCAATCCGGCGGCTTACGGCGGTTGGTATGATATATTGGCGGTCTTGCTCTATTGTGCAGAACTCTATGCTGATTTCTCTGGTGGTATGGACTTGGTAATTGGTATAGCTCAAATGCTTGGAATTACCATGGATGAGAACTTCAGACAGCCATTCTTCTCTAAATCGATAGGAGAGTTCTGGCGTAGATGGCATATCACTCTTGGAACTTGGATGAAAGACTATATTTTCTATCCATTCTCACTTTCGAAAGTGGCTGCAAATATAGGTAAATGGTCAAAAAAGCATTTCGGCGAAGCTGGAAAGAAGCTCCCTGTCTGTATAGCAGACCTTATCATCTTCTTTATAGTTGGTGTGTGGCATGGAGCAGCATGGAAGTATATAGCTTATGGTATGTATAACGGCCTTATTATGGCAGTATCAGTTCTCTTAGAGCCTGTCTATAAGAAGTTTTTTGAAGTTACACATATAAAGAAAAAGTCAGCTCCTTGGCAATTTTGGATGATAATCAGAACCTTCATTTTAGTCAATATAGGCTGGTACTTTGATATGTCGCCAACTGTTAGGAGTGCGATTTTTATGATGAAGGATTCCTTCAATTTTGCCAGCAACAAGATTAGCTTGCTTGGTATTGAGAAGGCTGGAATGTCGCTTAAAGACTTGATCATAGTTGCAATAGCCTGCCTTGTCCTTTTGATTATCAGCATCTTCAAGGAGAGGGGAGTTCTGATCAGAGAGAAAATTGCAAGTTTTCATCTCCCAATTCGCTGGTTTATCTACTATGCTCTTATCGCTTGGGTAATTTTGTTTGGTTACACCAATGGAACTTCAGCCTTTATGTATGCTAATTTTTAATACTTAAATTCTTAGATCCCAATTTAACTTCCTCATATTTATTAAGGAGATTTCATGGAAAGCGTTTATTACAAGACTAGGAAGGCAAAAAAGGAGTACACAAATCAGGTGATTTGGCTTGCCCTTATAGCCGCTAGTGCAGCATTTTTTTACTTGATCAGAAATGTTGTGTTTACTGTAGATGATGATTTTAGTCACTACCTCTATATGATGAATGATCAGGTGGGACCTTGTGCGATTTCTGGTGCTGAGATGCAGGGCAGAATTGAGAATTACATTCTGTCTTATTTTGCCTGCTATGCATTTGCGCCTAACAGCCTCTTTCTATATAAGCTTTTTAGCACTATAGGGGTTTTGTTTTCGGTATGGTGCATGTGGTTCTTGCTCGAGAGACATTTGGACAAGAGATTGGCCTATGCGGCAGCAATCTTCTTTATAGGGGCTGCTTATGTGGATGGACAGCACAATCTTTTTGTGAGTTATATACTGACTCATCAGATCTCAATGGGACTTATAATGTTATCTATAGAGCAGGAGCTTACTTATTATAAGAAAAAGAAGAAGAGAAATATGGTCTTTAGTGCCATCTTTCTTCTTATAAGCCTTTTCTGCTATGAGGCATTTTTTCTCTTTTGTATGGTCAGTTTTGGCATAGCCTTCTACTTTGAGATGAAAGAAAATGGCAAAAGCTTTATTAAGTCCTTCCTATATTCTATGAGGGATCTCTTATGTCATATAGTGCTTGCAGCAGCTTATCTGGCAGTATATATGGCATACAGAATGATGCATCCATCAGTATATGATGGTAATTCGGTTGGAGCCTCTAATATAGGCCATGCCTTGAGGACACTTTTTACCTATGCGATTGGCTTTGCCCCTTTCAACAAATATGTACATGACATATACAGTTTTGGCTTTGGGAATATGATCAAGGCCATATCGCCAATTTCGATTGTAGTTGGCTTTGTGGTGGCTATAGGTTTTGTGGCTGCAATTAGAAAAGCTAAGGAATTGGACAAGGAAAAAGTGATATTTACACTTATAGTGGCATTTGTATCGACCCTGATACCATGCGTTTTGGTATCTGTGACTGCTAAGTATCAGATGTGGGTAGTTGAGGCGGATTCGTATGCCTATGTGCCAAGTTACTATTCTTACTTTGCCTTGGTTATAGTTATTACATGCTTGACTGTTTTGATATATCAGAAGTTGCCTCTTGATGGCTTGAAAAATGCTTTCCTTGCCCTGTGTGGCTTGGTTGCTTTTCTGTGTGTATTGACAAGTCAGGCCTCTACAAGAAAATATATCACAGATTTCAATGATCAGCAGTTAGCCTTAAAGAACTGTTTTGACAATGCATTTTCATCGGATGAGTTCTTAAATACAGCTAAGGACGGGGATGTGCTTTATGTCCCAGGTTCAATTTCCTTCAATGGAGATCTTAATGCCATGAATTCAATAAGTGGCATGTACAGTCACAATGTATATGAGATTACTGATGATTATTCTAAGATAGATTTTTCTAAGAATGTATATGAGCTTTTCTACGATTATGATACAAGAAGTCTGAAATTTGGTAAGCTTGACAAGAATGGAAGATTTGTCACAAGCCAGACTTTTGATGAGTACGGCAAGGGAAATATCAATAAACTTACTGGTCACATCAGACAGTAAAGTATATATTATTCAGAAAAAAGCTATATGATTGACAAGCAAAGAACATAAAGTTATAATAATTTAGCTTTTGGACACTTGAAAGTATGCTTAGGCGTAGAATTATTATTTAAATAGCTTAAGAGCTGAAATGGAGATAGCAAAATGAAGACAACTGCATTAATCATGGCAGGTGGTAAGGGAGAAAGATTCTGGCCAAAGAGCCGTCTTAACCTTCCAAAACAGTTTTTATCACTTACAGATGATGGAAAGACAATGATACAGCTTACTGTAGAGAGAATTAATCCTTTGGTTGATATGAAGGATATCTACATCTCTACTAATGAAAATTATCGAGCTTTAGTTAGGGAACAGTTACCAGAGATTCCTGAAGAGAACATTCTTTGTGAGCCAATCGGTAGAAATACAGCACCTTGTATAGGTCTTGGAGCTGTACATGCTGCTAAGAAGAATGAAGAGGCTGTTATGATAGTTCTTCCTTCTGATCACCTTATCAAGAGCAATGAGATCTTTATTGATACATTTAAAGAGGCAATCAAGATTGCTGAATCAGGCCCAAATCTTGTCACAGTAGGTATTACTCCTAATTATCCTGAGACAGGTTACGGATATATTAAGTACTCAAGCGATTCAAAGAATGGCAATGGCGTAGCTGTTGAAAAGTTCGTTGAAAAGCCAGATTTAGAGACAGCTAAATCTTATCTTGAAGATGGACACTATCTCTGGAATTCAGGTATGTTCGTATGGAGCACAAAAACAATTCTTGAGCAGTTCAAGAAGTATATGCCAAGCACATATGAAGGCTTGCTCAAAATTAAGGATGCAGTTGGTCAGGCTGATTACACTGAGGTCCTCAATAAAGAGTTCCCACTTCTAGAGTCACAGTCAGTTGACTATGGCATCATGGAGAAGGCTGAAAACATCTTCACCTTAGCTGGTAATTTTGGTTGGGATGATGTTGGTTCTTGGCTTGCAGTAGGTAGAATTAAGAAGAATGATGAGAATCATAACTGTATAGCTGGAAATGTGGTAAGTATCAACACTAGCGACTGTGTAATTCAGGGTCAGGATAAGCTTATTGCAACAGTTGGTCTTAAGGATATGATAGTAGTAGATACTGACGATGCTATTCTTATCTCAAGCAAGGAACATGCCGGAGAGATTAAGCAGGTTCTTGCAGCTTTGAGAGAACAGGGCAAGACACAGTATTTATAGGCGATAGAGCAATATAAAGCAAACTAAAATAAAAATAATTGATTTAATAATTGAATGGAGAAAGTTATGAAAAGAGCATTAATTACAGGTGTAAATGGTCAGGATGGTTCTTACCTTGCTGAGTTACTTTTAGAGAACGGTTATGAGGTTTATGGCCTTATGAGAAGAAAGAGCGTTGTTGATTATGGCAACGTTGAGCATATCAAAGATAAGATTAATTTCATCTATGCAGATATGCAGGATGTAGTTTCATTGATCAGAGCTATGAGAATTTCTCAGGCTGATGAAGTATATAACCTTGCAGCTCAGTCGTTCGTAGCAACATCTTGGGATACACCATGTACTACAGCTGATATCGATGCTGTAGGTGTTACTAATATGCTCGAGGCAATTCGTGTAGTAAAGCCAGAGGCTAAGTTCTACCAGGCTTCAACATCAGAGATGTTCGGTAAGGTTCAGGCTATTCCTCAGACAGAGACAACTCCATTCTATCCAAGAAGCCCATACGGTGTTGCTAAGCTTTATGGATATTGGATCACAAAGAACTACAGAGAGAGCTATGACATGTATGCTTGTTCTGGTATCCTTTTCAACCACGAGAGTGAGAGAAGAGGTCTTGAGTTCGTTACAAGAAAGATTACAAATTCTGTAGCACGTATTAAGCTTGGTCTTCTTGATCACGTTGAACTCGGTAATCTCGATGCAAAGAGAGACTGGGGTCACTCAAAGGATTATGTTAAGGCTATGTGGCTCATCCTTCAGCAGGACAAGCCAGAAGATTACGTTGTAGCTACAGGTACAACAATCACAGTTAGAGATTTTGCTAAGGCTGCATTCAAGGCTGCTGGTATCGAAGTTGAGTTCGAAGGCAGCGGTGTAGATGAAATCGCTAAGGATAAGGCTACAGGTAAGGTAGTACTTAAGGTTAACCCAAAATTCTTCAGACCTGCAGAGGTTGAGCTTTTAGTTGGTGATCCATCAAAGGCTGAGAAGGAGCTTGGTTGGGTTAGAGAGATAAGCTTTGATGAGATGGTTGAGCGCATGGTTGCAAACGATCTTAAGCTTGTTGAAAAAGAAATTAAATCAGCAAACCTTTAATTTATATGCCGATAGTTATATTTTTATATAGCTATTGGCATTAAAAATTTTTATGAAATAATTAGGGAGAAATGCCTTGAAGACACTTATTATCGGTGGAAGCGGTTTCGTAGGCCCATATCTTTGCAATCATCTTATAAATGATTTGAAGTGGGATGTAGATGTAACAAAAACTGAGAATGAAGAATTAGAGATTGCGGGAGCTCGTGTGCTCAACTGTGACATACTTGATATGGACAGTCTTAAGAGTGTTTTCGAAGCCTCAAAGCCTGATTATGTAATTCATCTAGCAGCTCAGTCTTCTGTCGCTGTGTCTTGGAAAAAGCCACAGTTGACAGCTAATGTAAATATTATTGGCTGTATCAATCTTTTGGAGACAATCAAGGAGCTTGATAAGAAGCCAAGAGTACTCTTGGTGGGTTCTGGAGAGGAATATGGTCATATCAGTGAGGATGCATGTCCTATTGAGGAGGATACAGTCCTTAGACCAGGCAATATCTATGCTGCTACAAAGTCATGTCAGAACATGCTTGGAAGAATCTATTCAGATGCATACGGTATAGATGTTATGATGTCTAGATCTTTCAACCATATAGGCCCTAATCAGAAGCCAATATTTGTAATTCCTGATTTCTGTAAGCAGGTTGCAGACATTGAAAAGGGGGTAAATCCTCCTGTCATGTATGTTGGCAACTTGAGTGCAAAGAGAGATTTCACTGATGTAAGAGATGTTGTGAGGGCTTATGCACTTATAGTATCTAAGGGTAAGGCCGGTGAGACATATAATGTCGGAAGTGGTCATGCTCTTATGATTCAGGAGATGTTAGATAAGATCCTTTCATTGTCAGATGCAAAGATTGAGGTAAAGACTGATCCTAAAAAGATGAGACCGGTTGATGTGCCTATTATAGAACCAGATATTGATAAGCTTAAGAGCCAGACAGGCTGGCAGCCAGAAATCTCAATTGAGACAACACTTAAAGAGACATTGGATTTTTGGAGAAAGTATAGAGGAGAGTAAGTTTCATTATGAAGGTTATAGTTACAGGTGTTAAGGGACAGCTCGGACATGATGTAGTTGAAGAACTTGCAAAAAGAGGACATACAGCTATAGGAATTGATATAGCTGATTGTGATATCACTGATGCAAGTGCTGTAGATTCAGTTATTGGTCGAGCAAAGCCAGATGCTGTAATCCATTGTGCAGCTTATACTGCAGTAGATAAGGCAGAGGACAATGTTGAGATATGCCGTAAGGTCAATGCAAAGGGTACTGAGAATATTGCCAAGTCTTGCAAGGAATATGGTGCAAAGATGATGTACATCAGCACAGATTACGTATTTGACGGTCAGGGCCAAAGACCTTGGGAACCAGATGATGAGGTTACTCAGCCACTCAATGTTTATGGTCAGACAAAGTATGAAGGTGAAGTTGCAGTTACAAGCAATGTTGATAAATTCTTTATAGTTAGAATTTCTTGGGTTTTTGGAATCAACGGAAGCAACTTTATCAGAACTATGTTGAGACTTGGCAAGGAGCGCGGTGCCGTCAAGGTTGTCGATGATCAGATTGGCTCTCCAACATACACATATGATCTCGCAATTCTCTTGGTAGATATGATAGAGAGCGATAAATATGGCAGATATCATGCAACCAATGAGGGACTTTGCTCATGGTATGAGTTCACTAAAGAGATATACGCTGCCGCAGGACTTGATGTTGATGTAACTCCAGTTCCTGCAACAGAGTTTCCAACAAAGGCTAAGAGACCTTATAACAGTCGCATGAGCAAAGAAAAGCTCACAGCTAATGGCTTTAATAGATTGCCATCTTGGCAGGATGCGACTAAGAGATATGTTGAGCTCTTAAAAGAAAATGACGAAATATAATGTGTTTACTTTAAAAGGGAAAAACCGATGAATAATACCTTGTATATAGTGGTTCCTTGTTACAACGAGGAGGCAGTTTTAACTGAGACAACAAAGAGGCTTACTGAGAAATTGACTAGAATGGTCAATCAGGGCTTGATTTCATCTGAGAGCAGAATATGCTATGTCGATGACGGTTCTCGCGATAAGACTTGGGAACTGATTGAAAAACTCAATAAGGAAAACTCTTTTGTATATGGAATTAAGTGCTCTAGAAACAGAGGCCATCAGAATGCTCTTCTCGCAGGTCTTATGACTGTTAAGGACTTATGTGATTGTGCTATTTCTATGGATGCTGATCTTCAGGATGATATTGAAGTCCTTGACGAGTTTATGCAGAAATACAATGAGGGATGTCACATAGTCTATGGTGTTAGAAGTTCTAGAAAGACAGACACCTTCTTTAAGAAGTTTACTGCTCAGAGCTTTTATAAGCTTATGGCCGGACTTGGCGTTGACATTGTCTACAATCACGCAGATTACCGCCTTATGAGCAAGAGAGCTCTCGAGGAGCTTGAAGGCTATAAGGAGGTTAACCTTTTCTTAAGAGGTATTGTGCCACTTATCGGATTTAAGACTGATGTTGTAACTTATGAAAGACATGAGAGATTTGCCGGTGAATCTAAGTATCCATTAAAGAAGATGCTTGCTTTTGCCTTTGATGGAATCACATCTTTTAGTGTAAAGCCAATTAGAATGATTTTCACAACAGGAATATTTATCTTCCTTATCAGCATTCTTTTACTTATATACTGCATAATAGGCTATTTCCAGGGTAACACAACTCAGGGCTGGGCTTCTATTATGGTATCTATATGGGCTATTGGAGGCCTGCTATTGCTCTCTGTGGGTATTGTAGGCGAATATATTGGCAAGCTCTATATGGAGACTAAGGCAAGACCAAGATTCATAGTTGACACGCTTCTCAGGGAGAATGGCGCTAAGGAAGATGGAATTGCTGATAAACATTAATTACTATTGCATTTACAAGGGGGGCTTAGGCCTCATTTAAATACGCTAGGGAAAAGGCTGTATGGTAAGCATATGAAAGGGTAGTTATGGCTAGCAAAGAAAGTTTCAGCCACACATTTGCCGTGTGTGCATATAAGGAATCTGAATATCTTGAGGAATGTGTCAAATCCTTGGTAAATCAAGCAGTTAAGTCTAAGATCATCATAGCAACTTCAACTCCATGTCCATATATCGAAAATATCGCCAATAAGTACGATATTCCACTCTTTGTCAGAGATGGAGCAAGTGATATTAGGGATGACTGGAATTTTGCATATAACAGTGCAGATACAGATTGGGTTACAATTGCTCATCAGGATGACAAGTACAATGAATTTTATGTAAAGAACATGATTGACAGGGTTAAGAAGCTTGAGGCTAAGGCTAAAGGCAAGGATGTGACCATGTTCTATACAGATTATATGCCAATCAAGAATGGGGAGATTGGAAAGAGAGACATCAACTCTAAAATCAGAAGATTTTTAAGAATCCCTATGAAATCAGACGGTATGGCTAAAAGTGCCTTTTGGAGAAAGGCTACTCTCTGCCTTGGCAACTCTATATGCTGCCCATCTGTCACATATAACAAGAAAGTATTGGGAGAATCAGTTTTCACATCTGAGCTCAAATTCAATATTGACTGGGATACCTTCCTGAAGCTTGCTAAGGTTGATGGAATCTGGGCTTATGTGGATAAGCCGCTCAGCTACTACAGAGTTCATGATGGGGCTACAAGCAAGGAGTTTATTGTAAGCCATAAAAGAGAGATTGATGACACATATATGTTCAATCAGTTTTGGCCTAAATGGATGACAAAACTTATAATGGTATTTTACAAAAAAGCCTACAACACATATGGCTAATTAGGTGGTTTATGGGAAAGAAAATTTATGGAATTATAGAGGCTGTCGCTCTTTGGTGCCTCGAAATCTTGTTTAAGATTCTTCACAAGGAGCTGACACCAAAGATCAGGCAGACTTTTATAGAGTTTGTCAAGTTCGGGCTGGTTGGAGTGTCCAATACAATCATCTCCACAGCTATAAACTGGGCGGCTATCTATATACTCGAGAAGACTGTTTTTACAGATGAGCAGATGATGAATACAGTTGGCATTTTGCTTGCTAATTTCATAGCATTTGCCCTGAGCGTGCTTTGGTCCTTCTATTGGAACAACAAGTATGTTTTTACCAAGAAGGATGGAGAAAAGCGCAATGTTTGGGCAGCCTTGTTCAAGACCTATTGTTCGTATGCAGTCACAGGTATTGTGCTTAACAGCCTTATGCTCCTGCTTTGGGTCAATGTTTTGCACATCAACAAGTATATAGCTACAATTGTTAACTTGATAGTAAATGTTCCAATTAATTTCTTCTTGAATAAGCTTTGGGCTTTCAAGAAAAAGTGATTTGAAAGTTAGAGGGAGATTATGAAAGTCTTATCAGACATTCTTGGATTTGTGATGTATTACTGCTATAGCCCGGTTCGCAACTACGGTGTGGCAATAATACTCTTTACACTTATAAGTAAAATAGTTCTCTTGCCAATCTCTATTTGGGTTCAGAAAAACTCAATTAAGATGGTTAAGATGCAACCGGAAATAAATCGCATTAAGGCCAGATTTTTTGGCGATAAGGATAGAATTGCAGATGAGCAGACTAGTCTTTTTAAGAAGGAAAAGTACAATCCTCTTGCATCAATGATTCCTTTGATTGCTCAGATTGTTCTTCTTTTAGGTGTTGTAGCTGTTATCTACCATCCTATGAACTATCTGCTGAGAATGCCTGAGGAGGGCATTGATAAGTTTATTGAGGTTGCTGTTGCCAATGACAAAGACAATAAACTTGATCCAACAGCATCATCTATTCAGCTCTCAGTTGTTGAACAGATTCAGAGCGGCGAGTACGATGAGACTTTTAGAAATGTTAAGTTTGAAAATAGTGATATAAATGCAAGTCAGATGGTTGACCAGGTTAAGGGCCTTAAGCTTAAGTTCTTAGGATTTGACCTCTCTTGGATCACATCTGTGCGCATGGGCATGAGTATTTGGGTTCCTATAATTGCTGGTTTCTCAGCTTGGCTTCTCTGTATAGCACAGAACAGCATCAATGTTCTTCAGGCAGAGCAGTCTAATTGGAACAAATACGGTATGATGGTACTCTCAGTAGGCCTGTCTGTATATTTGGGTTGCTTCGTGCCAGCTGGTACGGCTCTTTACTGGGTTGCAAGTAATCTCTTTGCTATTTTGCAGCAGTACCTGCTTAATATATGGATTAATCCAGAGAAGTATATAGACTATGAGGCTCTTGAAGAGAGCCGTAAAGAGCTTGCCGATATGATGAACTATGGCGGCAAGTCAAAGAAGAAGTTTTCTCTCAAGGCTGATCCTAATGCCAAGAGAGAGAAGGAAGACTATAAGCGCTTTTTCTCTATTGCAGGTAAGCACCTTGTCTTTTATTCAGAGAATAATGGATTTTATAAGTACTATTCAAAGACAATCGATTATATCTTAAAATATTCAAATATCCCTATTCACTACATCACAAGTGATCCGGACGATAAGATTTTTGATATGGCCAAGGAAAATGGCAGAATTCACGCCTACTATATCGGTGCTATCAAGCTTATCACTCTTATGATGAAGATGGATGCTGATGTCGTAGTTATGACAATGCCTGATATTGAGAATTATCAGATTAAGAGAAGTATCGTCAGAAAGGATATAGAGTACATTTATATCCCACATGGTATGGATAGTTTGAATATGACTATGAGAACAGGCTCTATGGATCACTATGATTCTGTTCTTGTGGCTGGTAAGCATCAGAGAGAAGAAATTGAAAAGACTGAGCTTGCTTACGATCTTCCAAGAAAGATTATCGTAGACTGTGGATATCCGCTTCTTGACCAGATGATTGAGGAGAGAGATGAGAAGGTTAAGGAGAGCGGAAAGAAGGATAAGAAAACTGTCCTTATAGCTCCGTCTTGGCAGAAGGACAATATTGTTGATTCCTGCCTTACAGAGCTTCTTGATCAGTTAAAGACTATGGATATCAATGTTGTTGTTAGACCTCATCCTCAGCATGTAAGACACATGCCAGAGAAGATGGAAGCCTTGAAAGAGAAGTATGCTGATAACAAGAATATTGAGATTCAGACTGATTTCTCTTCAAACAGCACAGTATTTGAGGCGGATCTTATGATTACTGACTGGTCTGGTATAACTTATGAATATGCATTTACCACATTGAGACCAGTTCTCTTTATGGATACACCTATGAAGGTTATGAATCCTGAGTACACAAAGATTGACACTGAGCCAATCAATATCTGGATGAGAAAGGTTATCGGCCAGGTAGTTAAGACAGATGAGATTGAGACAATACCGCAGGTTGTAAGTCAGATGCTTGACAGTGCTGATTCTTACAAGGAGAAGATTTCAGGCTTTATTGAGGAATATGTCTATAATCTTGGCAATAGTGGTGAAGTTAGTGGAAGATATGTGATCTCTGCTGTTCAAAGAAAGATCAAAGAGAAAGCTAGTCAGGAGAAGTCGGCTTGATAAGCCGCTTGCATGGATTAAGAGTAAAAAAGATGAAGAATAATAAAAGAAAATTTGATAAATTGATATTAGCCGCACAGGTGATTTACTTTACACTTGCGGCCCTGGTCTTCTTTTCTGTGACAGCTAGTGCCTATATTGACCCTTCTGTTATGACCTACGCAATACAGGCCTTGGCTGGTGTAGCTATTGCACTTGGAACAGCTGCAGGACTTTATTTCAGAAGAGCTAAAAAGCACTTTAGTAAGAAGTTCAACATCGATGAGGACAGAAATAAAAAACACGATATAAGCGATTTGTATTATTTTAATCCAGAGCAGCCAGACCTGGGCGAGCTTTTGATTGAGATGAATAATAATGAAATTTATGACTTAAAGTCTGAAGTTAAGGCTAAAGCTGACACTAAAGCTGACGCAAAGACTGATCTTGAGGCCGACTCTTTTGCTCTGGCGCCTGAAGCTCGTAAGAAGGTAAGCCGAAAAGAATTAGGTCTCGATGAGAATGGCGCAAGCAAGCCAGAATTAGAAGATGGGCCTAAGGCTGCAGAAGAGAAGAAGGAAAAGTGGATTATAAGTTTTTTCAAGGAATGTGGTGTTGGCGCTATATTTGCCGCTGCTTTTAGCTTTATGTTCTTTGTATATGCCCCACTTGAGATGTATATAACTAACAAGAAGGAGTTCTGGTACGATTATTCTGTAATCAGCCCTTATGTCTATAAGTATGGCATATACGCCTTTTTGGCCATATTGGCCTGCTTTATAGTGAGTTATATCCTCTATGATAAGCTCTTTAGGGCTGAACTCACAGCAGGCTTTATAGCTTATGTGATTCTTTATATACAGGGCAATTATCTTGCAGCTGTTATGCCTCCTATGAACGGCACAAGTGCGGATTGGACAAAGTACACCAGTCAGATGAAGCAGTCTCTGATTCTGTGTATTGTTGTCTTCCTGATAGTGATACTTGCTCTCAGATTCCTGAAAATTAAGCGCTTTTACAAGCTTGTCACAGCAGTGAGCATTCTGATTACATGTATGCTTCTTGTTTCCTTTGTGTCTATCTTCAATAAGTATGACGCTAAGGAAAAGAAGGCTGACTGGGTGGCAACTTCTAATAATGAGCTCACTATGAGCAAGGATAAAAACTTTGTCATCCTGGTGCTCGATGCAACTGACGCCGATGAGTTTAACAGCCTTAGGGCTTCAAACCCTGAGTGGGACACAACTTTTAAGGATTTCACTTTCTATCCGGATACAATGTCTGCTTATCCATTCACTGAGCACTCAATACCTTTCATCTTGACTGGCGAGTGGATGGAAAATCAGGAGGATTACAAATCATTTGAGACTAAAGCTATGAAAAACTCAAAGCTTTTTGATACCTTAAAGAATCAAGGCTATAGAATGGGCCTTTACGAGCAGGAACTAGTCTTTAATGATGAAGATGTATTTGAGTTCGAAAATGTGATGAATGTATCAGGCACAGTTTCGAGTGAGAAGGATTTTGTGTACCAGTACCTGAATATGGCTGGCTATAAATACTTCCCATGGCAGATTAAGCAGCATATGACTTTCTCGGTAGGTGAGTTTGCAAAACTGAGAAAATTGTCTAATGGTTTGCAGGCTGTGACAGACTCTAACACAGTCTTCTATAATGCTTTAGACAGTGGCATAGATGCGTCTAGCTCTCAACCTTGCTTTAGATTTATCCATGTTGAGGGTTCACATGTTCCTTACAGATATAATAAAGATATGCAACTTATACCTGAGGAAGAGGGATCATACCAGTCCAATGTTGAGGCTTCAATGACAATCGCTGGCAAGTACCTTGATAAGCTTAAGGAAGCTGGAGTCTATGACAATACTGCAATTCTTATAATGGCTGATCACGGTTACAATGACTTTGAGACAGAGGGTAGACAGAATCCTCTCCTCCTTTACAAGGGAATTGGCGAGACAGGTGATTCTACTTTAAAGATTAACAATGCACCTATCTCACATGATGATTTACAGGATGCTTACCAGAATATTCTTGCAGGTAAGGGAGCAAATGATATCTTCAAGTACAAGGATGGGGATGTGAGAAAGAGAAGATTCCTCTTTTATGCCTATCTTGAAGATAAACACATGGTTGAATACTTTACAGAAGGTTTGGCTAAAGATACATCTGCCCTTAAAGAGAGCGGTAAGGTCTATGATATGGCTGAAGGTTCTAAGCCTTTTGATGAGAATGATAAGGCGAAAAACCTTGATAAGAGTAGCAAATAAAAGATAGAGAAATGAGGCGGTCGTTGGTTCTAACTAGCGACCGCTTTGTGCATAGAAAGGTCATATTATGAAGAGCGAGAAGAAGTTCCTTGCTTTGGTTGTGTCAATACTTTTAATCGTGGGCCTGATCACCAGATTTGTAAGCTTGGTGAGAGTCGACGGAAGTTCTATGACACCAAGTCTTAAAGCGAATTCCTTTCACATAGCTATAGCAAATTTTGTTTATAAGTCTAGACCTGAAAGGGGAAGTGTGGTTTGCGCACGTTTTGAGGGCCAGAAAACGACAGTTATTAAGAGAGTAGCCGGAATACCGGGAGATCAGGTAAGAGTCAAAGATGGGGTCTTGCTTGTGGCAGGTCAGGAGTATAGATATAGTGGCGATTATGCAGGCCAGCTTAGCTCTGTTTTTGAGGGGGAATTAGGAGATGGTCAGTATTTTCTCTTGGGGGACAATTTTGATCAGAGCAAAGACAGCCGATTTTTTGGGCCTGTGAATATAGATAAAATCACTTGGAGACTTGTCTTTTGAGAAGACCTGCTTTGATATTTAAAAGTATTGTAATAATACTTTTTGTGATATAATTACAGAGAATTTTTGTTTTGCAAAGTGAGAATGTAATGGGGAATAGGGACAATAGAGCCGCAGCAGCTGATAAGGGAAGCAGGACGGATAAGGCAGCAGGTATGCTCAGTATAGTTATGCCTGCATACAACGAGGAAAAACTTATATATAAAAGTCTGACAGAGACACTTACAATCTGCGAGAACTTTGTGGACAGGCTGGAAATAATTGCTGTCAATGATGGAAGCCGTGATAGAACTAAAGAAGAGATCATCAGGGCGTGTGAATATGACTCTAGGATTAAGATGGTGTCATCTGACAATAATCACGGCAAGGGAGCGGCTATCCTTTACGGGGTTACAGAGGCTGAGGGAGACTATATAGCCTTTGTGGATGCAGATTTAGAGCTTCCGCCAGTTCAGCTTGAAGCTTATCTTAAAAGACTTATAGCTGACAAGCTTGATGCGGTTATAGGCTGTAAATTGCACAAGGACTCAAAGATAAAGTATCCACTCAAGAGAAAGATAATAAGTGTTGGCTATTATCTTATGCTCTTGGTCATGTTTCACCTTAATGTCAAAGATACACAGACAGGCTTGAAAGTTTTTAAGGCTTCATCCTTAAGACCAATTGCCCATCTTGTCAGAACACAGGGCTATGCCTATGATATTGAACTTCTTGTTGCCCTTCATAGAAGAGGGGGCAAGATCGGTGAGATGCCAGTTGAAGTTTGCTTTGTAAGACCTAAGGATTCTAAGAGAATTGGAATGAAGGATGTCATAAAAGTCTTTAAGGACACCTGGGCTATATTTGGCAGGCTTTATTTTAAGCACTACTATGATGAGAAGTGAGATTTGCAAAGACTTTACAAGCAAATATTAAAATTGATATAATATTTGGATGGTTTTTAAAAGCCGTTTAAAATGACTAGATATGTAAAAGAGGGAAATCTAATGAAGTATGACTATTTAATTGTAGGTGCAGGTCTTTTTGGAGCTGTTTTCGCTTATGAGGCGAAAAAGAGGGGTAAGAAGTGCCTGATTATCGATAAGAGAGATCATATTGCTGGCAATATATATACAAAGAATGTGGATGGAATCAATGTGCATGAGTATGGCGCTCACATATTTCATACATCCGACAAGGCTATTTGGGACTATATAAATCAGTTCGCTGAATTTAATAATTATGTCAATTCTCCTATTGCCAGATATAAGGACCAACTCTATAATCTGCCTTTTAACATGAACACATTCTCTAAGATGTGGGGAATTGTGACTCCGGCTGAGGCTAGAGCTAAGATTGATGAGCAGATTAAGGAATTGAATATCACGGAGCCTAAAAATTTAGAGGAACAGGCCCTGTCTTTGGTAGGACGTGATGTGTATGAAAAGCTTATTAAGGGTTATACAAAAAAGCAGTGGGGAAGAGACTGTACTGAACTGCCAGCCTTTATCATAAAGAGATTGCCGCTTAGATTTACATATGACAATAACTACTTTAATGACCGATATCAGGGTATTCCTATAGGGGGATATACAGCTATTATAGAGAAGATGCTTGATGGCATCGACCTTGAACTTAAGAGCGACTACCTTGAGAACAGAGAAAAGTATGATTCCATGGCAGATAAGGTGCTATATACTGGAATGATAGATCAGTTCTATGATTACCAGTTTGGAGTTCTATCTTACAGATCCGTAAGATTTGAGACCCAGAGACTTGATGATTGTGACAATTATCAGGGCAATGCAGTGGTTAACTACACTGCAGAGGAAGTGCCTTACACAAGAATCATAGAGCATAAGCACTTTGAGTTTGGCAAAGAAACATTTACCGTGATTTCAAGGGAGTATTCAAGCGAGTGGAAGAAGGGCGATGAGCCATACTATCCGGTCAATAATGATGAAAATAATGCTCTTTATGAGAAGTATAAGGAATTGAGTGATAAGGATGAAAAGCATATCTTTGGCGGCAGACTTGGAATGTACAAGTATTTCGACATGGATAAGGTTATTGCTGAAGCCTTGAAACTCGTTGAGAAAGAGTTAGTATAAAGCACAAATTGTAAATGATTGCGCTCTGAGTGAGTGGCGCAGAACGGAGTAATAATGAAGAAAGAAGATAAGGAATTAGTAAAATTACTTATCCTTGCTGCAAAGGGAAATAAGAACAGCTATGCTGAGGTTTGTAATAGGATATATGATGAGGTCTACAATATTGTAAGCTTCATATATTCTAGCGATGAGGCTAGAGAAAAGCTCACAAAGCACATCTTAGTTAAGATGTATAAGAATGCCTCAAAGTTTGATTACAAGTCTATAGACGTACATCTTTGGATTGCCAGATATACAACTGTAGAGACTTACAATATATGCACAAAGCAGAATGGTTCTCTTTTTACAGAGACTAGAAATTCTATGCTCTATAATTACAGTGCTATTAAGGATGATACAAGACTTGCAAATGTGGCAGCCAGCATGAATGACAATCTCTTTGAGAAGAGTGGACTCCTTGAGCACGCTTACAAGTTCAAGGGCTTTACCAAGGGACAGAAGATTCTTTATCTCATGTACTGTTATGAAAATTATTCTAGCTTAGAGATTAAGAAGATTTTAAAGCTGGACGACAGCACACTCAGCTACAATCTTTCTGATATACGTCGTATGTTGCTTGATAATATCGACGATGGAAAGGAAGTAGTAGAGAGCCAGGCAGCAGATG
This sequence comes from uncultured Lachnospiraceae bacterium, assembly GCA_947164605.1. Classification (GTDB taxonomy): domain Bacteria; phylum Bacillota; class Clostridia; order Lachnospirales; family Lachnospiraceae; genus CAMUXE01. Next base: position 91,493 of record CAMUXE010000003.1, on the reverse strand, counting down.
AAGCGTCAAATGATGTGTCAGATGATGTCACTGATAGTGTTGTTGAGGCTGATACAGAGAGTTCAGATGACAGTGTTGCAGACTACTCTAATGTAGGAGCGGGCGAGATAGAGGAAAGCGATGAGAACGCAAGATTTTTTGGCTTTATCTCTCCTCGTGTTATGACTTGGATATCTGCAGGAGCAATTGCTGTAATCATCTTAATCACAGCGATTTTTGTGATTTCTTTTGGAAAGAGTAAAAAGGCAAGTTCTGCAGAAAATAATGTAAATGAGGCCAGCACCCTTGCAAGCACTACAACTAAGGCTGGAGCTACAAAGGCGGTTGCTAAACAGTCGACAATTGCTGCAACAGGAACTAATCAGAACAACAATGATGTGAAGGCTGGAAGCTACACAGAGACTGGTACAGGAAGTGGAAGTGGCACAGGAACAGTACAGACTACAAAAGCTGCAAATGTAAATCAAACCACAGCAAAACAGACACAGGCTGTAACACAGCCTGTAACAAAGGCTGCAAATACAGATGGCACTGGTGTAAGTCCATCTGATTCAGGAAGTGGAACTGACACAGGTTCAGGTTCAGGTTCAGACGCAGGAACAGGCTCGACTGGCGGCACAGGAACTGCTACAGACGCAGGTTCGGGAAGCAGCACAGGAAGCGACGCAGGCTCAGGCTCAGGCTCAGGCTCAGGTTCTGGTTCTGGTTCAGATGCAGGAACAGGTTCAACTTCTTCAGGTTCTACAACAGGAAGTGGTACAGGCGCTGATGCAGGAACAGGTTCAGCTGCAGGTTCAGGCACAGGTTCAGACGCAGGAAGTCAAGCACCTGTAACTAATCCATAATTATTGCTGTAAAAAGGTAGATGTGTGATTTGCAGTCTACATGGAGGAATTAGATTCTTATGAAATGTTTAATACTTGCTGGAGGAAGTGGAGACAGCTTATGGCCTCTTTCTAGAAAAAATTATCCAAAGCAGTTTATGCATATTAAGGAAGGCAGATCTCTTTTACAGGAAACTATTGTAAGAAATATGCCATACTGTGATGAATTTATCATAGTTACCAATGAAAACTACGAAAATATTGTTAGTGGACAGATGAAGGTGTTCCAGAGCCTTGATTACAGACTTATTCTTGAGGGCCAGGCTAAGGGAACTGCAGCAGCTATTCTCATGGGACAGCTTATGTGCAACCTGTCTGAACTTATTCTAGTTGTGACATCAGATCAGCTTATAGAGGGTGACGGCTATAGAGATGCAGTGATTCATGCCAAGGAAGTTGCCAAGGAAGGAAATGTTGTTGCACTTGGAATCCAGCCGGATAAGGAGATAGACCTCTATGACAGCATAGTTCACTCTGGAGAGGATGTAGAGCTCTTTAGAAAAAAGGGCTGTGCCATAGAGAATGACAGCAAACATCTCTGGAACAGTGGCATGTATATTTTCAGAAATGGTGATTTGATAAATCTCTTTAGAAAATATGATGCTGACACTTACACTGCTATAAGACAGGCTAGAAGAAGCATGAAGACTGCGGGCCGTATAGTTAGATTTGGCAAGCATCTCTTAGACAATGTTGCAGGTAACAGCATTGAGTCTATTATTTTTGCTGACTACAGCAGGTTAAAGACTGTTGAGACATGCGTTAAGTGGCAGGATATAGGTAATGTTGACGATCTTGAGGGATTTGAGAGTGTCACACACTCTGATTTTGTGATAGAGAATAACTGCGATGATGTGACAGTTGTAAACAGTGCTGAGAGACAGTTGGTTGTAACCAATGACCTCAAGGACCTTGTAGTAGTAAATACAGAGGATGCGGTCTATGTGTCTTCTAAGGAGAAGGCTGGCGAAATCAAGGGAATTATCAAGAATCATGCCGATGCATATTCAAACTACTTTGATTTCAACAGGCTTTCATACAGAGAATGGGGAATTCATGAACTTTTAGCCTACAATAATGGCTATAAAGTTAAGAAGGTAACAGTATTCCCAGGAATGAGCATGAATCTTCATCAGCATGAGATGCGTTCAGAGCATTGGTCTGTTGTTGAGGGAACAGCGACTATAACACTTGGCAAGGAGACAAAGGATTATCACAGATATGAGAGTGTCTTTGTGCCGATAGGTATGAAGCATAAGGTTGCAAATAAGACAGATAAAAATGTTGTAATTATAGAAGTTGGCATAGGTGAGACCCTGTCTGAGTCAGATATGGTTAAAATCTACAATGATGAGAGTTCTATGAACAACACAGTCCATGAGGTCGAGTCACCTATAGTTAAGTTGTCGCCAGCCTTCAAGGACTACCTCTGGGGCGGAGACAAGTTAAGAACTGTCTTTGGCAAAAAGTGTGATTATGATATTATCGCAGAGAGCTGGGAGCTTTCAGCACATCCTGACGGACCAAGTAAGATTGCTGCGGGCAGATATAAGGGAATGATATTTTCTGATTATCTTACCCTTGTGGGCAAGGATGCGCTTGGCTGGAAGTGTCAGGCTCTAGATAGATTCCCTGTCTTGATTAAGTTTATAGATGCCAAGAAGGCACTTTCTGTACAGATTCATCCAGATGATGACTATGCTCTTGAGAGAGAGAATGAGTACGGAAAGAATGAGATGTGGTATGTGGTAGACTGCGAACCAGGTGCATTTCTTTATGCAGGCTTAAAAGAAGAGACAAGCAAGGAAGAGATAAAGAGAAGAATTGCAGACAATACAATCACTGAGATCCTTAACCGAGTAGATGTTAAGAAGGGTGATGTTGTCATGATTAAGGCTGGAACCATACATGCTATTGGAGCTGGCATCATAATCTGTGAGATTCAGCAGAATTCAAACTGTACATACAGAATGTATGACTATGACAGAATGGATAAGTTTGGCAACTTAAGAGAGCTGCATGTAGAAAAGGCACTCGACGTGGTTAATCCAGTCGCTTATGTCAAGGATGAGTCCTGTGAGGTTTTAATAGAGGAGAATGAGCATTATTCACAGGAAAGACTTGTACAGTGCAAGTACTTTGAGGTCTTCAGATATGAAGTAGAGGATAGTGTAAAGATTCCAGTTGACGAGTCTTCTTTTGAGTCTGTTGTTATAATTGAGGGAGAGGGAGACATCTACACTGACGATTGTTCAGAAAAGATGAAATTTAAAGCTGGAGACAGCTTCTTCATCAATGCTGGAAAGAGAAATATTATCATAGATGGAAAGGCCACATGTGTGGTTACCCATGTTTAAGGACGAAAGATAAGGTTCAACTATGAGCAACGAATTAAAGAAAACACCGGGGAGAGGGCATAAAGCATGGCTTTATGCTGTTTCGCTGGTGTTAGTTGTTTTTTATATCCTAGTCTTATATCTAGGATTAAAGCCCAATGTTGGGATAGAGTATAAGATGTATTACATAAGCCATGAATTGAGTGATTGGCCGGGATTCGGCAAGCTGACCTACTCGCTTGGCACAAAGGAAATATGTACAGGTTATTTGGATACTGACGGACATCTTGTCCCCTATAAGGTATGTGCCAGAAAGGGTCAGGGATGGAATAGATGGCAGTATTATGGCAGTTCTAACAATGCCAGAGAGAGTAGTATCTATTACCTTTTAGATGAGGACAGCCAAAGTTCTAGCTATACCATTGAGATTGTCGACTACAGCGGAAAGGGCAAGGTGGAGCTTTATAGAGGAGATCAGTATTTAGGCGAATTCAGTGATAAAGGAATCTACACCTATGAAGTTGGAAGTCTTGAAAAGGGAGAACTTATCAAGTTCACCTTTAAGTCAGACAGTGATGTAGAGTTTAGAATCTGGAGTGCAATACTTGACAAGTGAAAGGATCTTTTATGAAAACAAAAAGTAATGTTTGGGCTAAGATAAGAGAATATGCGTTTCCTAGCCTGATAACAATGGTGGGTATGCTTCTTGTCCTCATACTTAGAGGCATATGGCCTTTTGGAAGTTCAAGAATTGATTATTTTGACAATATGCAGCAGGTGGCACCTCTCTACACCCATCTTTGGGACTTCCTGCACGGCCAGGCAAGTCTGAGCTTCGACTGGTATACAGGACTGGGTACCAATGTGTCTATGTCAATCTCAGCATTTTCAATGTTGAGTCCTTTTAACCTCTTCCTATATCTGGTTCCTAGAAGTCTGATATTGGAATCAATCTCTTTGCTTACAATTATCAAGATGATGACTATGGCGATAGGAATGTATGCCTATGTCAAGTTTAAGAATAAAGAGACAAGCTATTATTTAAATGTCATATTCTCACTTATGTATGCCTTTGGAGGCTATGTACTTGCCTATGGCTCATGTTTTACACCTTGGATGGATATTGTGGCAATTTTTCCTTTCTTGATGATTGCCTATGAGTATATGTTAAAGAGCAAGAGAAAGTTGCCTTATATACTTGTCCTGGGACTCATGTTTGTGATCAATTACTACCTTAGTGCCATGGCCTTAATCTATATCTTCCTTATGAGTGGAATCTATATACTTGTCTTATCTGAGAAAGAAGAAAGAAAAGAACATGCATGGAATCTTGGAATAGGTACTATTGCTGGCATAGGCCTGTCAAGCTTTGTCTTAGTTCCAGTATTTATGCAGCTCTCTACATCTCAGAGAGGTGGCAGTTCGGATGGCCTTTTAGCCCGCTATATTGGCTGGATTAAGAGCGCTATAATCACTGATGGCCCTATGGCAGGGTTCCAGAGATGGATTATGATCTATGGAATGACTCTCGCCATAGCTATAATATATGCTGGTATCAAGAAGACCAGGGAAGATAAGCAAAGAAGCAGATCTGCAATGGCGAGATGCCTTATTGTCTTTATACCAGTTGTGGTTGAAGGCACTAATCTTATGCTGCACTTTGGCTCATACAACGGCTATACCTTAAGAAACGGCTTTTTAATCGCCTTTACTCTGATTTCAGTGGCTGCTGAATATGCACCTGAAGTTATAGAGGCAGGCTCAATCAAGGGCTTTAAGGATTTCCTTGAAGTCAAAAAGCACTGTCTTAGGGCTTTGGCTCTTATAGTGGCATTTACAGTCTTCTATAGTCTTATGCCAAGCAATGCCCAGGCTGGCTGGTTCAATGAGATAGCAGCAATACTTTTCTACATGGCAGTTGCTATTGTTATGCTCTTTTTACACTACAATTCAATCAGCTGCAAGGCAAAGCCGGCTGTAAGAGTATGTTATATCACAGTAGAGCTCTTTCTCTTAACATTTGCCATGATAGGACAGCCTAAGTTCTATGAGGTTGAGGATTATCAGATCGGTGACTATGTGGAGACGGCCAATGCTGTAAAAAATGACTTAGAAATTGAAGAGTCAGCGACAGAGAGGATTATAAATCCAGATATTAGCCTTAATGCAAACTATCCACTTATCTTAAGACGTGGTGCCCTTTCAAGCTTCACAGCGGCTCTTGAGGGGAATACTCAGTACTATGCCAAGAAGCTTGGTTACTCTAAGTACTTCCTCTGGCTCCTTGATTCAGGTGGAACAGTCTTTTCTGATTCACTCTTGGGAGTTAGTCAGGCGGTAAATGTTAATGCTCTTGATCCTAATCTCTATAGCCTGGTCAAGGAGGCTGGAGATTACAAGCTCTATGATGCAAAATATACCCTGCCTTTTGCTCTCAATGTGCAAGGAAACCTTGCCTATGCTGATTTCAATAAGGATTGGATAAGCAATCAGAATACTTTATATAAGGCTATATCTCACGATGATGAGGATTTGGTGACAGCTGTTGTCAATTCTAAAAAGGAATCCGGCTCAATCAGAGAGTATCAGACCAAGATTGAAGGCAGAAAAGCACTTTATATCAACATAGTTGATAAGAATGTGAGAGATGCTGACGCAAATGCTTCTTGGCTTATTAGCTCTATGCACATATATGTAAATGATGAGATTGTAAAAATCCCAACCTTGGGCGATGTCAATAACACAGCCTATTTTACGGATTATAATAACAATCTTGTGTATCTTGGTATATTTGAGAATGAGACTCCTGACATAAGGATTGAGTACGACGATCCATGGTTTATGCAGGTTTCAGAGGTGACTTTTGGTGGTCTTGATATGGACAAGATGGACAAGCTTGTGGCTAGTCAAAGTAAGAAGAATTGTCAGACATCGTACAGCAACAACACTCTGACTATAACCATGGAGGCTGAGGGCAGCAATAATATGGCCATGATACCTATCGTTTACAGCAAGAACCTTAAGTTCACTGTAGATGGAAAAGAAGTTGAAGGTCAGCCTATATGCGGTCTTTTCACTGGAGTTAGGGTTCACTCAGGACAGAATACAATTCATGTGACCTTTACACCAAAAGGCCAGAAAGGGGGAATGCTAATCTCACTTGCAGTTGCCCTGCTTGTGATTGCATGCTCTATGATTACTTATCTTGGCAAGATTAAGGCACCAAGGATATTTAAGCTTGTTGCAGAGTTTGTCTATCTTGAAGCTTACAATGCAGTGTTGGTATTACTTTATCTGATTCCGCTGATTGCGGCTATTCCAGCCCTTATCTACCAGATTGTCAGACTTTTTAAATAAATGATTTGAGGAATTGATATGTCGATGATAACTAAAGCATATAGAGAAAAAGAGGGATTTAGGCTCTTCTTAAAATTGCTTATGATTTTTTTGATTTCAAGACTCTTTATGCTTATCATGATGATTGTCTATAACAAGACCAAAGGTGTGGATTATTCCATAAGCTTTTTGATGAATGAGTGGGATGCCAAGTGGTATGCCAGAATGACCGAGAAGGGCTACATGTTTCCTACGGATTATAATCCACAGGCATCGTGGGCTTTCTTCCCTATGTATGTTCTGACCTGCAGATGTCTCTATCTTATCTGTGGCGGCCTGATTTCGGCCGATTGGGTAGGAATCATCGTGTCCAATGTATGTATCTTTATTGCAGCCTACACGGCTGTCAAGTATGTTAGAGACCTGAAAACTTCTAAGCTTAAGGCTGAAGTTGATGGCAGGAAGAAAGAGTCCCTAGCCTCGCTTGCTGATCAAGGCAAAGAGCATGAGGGACCATCTGGGGATGGCAATAGGAGTTTGCTTATAGGTCTCCTTATGTTCATGGCTCCATATACCTTTTACTGTGCTGCTATGTACACAGAGGCTATGTTTATCATGTTTATAGCTCTTTTCTTCAGGGCTTGCCAAAAAAGAAAATATTTACTTGCAGGTCTTTTCAGTGCCCTTGCCTCTGCAAGCAGGATAGTAGGCTGTACCTTAGTATTTGCCCTGCTGGTAGAGTTATATCTTGATTATGAAGAGAGGGCTCAGGTTCAGACTCTAGCTAAGAAGGTCTTGGGCTTTGTGCTTGACACTATAGAGCAGCCAAAGAGGGTGCTTGGGCTTATGCTCTGTCCTCTTGGAACCTTTTCTTATATGCTCTATCTCTATTTCTTCTGTGGAGATCCATGGGCCTTTATGCATGTCCAGATTGCTTGGCGAGAGGAACATTACTTCCCAATTTTGGGAGTCCTTTATAAGGCTTGTACAGGTCAGATAGAAAATAGATACACCTATATGGGCTGGTTTTGTATAGCCATGTTTGGCATTTATATCTATATGATTGTGAGAAAACACTACTCAATGGGAATCTTTGGTATCATAGCCCTTTTGATTCCACTTACTTCTCATGTTATGAGCACATGCCGTTTCACAGTAGGCTCTTACGTAGTATTTGTGGGGGTTTATGACCTGCTTGACAGAATGAAGGGCAAGTTGCTTTGGCTCAAGTACCTTATTCTTGCAGGCTTTTTTGTGGCAGAAGCGTTTGCTCTTTATATCTGGTACAATTCGGATTGTTGGCTGATGTGATTGCGAAAAATTATAGACTTTTAATAAACTACTACATGAAAAAAACACAATTAAGGTTTATTATAAATTAGTTTAATAACTTACTTCAAAGATTTATGTGAGTGGCTTTTATTATCTTGATATAAGTATTAAAGCGATTTGATAAATAAAAAATTGTGAAAGAGTCAATATGAAAAGAGTTAAGATTAAGAACAAGAGATATAAGTTAAGGAGGGGCTGGGCTTTTGCAGGTTTGGCTGCGTGTGCACTGCTTGCAGGCTTGGCCGCTTATAAGATAAATACTATCAAACTTGAAAAGTATCTGGACGAGAAGGTCAGCCAGCAAGAGCTTGACGATTTCTTTGCCAATGAGATTTCAGCAGTTGGAGAGGCTGCCTATGACATAGGATCAGCTGATAGAAACTATGCTCTGACTATTCCATATGATGGCAAAATCAGGACTATTGCCTGCTATGGAGACAGTATGACCGAGGGCTATGGCTCTGGTAAAGGCAAGGTAACTGTTGGCGGTGAAACTTGGGATATAAGTTACTGCTCTTATCCGGAGATTTTGCAAAGACTTACAGGTATCAGGACCTATAATTTTGGTGTGTCAGGTGAGAGAAGTGATGAAATCGCAATGAGGGCAGGTGGAGTCAAGCTTGTTACTGATAGAGATGTCACTGTGGGACCAAATGGAAGCAGCCTTTTTTATATAGTTCGAGAGGACGACGGAAGTGTGGCTGAGATGGCTGATTACAGCGGCTATGGTATAGAGGATAACGCTTATCCTAACAGTGTCTATATCAATGATGTGATTTATAATATAACATCATTTTCAGATGGTTTTAGACTTACTCCTGTATCTGGTGATATTACCGAAAGTGGTGACAAAGAGGGAGAAACCCCAGCTGTTACTTCAAACATTACGCTTGGAATATCTGAGTCTTCAGTAGGCCAGACTGGCAAGTCAGATGAGAAGATAGATGACAACGATAAGGCTCTTGAAGAGGCTGAGGAAGATGCTGATCTGGCTGATTCAGAATATGAGGCTGATGATTCAGGAGACGAGGAATATGCCCTCTCATATGACAGCGATGATTCAGACGATTATGATACCAATGAAGACTCTATAGAGTACAGACATATACAGGACTTTGAGGTGTATCCTACTTCTCAGCTAGTTGCAAGGATGAACAGGTTAAAGTCATATTCAAATATGCAGTATAATGCCAACAGAGATGGCGATGATGATACTATGAATGATTTGGCCTTAACCCTTGATATTGAGAATTATCTCTATATGGATTTTGAGACTAAGAGCAATGCAGTATATAATTCAATCTATGAGAGAAAGTCTCTGATTGAGGCTGAAGTAGTTAGGCGTATGCAGAACGATACGAAAAAGACAATCACAATCCCAGCTGGCAGTGAAGTTAAGACCAAGGTTAGCGAGGAGCATGCCGATGATATCCTGATTCTTGAGATAGGAAGCAACGGTGGTTGGGAGTCGGATTATCAAGTTTTAATTGATCAATATAATAATATTATTGCGAACAGCGGATGTAAGTATTATATTATTGTAGGAGATACAGATGATCCTGGCACTTCTTTTGGAGATTTGAATCAGGGCTACAGAGATGATATGGACAATCCTATAGGAATCGGAAACACTGCCTGGGAGGCTGCACTCTATGCTGAGTATGGAGACCATTTCCTCAACACAAGAACATTTATGATAAAGAATGGTTTGCAGTTGGTTGGAAAGACTCCTAAAAGATCGGATCTCAACAATTATAAACTGGGAAATATCTCAAAAAGGCTTAGATCAGACTGGACCCATTTTAATGCATATGGCTACTATGCAAAGGCGGTTGGAATATACCGTAAAGGGCAAGAACTAGGCTATTGGAAGTAAATAAGACTTATTTAAAAGACAGAATTTATAGAAGTTTAGGAACTTCAGAATGGAGAATGTATGTTGTTATCAGTCGTCGTACCTACTTATAACGAGGGAAAAAATATTAGAAATCTTGTAGAGCAGATAGATAATGCGCTTGAGGGAATCAATTATGAAATTCTTTTCGTAGATGATAGTAAGGATGATACACCAGATATTATCAGAGAAGTTGCTAAAGAATATCCTGCAGTAAGACTTGAGCACAGAGTTGGAGAATCTGGACTTGCAACAGCGGTTCTTAAGGGATTTCGTATGGCTAAGGGCGACTATATGGCTTGTATGGATGCTGACCTTCAGCACCCACCAATTGTCTTAAAGTATATGTACAAGGCTATGGAGGCTGGCGCAGATTTCTGTATTCCTTCAAGACTTATACCAGGTGGAGATGATGGCGGCCTTAACTGGTACAGAAAGTTTGTATCTTGGACAGCTAGAAAAATTGGTCAGGTTATGCTCCCATGTCTCAGAAATATTACAGATCCAACAAGTGGTCTCTTTATGTTTAGAAGAGAAGTAATTGAGAATGCTGATTTGCAGCCAATTGGTTGGAAGATTATGGTAGAGGTCCTTGCAATGGGTACATACTCAAAGGTTTGTGAGATTCCATATAAGTTCCAGCAGAGAACAGAGGGAGAATCTAAGCTTTCAGGCAAGGTTACTCTTGAGTACTTAAAGCAGCTCAAGGATTTGCGCAAGCGTTACAACAAGGCCAACAAGTATAAGGTTATACGCTGGTCTGAGGAGAGAATGCTCTCAAAGTAAGTAAATAGCTTACATAATAATGCATAATATTGGGGTAGATATATGTCATACATATCAGCTGGATTTCTCTTTACTATAGCCCTAGGGGCACTTGTTTATTACTTGTTTCCAAAAAAGCACAGATGGCTTGTCTTGCTTTTAATCAGTCTGCTTTACTATACAAGTTATGGATTCAGCAATCTTGTATATGTTTTATTTACATGTATCACTTCTTATATAATTTCTTTAAAAATGTCTGAGATGGAGGACAAGGTCCACAGGAAGAGACTTCTTTCGGTGGTGCTTGTTCTTAATTTCGGACTTCTTTTTTTGTTGAAATATTGTAATTTCATGATAGGGAACCTTAATAGCCTGTCAGAGGTCTTTGGCAGAAATTTGAATATTGCAAAGCTGACTATAAAATTTCCGCTTGGCATATCATTTTACACTTTCCAGACCATGAGCTACTGTATTGACGTCTATAGAAAAAAGACAGAGCCAGAGAGAAACATCTTTAAGCTCCTGCTCTTTGTGTGCTATCTGCCACAGATGCTGCAAGGACCAATAGGTCGATACGAGAGATTGGGGCTTGCTCTTTCTGAGGGAAGCGACTTTGATTACAGGAATATAGAGCGAGGTGCGGTTAGAATTTTTTATGGCCTGGCTAAAAAGCTGATTTTAGCTGACAGAGCCTTTATCTTCGCCAACAATATCTTTTACACACCTGACAAGTACAGCGGTGTCTATATAATAGCAGGCATACTTATGTACTCAATATATGTTTACTGTGACTTTGCGGGAGGAATGGATCTTGTTATAGGTGCATCTGAAGTTTTTGGCATAACTATGGACGAAAACTTCAGGCAACCTTACTTTTCAAAGAATTTAGGCGATTTCTGGAGAAGATGGCACATTACTCTTGGTCAGTGGATGAAGGACTATATCTTTTATCCTTTTTCCCTATCTAAGGCTTGTCAGAAGCTTTCGCGCAGAGCTAAAAAGAGATTTGGCAGAGTGTATGGAACCTTGATTCCAATATGTCTGTCCAATATACTGATTTTCTTTATAGTCGGCGTGTGGCATGGAGCTTCCTGGAAATATATAATATATGGCCTTTACAATGGCCTAATCATAGCTATGGCCAATATTTTAAAGCCTACATTTGAAAAGACTGTTAAGCTTTTGAGAATTAAGAGTAATTCAGCTCCTTATAGAGTCTTCCAGATAGTTAGAACCTTTATTTTGGTCAACATAGGCTGGTTTTTCGATGCCTGTTCAAGTGCCAGTGGAGCATTTAAGGCTATGGGGCAGACCTTTAAGAACTTTAGTCTCAAGGTAGTCACTGATGGAAGCTTGTTGAAAGTAGGACTTGGAGTCAGAGAGATAAAGATTCTTTTTGTCGGAGTTCTGGTTCTTTTTGTTATAGGAGTTTTGAGAGAAAAGGGCATAGACATAAGAGAGTGGATTATGAAAAAGCCACTACCTTTGAAGTGGGCTATATATATAATCCTTTTCTTTATAGTGGCACCTTTTGGCTTTGTCAGTGCAAGCACAGAGTTTGTGTATGCACAGTTCTAAAAGGGGTTTGATTAAAGATATGAGCAAGAAAAAAATAATTATAAGAATGTCCGCATTCCTGGCTCTGATGATTATTATAGATCAAATTTGCAATTTCGCGCTGGTTCAGCCTGGTTTGTCGAGAATCATGTTTCACGAGTTAAAGCAAGGCCAATATAATTGTATCATACTGGGGGCATCACATGGCTCTTACGGCCTAGATCCAGAGATTGTAGGAACAGAACTTAAGAAAAATACTATGAATATGTGTATGGGCGGTGAATACATGATTGATGCCTACTACACCCTTGAATACGCTCTTGATTACAATAAAATAGATGAGGTCGTCTTTGACATAGATTATCAGTACCTGGTCAATTACAATGATGTGAATATACTTCACAATAATGTATATAATGCCTATCCGGCCTCTGTTCACAAGGTGGGCTACTATGTTAAGAGGGTTTTAGGCGAAGACTACAGGGGCACCATGCTGAGATGGACCAATTACTGGCAGTGCTACAAGTATATGGGTAGGACTATTAGAAAGAAGCTCTCATCTGAGTACAAGACTTATAATCCCAGTGTAGTAAATATGAATCGATATGATTCTTATATGGGTGAGGGTTTTACTTTTAGAAACCAGCACCATAAGAAGGACTCAGCGAGCTGCCTTGACTGGAATGAGAGTAAGGTGAGTGAACAGGAGATAGGCTATATCAAGAAGCTGGTGAGTCTGTGCAAGAAAAAGGGCATAAAAATAGTTTTCACGACAGTGAGTCAGGATCCTGCGACTGTAGCTGAGAAGGAGTCTGGCTTTACAGCAGCAGACGCCTATATAAGCAAGCTTGCCCAAGAGTTGGATGTGACTTATCTTAATTTCAATAAGATAAGATTTGATGAATATGACAGAGACAGTGATGATTTCTACGACAGAGAGGGTCACATGTATGGCGAGAGTGCAGAAAAATTCAGCCAGCTTTATGGCAAGTATGTAAATATGGCTCTTATGGGAGACGAGACATACAAATCAGCATTTTACGCTAACATTGGTGATATGGTTAAGGCCTATAAGGGAAACTAAGTTGTTAAGTCCAATTTTTCGTGATAAACTTAAAAGAATGATGTATGATTAAGGAGGATTAATATGGCTATATTAGTTACAGGTGGAGCAGGTTATATTGGCAGCCACACAGTGGTTGAACTTCAGAATGCCGGCAAGGAAGTAGTGGTTTTGGACAATCTTGTAAACTCTTCAAAGGAATCGCTTGCTAGAGTTGAGAAGATAACAGGTAAGCCGGTTAAGTTTTATGAGGGTGATATCGCTGATGCAAAGATACTCGAAAAGATATTTGATGAAAATGAAATTGACAGCTGCATTCATTTCGCAGGTTTAAAAGCTGTTGGCGAGTCTGTTGCAAAGCCATTGGAATACTACAGCAATAATATTTCTGGCTCTCTTGTACTTTTTGACGAGATGAGAAAGCATGGAGTAAAGAATATAATCTTTTCTTCATCAGCTACAGTATATGGAGATCCAGCATTTGTGCCTATTACGGAGGAATGCCCTAAGGGAGAAATCACTAATCCTTACGGACAGACTAAGGGCATGCTTGAGCAGATTCTTACAGATATTCAGAAGGCAGACAGTGAGTGGAATGTAATTCTTTTGAGATACTTCAACCCAATTGGTGCTCATGAGAGCGGTACTATCGGTGAGAATCCTAATGGTATCCCTAACAATCTTATGCCTTATATAACTCAGGTTGCAGTGGGTAAGCTTGAGCAATTGGGCGTTTTTGGAAATGATTATGATACTCCTGATGGAACTTGTATCAGAGACTATATTCATGTAGTGGACCTTGCAAAGGGCCATGTTAAGGCAGTTGATAAGCTCGCAGATAAGCCGGGCTTAAAGATTTACAACCTTGGTACAGGCAAAGGCTCGTCTGTTCTTGACGTTATCAAGACTTTTGAGTCAGCTAGTGGAGTTGAGATTCCATATGCCTTTAAGCCTAGAAGAGCTGGCGATATTGCAGCTAATTATTGCGATGCAAAAAAGGCTAAGGAAGAACTTGGATGGGTTGCTCAGTATGATCTTCACAGAATGTGTGAGGATTCTTGGAGATGGCAGAAGAACAATCCTAATGGATATGAGAATTGATTGAGTTTTAAATTGGTATAAGATGGAGGATATAATGGGCAAATATTTTGGTACAGATGGATTTAGAGGCGAAGCCAATGTGAGCCTCACTGTAGATCATGCGTTTAAAGTAGGACGTTTCCTTGGCTGGTTCTATGGAAAGAACCATGAGGATGGAAAGGCCAGACTTGTCATAGGTAAGGATACAAGAAGAAGCAGTTATATGTTTGAGTATGCCTTGGTTGCTGGCCTTACAGCTTCAGGCGCAGATGCATATCTTCTTCATGTAACTACAACTCCTAGCGTAGCTTATGTCACAAGAATTGATGATTTTGACTGTGGAATTATGATTTCTGCCAGTCATAACCCATTTAATGACAATGGAATCAAACTCATCAACAATAAGGGTGAGAAGATGAGAGAGGATGTTATAAGCCAGATTGAGGCCTATCTTGACGGCGAGACCGGTGAGATTCCTATGGCTGTTGGCGAGAAGATTGGCTGTACAGTTGATTATGCCCAGGGCAGAAATCGCTATATGGGTTATCTTATGAGCCTTGCTATCTACTCATTCAAGGGATACAGGATTGGAATCGATGCTGCCAATGGATCTTCTTGGCAGATAGCTAAGAGTATCTTTGATGCTCTTGGAGCTAAGACTTATGTTATAAACAATGAGCCTAATGGTGTAAATATCAACACTAACTGTGGTTCAACTCACATGGAGAGCCTTTGTGAACTGGTTAAGAGGGAGCACCTGGATGCAGGTTTTGCTTTCGATGGTGATGCTGATCGCTGCCTTTGTGTAGATGAAAATGGTGAGATTATCACAGGAGACCACGTTCTCTACATCTATGGCACTTATATGAAGAAGAGGGATAAACTTGT
This sequence comes from uncultured Lachnospiraceae bacterium, assembly GCA_947164605.1. Taxonomy (GTDB): domain Bacteria; phylum Bacillota; class Clostridia; order Lachnospirales; family Lachnospiraceae; genus CAMUXE01. The sequence continues at coordinate 76,358 of CAMUXE010000003.1, read as the reverse complement.
TGACAATAAGGTTGTAACAACTGTAATGTCCAACTTTGGTTTGTATAAAGCATTTGACGCGGCTGGTATTGAGTATGAAAAGACAGCTGTCGGTGATAAGTATGTCTACGAGTGCATGAAGAACAATGGCTACCGCCTTGGCGGTGAGCAGTCTGGCCATATAATCTTCCTCAAGTATGAGACAACAGGTGATGGCCTTGTGACTGCCCTCAAGATGATGGAGGCTATGATTGCTCAGAAGAAGACTCTTGGTCAGCTTAAGGCTCCAGTTCTCATCTATCCTCAGGTTCTTAAAAATATCAGAGTTCTTGATAAGAAGGCAGCACAGGATGATGCTGATGTAAAGGCTGCAGTTGCCAAGGTTGCCGATGAACTTGGAGATACAGGAAGAATTCTTGTCAGAGAGAGCGGTACAGAGCCAGTTGTCAGAGTTATGGTCGAGGCTAAAGACCAAGAGACATGTGAGAAGTATGTAGATGAGGTTATAGATGTAATCAAGGCCAAGGGCTACGCAATATAATGGGCCTAGACCTGTGACTGATGCGGATTTTCACATAAGCAAAGAAGAAGGTCTAACTAAAATAAAGGCTTTGACGAAATACTTGTCCTAGATTTTTTACTTAGTTTACAGATGCCTATTCTTTGGTGTATAATTAGCATAGGAAAAATTATAAGACTGACGACCTACGAGGTCGTGGCAAGGAGGCTTATATGGCAATTAATGGAGTGAGTGCATATCAGTCTTATGCTTCTAGTATTGGTGCTACAAGCACTGCAAAAACAGACACTAAGGAAAAGACAGATAAGAAGGAAGCATATTCTGGACAAGCTGCAGTTTATGAAAAGTCAGATAAAAAGTTATCTGAGGCAGATCGCAGCGCACTTGTAGCTAAGTTAAAAGAGGATTCAGATAAGAGAGTAACTCAGTTTAAGAGTCTTGTGCTGAACATGTTCAAGAAGCAGGGGCTTAGCTTTAAGACAGCTGAGGGAACTATCGATGAAGATGCAATGTACAAAAAGCTTGCGTCTGGAGATTTTGAGGTCGATGAGGAAACTAAGAGACAGGCTCAAGAGGACATATCTGAAGACGGTTATTGGGGCGTGGCAAAGACATCTGATCGTATGCTTGATTTTGCTAAAGCACTCACAGGTGGTGATGCAGACAAGATGAAGGAGATGGTTAAGGCTTTTGATAGGGGCTATCAGGAGGCCACAAAGACTTGGGGCAAAGATTTACCATCTATATCTTCTGATACAAGGAAGGCGACACTTGAAAAATTTGACAAGTGGTTTGCAGATCAAGGTCTTGACACTACTAGTGAGAAGATTTTGAATAGTTAAGTTTTAGGCTCTTATTAGCCTATTCATATCAGGTGGCTTGATAGCTTCTGGCACATAATCATAACAATTATAGAAAGCGCTAATTTGCTTTTGCTATGGAAATTTATATTTTGATTCAGTATAAATTTCCATGTCACTTGCATTTGGCGCTTTTTTATTACATAATTATGCAACTTTAGCAGACTTTACATAAATTTAATATCATGTTAAGATTGTCATATCGTAGCAATGCGTATTTTAACTTAATGGAGGACTAAAAATGATTTGTCAGAAATGTGGATTTGACAATCCAGAAGGAGCTGTTTTCTGCGGCAATTGCGGAAACAAGCTTGAAGCAGCAAGTAGCAATCTTGACGCTGCATTTGGAACAGATACTGCTAGTGATTCGGCTCTTAATCAAGCTGCAGATGAGGCAACAATCAGCCAGCCTGTAGACTCACAGCCAGCAGAGCCAGTGGTTACAGAAGTACCAGCTCAGGACCAGCAGGCATCTGGCCAGCCAGTACAGAATCAGGCAGACCAGCAGGCATATAACCAGCCAGCACAGAATCAGGCAGACCAGCAGGCATATAACCAGCCAGCACCACAGCAGGCAAAGCCTGTAAAGCAAAAGAAGCCTATGGATCCAGGTCAGAAGAAGATGCTTATTACAATTTCTTGTGTAGTAGGTGCCCTTCTTCTTATGTGTATTATCTTCTTTACAGCAATTACAAAGGCAACTGATTATAAGTTGACAGCTTCACAGTTCTTTAAGTATGAGACTGAGGGCGATTATGGTAAGGCATATGACTTGCTTTCAATCAAGGATAAGTCAGAATTTATCACAAAAGATGCATTTAAGACTATACATGCCAATGATGAGAAGAAAGATATAGTTATCAAGTCCGTTCAGACATATGATACTAAAAGCTCAGCATCAAAGGAAAAAGTAGTTTACATTAAGTATCAGTACAAAGATAGAAATGCAACAGAAGAAGCTAGAGTTACTATGGTAGAATCTGGAAGATTCATGCTTTTCTTTAAGAAGTATAAGGTTGATCCATCTACAGTTATTGCATCAGATATTAAAATTCGCGCATATACTAATGCGGATGTAGTTATCAATGGTACTACTGTAGATAAGAAGTACATAAAGTCAGACGAGTCTACAGATTCATATGATGCTTACGTTATACCTGAAATCTTTATGGGAACTAGTGAAATTAAGTTCACATCAAGCATAATGGAGGAGCACACAATCAAGGAAGAGATTGTTTATGATAAGCAGTCATTCTCATTCACTTCACCAAAGGTATCAAAGGATGAGCAGAATAAATTGGCAGAGCAGGCTAAGAAAGACTACACATCAATTCTTGCAGCTGCTGTTGATAAGAAGAAGTTCACTGAAATTAATGGCTTATTCTCTAAGAAGAGCAACTATGCTACAAAAGCCGAGCAGACATATGATAAGCTTGTAAAGAAGTTTAATATTGATGAAAAGACTAATGGATATAAGACAATTAAGCCAACAAGCTTTACAAATATGGATGAGTATGATAGCCATACTGATGATGGCATTCAGGCTAAGGTTTCAATGAGCGTTAACTATTCAGGCAATTATCAGTCAAGAAGTTACAGCTCAGCAATTCATGATTATGAAGTAAAGTATGAAGAGAAAAAGGGCAGCACATCTGCTTATATCTACTACATTTATGATGATGGAAAGTGGACAATTAAGTCTATGTCACTTGGTATCTAGTATCTAGTGAATTGAATACTTAATTGAATACTGAAATGAGTATTGATTAGAATTTATAGAAATAATCCCCCGCCTTTTTAAGACGGGGGATTATTTTTATAGCTAGTTCTCGATTAGATCCTTTTCCTTGTTTGAAATTTTGATTGTCTGTTTTTTCCACATACCGGTCCAGTAGAGGAGGTAAAGGATTATGGCAGATGTTGCATTACTTACAACGACGGCATACCAGATACTTGCAACTCCCATGTTTAGGATATTGGCGCATATGAAGAGGACTAAGAAACGGAAAATCCAAATTCTTGTTGCGTCGACAACCATGGTTGTGACGGTATGACCTGAACCTTGGAAAAGGCCCTGTGTAACGTTGTAAAAAGCATTGGTCCAGCAGCAAAGTGCCATGAGGCTTAAGAAATCGGTTGCATAAGGAACAACGGCTTCGTCGCTAGTGAAAAATCTTACTATAGGTTCAGCTATTGGTCGTCTTGACAAGATAAAGCCAAGAATTAAGAGCCAGAAAAAACCTAGGCGCAGAGCATAGTGAAAGCTTTTATCAGCACGCTTTATGTTTCTGGCACCGAAGTTGAGGCCGACAATAGTTGATGTGGCAGAACCGATGCCATTGGCCGGCATAGTGATAATAGAGTTGATTTTATTGCCGATTCCGTAGGCTGTAGTTGCAGTTGAGCCGTAGAAGTTTACGTTCTTGGTCATAAGCAGGAAGCCTAGCTGCATGGTGCTTCCGCCGATGGCGGTAGGCAGGCCGACTTTGAGAATGGCTTGAATCTTGCTCTTGTCAAATCTGAAGTTCTTAAGAGATATTCGAATGAGCTGTGATTTCCTTGTGAGAAAGAAAATAGCAAGGAAGGCACAAGGTACTTTGGCTAAGAGTGTGGCAAATGCTGCACCTGTGATACCCCATTTGAAGACAATAAGAAAAAGTGGATCAAGGGCCATGTTGATGATAACACCAAAGAGGTTGAGCAACATAGGTTTGACAGTGTCACCTTGTGATTGTTTTACAGCCTGATAAAGATTAATCATAAGTAAAAAGATTAAGTCGAGGACAACAATTCTTAAGTATGAAATTCCATAAGAGAGGATGTTGCCAGTGGCACCGAGCCATATAACAATGGCAGGTGTGGCTATAAAGCATACAGCTGAGCAAACCAGGGCAAATATTATGGAGCAAACTAGGATGTGGTTGGCCATGACATTGGCCTCTTCATCGCGCCTTGCGCCCAGAAATTGGGCAATAAGGATAGAGCCTGCAGTTGTGATGCCGTTACCAAAATTAATCAAAATATTTTGAACGGGAGACACAAGTGTGATTGCTGCCTGACTTTCTGTTCCGATTTTTCCAAGCCAGAATGTATCAGTTAAGTTATACATAGATTGGATAAAACTGTTAATCATAACGGGAACTGCCAGGATTAAAATAGCCTGAAGCAGATTTCCGCTAAGAATCATATTTCTTTTTGAATCTGAGATTTTTTTCACAAAATTCCTTCTTTCTTTTCTATGATAATCTGTTTTGAGAATTACCTGCATATCAGATAATGAGCTTTTAATCTGCGTGTCAGATAATTAGCTTTTGATTATCATCTTCTTGACAAAATTGCATCTTACCTTTATGGTAATACTATAAGCTGAAAAAATATGTATTTTCTATTGGAATTTAGCTTTATTATAAGATTAATACAGAAAATTTGCAAAGAGAGGTAAGTTCAATGAGTGAATTTTATGACATGGAATCGGATTTTAAGATATATAGAATTAGGCGTGATGCCTCTGAAAAGGCACAGGAACCGCATGTCCACCCATATTACGAAATATTTTACCTGGTGAATGGGGAATGCACTTTCTTTTTGGATCATAATATCTACCAGTTGAATAAGGGAGACTTGGTAATCATTCCAACTTCAAGCATTCATAAAAGTACATATCCAAAACTTGGTTCAAGTGAGAGATATGTAATTAATTTTAGAGAAGAAAACTTTAAATGGCTTGATAAGATGCTTGATAAGGGCTCTGCAAAGGAAATGTTGCCATGTGGAGTTATATCAGTTCCTGAGAGAAGGCGCAAATATGTCGAGTCTCTTATGGAGAAGATGATATTCGAGAATAATGGTCCAGATGAGCTGTCCAATGCTTTCCTCAAACTGGGACTTTGCGAGTTGGAACTCTTTCTTATAAGATGTGCTAATTACGAGTCCAATGTTATGAAAGAAATCGATGTCAATAATCGCCTGATGCAGGAGGTCGCATCATATATATATGCCAATTACTCTAAGAAGATTACCCTGGACGAGTTATCAGAGAAGTATAGTATAAGCCGCTCATATTTGAGTAAAAAATTCAAAGAAATAACAGGCTTCGGATTTAAAGAATATCTTGTCAATGTGAGAATTCAGAATGCCTGCAATATGCTTCTTGATACAGATATGACTATAACTGAGATAGCATTTGAGTGTGGCTTTAATGACAGCAATTACTTTGGAGACGCCTTCAGACACATTAAGGGTATATCGCCTAACAAGTACAGAAAACAGAAGGAAAACATATAAGTTGTACTTGCAAAAGTACATATAATTAATTATAATGGAACACTGTATACAAGAAACAATCAGGAGAATGATATGGACGAAGTTATACTGAGAGCCAGAGCAAAGATTAATCTAAGTCTTGATGTCTTGGGAAAGTATCCTAATGGCTATCATGAAGTAAAGATGGTCATGCAGAATATAGGAATTTATGATCGATTGATCGTTAAGAAGATTCCTGAGGATGATATAAGACTCAGGGCAAATCTTTTCTTTCTTCCAGTTAATGAGAATAATCTTATCTATCGAGCTGCCAAGATGCTTAAGGATGAATTTGGCATCAAAGAGGGTATAGAGGTTGATCTTAACAAGTTCATTCCAGTGTCAGCTGGACTTGCAGGGGGAAGCACTGATGCGGCTTCGACTCTGGTTGCTATGAACAGGCTCTTTGATTTAAAACTTAGCATGGCAAAACTCATGGAATATGGCGTGCAGTTGGGTGCAGATGTTCCATATTGTCTGCTGAGAGGCACAGCATTGGCCGAGGGAATAGGTGAGAAGCTTACAAAGTTAAAGCCGCTTCCTAAGTGCAATATTCTTATTGCAAAACCGCCAATCAATGTATCAACCCGCATGGTATATGAGAATTTAGATGCAGCTGAGAACTTGGAGCATCCAAGAACTGATGATTTGCTTGCAGCTATTGATGCTGGTGATATATACGGAGTTGCCCAGAATATGGGAAATGTCTTGGAATCAGTGACTGTACCTATGTATCCTGTTATAGATACAATAAAGTCGGATATGCTTAATTGTGGTGCTATCAATGCTATGATGAGTGGAAGTGGTCCGACAGTGTTTGGAATATTTAAAAATCAAGAAGATTGCATAGCTTGTCAGAACTACCTTAAGGAGAAGGGCGATGCTAAGCAAGTTTACTATACAGAATCATATAACCCTGAAAATGGCAGGAAGATGAGATAATGGAGGCTTTTAGATGAAGGGCGAATTAAAGATGGATGCTAATGATTACTTACCACTCAGAGATGTGGTATTTAATACATTGAGACAGGCTATACTGAGAGGTGAGATGGAGCCAGGCGAGAGACTTATGGAAATCCAGCTTGCTCAGAAATTAGGGGTTAGTAGAACTCCGATTAGAGAGGCAATCAGAAAGCTTGAACTTGAAGGCCTTGTAGTTATGATACCTAGAAAGGGTGCTGAAGTTGCTCATATTACTGAGAAGGATATGAAGGATGTGCTTGAAGTGAGATGTACTCTTGAGGAGTTAGCGGTTTCACTTGCCTGCAAGAAGACAACTCCAGAAAAGATTGCAGAGCTTAAGAAGGCTAACAAGGTTTTTGAGGCTGCTATCGTATCTAAGGATGTAGTTAGTATAGTTGAGGCTGATGTTCAGTTCCATGACACTATCTATGCTATGGCTGGAAATCAGAGACTTATTCAGATTATCAATAAGTTGAGAGAGCAGATGTATCGTTACAGACTCGAGTATGTAAAGGATGCCAGAACTCATTCAATTCTTATTGATGAGCACAATGATATCATTGAGAAGATGGGTAAGAAAAATGTGGACGATGCTAAGAATATGATGAGACAGCATATTCTTAATCAGGAGAAGGGAATTATCAGATTACTTAACAAGTAATTGTGATGGAGGATAAAATCATGGACAGAAAGGCTCCGATCGGTGTGTTTGACTCCGGAGTTGGAGGTCTTACTGTAGCCAGAGAGATTATGAGACAGATTCCCAATGAGAGAATCGTTTACTTTGGAGATACAGCAAGAGTTCCCTATGGAAGCAAGTCTAAGGATACAGTTACCATGTATTCAAGACAGATTATACGCTTTTTAAAAACAGAGGGAGTTAAGGCGATTGTTATCGCATGTAATACGGCCAGTGCATATGCACTTGACACTATGGTCAAGGAATTTGACATACCTATTATAGGTGTGGTTAAGCCTGGCGCTAAGGTTGCTGTAGACACTACAAAAAATGGACGTGTGGGACTTATAGGTACTGATGCGACAATTCAAAGTGGGGTCTACGACAAGTATATTAAGGAATTGAACAGTGATATTGAGGTTATAGGCAAGGCATGTCCTCTATTCTGTCCTTTGGTGGAAGAGGGAATGCTCAATGACACTATAACCAATCAGGTTGCAGAGAGATATCTGTCTTATCTTAAGGATAAGGACATTGATACTCTTATTATGGGTTGTACCCACTATCCATTGATAAGTTCTACTATCGGAGAGATTATGGGTGACAAGGTAAATCTGGTAAATCCTGCATTTGAGACGGCTATAGAGCTCAGAAAGCTTCTTTTTAGGGAGAATCTTTACAATCAGTCTGATGTGGATTCGCCATCTCTTATGTATCGCTTTTATGTCAGCGATGCAGCTGAGAAGTTCAGAAGATTTGCCGATTCAATCCTGCCTGTAGATATCTCTGTGACTAAGCAGATCAATATAGAACAATACTAGGAAGGTCAATATGACAAAAGATGTTGTGGTTGCAATAAAGGGTCTTCACAAAGCAAGCTATGCACAGTCTAGCTTTGAAGATGAGGAGCCTATAGAGACTTTGAGCCATGGTCTATACTATGTTAAAAATGGTAAAGAGTATGTAAAGTATCAGGAAATGCTTGATGCAGACAATGGGGTCTCTGACAGTTTGATGAAAATCTATGACGATAAAATCGAGATAATCAAAAGTGGAGCTCAATCTGCAAAAATGTATTTTGACCAAAACAAGGATACTGTGATATATTATAGATTGCCAATAGGCACTACTAGAATAGATGTGGTCACTGAGTCTATAGATATTGATAGACAGGAGGATCATATACAAATTAGTCTGAATTATGAGATGTTTACCAATGGTGAAAAGATGTCTGTTAATTCAGTTGTGATAGATCTATATTCAAGCCATAAGGCTGAAACTCTTATGAGTAAGAAGGAGGATGAAAATGTCTAAGTTGGGCATAATACTGCTTATAGTATTGGCAGTTTTACTTGTAGCATTTATAGTGTTGGTTATTGTAGGTAATCGTTTAAAGAAGAAACAGGATGAGCAGCAGGCTCAGATTGATGCAGCAAAGCAGACTATGACGATGCTGATAATTGACAAGAAAAAGATGAAGCTTAAAGATGCTCCATTGCCAAAGATTGTCCTTGAACAGACACCAAAGATGATGAGAAATTCTAAGGTGCCAATTGTTAAGGTTAAGGTTGGACCTAAGGTTACAAGCATGATGGCTGACCCTAAGGTTTTTGAAAAGCTTCCAGTTAAGGCTACTATTCAGGCTGAAGTTTCTGGTATCTATATCACAGGAATTAAGTCAGTTAGAGGTGGCGCTAAGACTGAGGAAGAGCCTAAGAAGAAGGGCTTAAAGAAGCTCTTTAGCAGAAAGAAAAAGTAATACTTGAATTACTTGAATTTATCAAATTGATTTAAATAATTAAATTGATTTAAATGATTAAAATAATTAAAGGCGCGGGGCCTAAGCCCTGCGCCTTTTTTTACAATATTGATGATTTGCCTCCCTAGGCTTCTAATTTAGCCTGTGTCTGGAAAAGGCTGTCAAAGACCTTACTTGTAGAGTTCTAAGTTCTTGTTGTAGGTTTCAAGTATTAAGTTCTGGCAGGTCTCGTGAAGAATTTTTTCTTCATTTGGAGTGAGTGTTGTCACATCGATTGGCTTGCCGAATTCAATACTTGTGTGAGTTGCCTTAAGCCATGGCAAATGCTTTTCAAATACTTCTGATGTGTGGGTTTGGGTCATTGGGATAATCTTAACCTTTGATTTTGTCGCAAGCTTAAAACTGCCAGCGTGGAAAGGCAAGATTCCCTCATCACTCTTGTTTCTTGTTCCTTCAGGGAAGATTACAAGGCTGATGCCGGATTTTAAAACTTCAATTCCGTCGAGAATAGTCTTAAGACCTGCTCTAGGACTTGAACGGTCTATGAAGAGACAGTGGAGAAGATCCATCCAGTTGCTGATTCCGTAGACCTTACACATCTCTTTTTTGGCTATGAAGCCGGTTAAATTAGGCATAAGTGAGTAGGCAACTATAACATCGAAAAAGCCATGGTGGTTGCCGACAAAAAGAACAGCTTCGTCCTTTGGAATATTCTCCTTGCCAATAACCTTAGTTTTTACTCCTGAAAGAAAGAGAATAGTCTTGAATAAGCCCTGGATAAGGCGAAGTGAAGAGTAATCTCTGGCTTTCTTGCTGAAAAGTCCTATGAGATACATAAGTGGTATAAGAATAATACTCAGTATCAGATAGACAATTACCAGGATAAGTACCAATAGTAAGCGAATCATACGCTTCCTCCTTTGTGTGTATTTACTGAATTTCGCCGTGGCTTGAGATTATAGAGTAGGCCTCAGGCCTGCGATCTCTGAAAAGGCCCCATGAGAGTCTGTCGTCTGCAATAGAATCCAGGTCATAGCTGTGGAGCAGAATCTGCTCGCTTTCACGGTCCGCATTCTCGATTATATCACCTTTGGCATCTGTCATAAAGGAAGAACCATAGAATTTTAGTTGAGAATTCTGGCCGCCATTGGCCTGACTAGGGCTTACGGCCTCAGTGCCAATTCTGTTGGCTGCTATAAGTGGCATGAGATTGGCTGCAGAATGTCCCTGCATAACCCTTCTCCAGTGAGGCATTGAATCAGTTTCAAGAATAGGCTCAGAGCCTATAGCTGTAGGATACATAAGGATTTCAGCTCCAGCCAAGGCCATAGATCTTGCAGATTCCGGGAACCACTGATCCCAGCAGATGCCACAGCCTATAGTGCCGTATCTGGTCTTAAATGCCTTGAAACCAGTGTCGCCAGGTGTGAAGTAGAATTTTTCCTGATAGTAATGGTCATCTGGAATGTGAGTTTTTCTGTAAGTGCCTAGTATACTTCCGTCGGCGTCTATCATAGCGATTGTGTTGAAAGTTGTGTTGCCGGCTTTTTCATAAAAACTTATAGGCATAACCAACTCAAGCTCGGCACAGAGCTCTCTGAAAGCTGCCACAGTTGGCGATTCTTCAAGGCTCTTTGCTAGCTTGTAGGAATCATAGTTTCTCTCCTGGCAGAAGTACCAGTTGTCAAAAAGCTCAGGCAGAAGGATAATCTGTGCGCCAGCTTGGGCAGCCTTTCTGCTCAGTTCAAGAGCTTTCTTTATATTTGGATTAAACGCTTTGTCATCTACGCGCTCGCATGCCATCTGTATGGCTGCTATTGTAACTTGTCTCATAAGGACCCCTTTTATTAAAAAAATTTAAGTGGCAAATAGTCTAACTGAGCTGGAAGCAGGACTTGCCAGCTTTGATACATTTGCTTGTCTAGCCCCAAATTTGGTCTTGCCTAGAACTTGCTCAGGTCTTGTTCAGGCCTTCTTTGGCACCTGCTGGGTGATACAGTGGATATTTCCACCACCTATCAGTATATCTCTGGCATATATCATAATAACCTTGCGGTCAGGAAAGGCTTCTTTCATGATAGACAGGGCCTCTGCATCCCTTTTGTGCTGAATCTCATAGTCTGGTGAGTCTTTTCTTTCCTCATTGGCAAATCCAGGCATCAAGACAGAGTCATTTGCTATGTAGAAGTTTGCATAGGAGGCGGCAAGGCGCTCTCCAGGAGTTCTTGTTGGCTCAAATCCCCAATTATCAAGACCCTGGCACTCTTCTTCTCTCATAGTTATAGGGTAAGGCATAGGCAATTTAGTAATTTTAAGCTTTTGCTCATGACTCTCGTTGTAGGCCTCTATAGCCTTTAATGAGGCCTGGCTCAGCTCATATTGTGGATCGGACTCATCATCACAATAAGCGATGAGAACATGGTCCTTTGCGGCAAATGCAGCTATATTATCGACGTGCTCGTCGGTTTCATCGTTGTAGATTCCGCGTGGCAACCAAAGAACCTCCTCGGCTCCAAGATAAGAACAGAGTTTTTTCTCAATTTCTTCCCTGCTAAGGTCAGGGTTTCGACCCTTTGACAGAAGGCAGGCTTCTGTGGTCATAATCAGGCCCTGGCCGTTGGAGTGGATAGAGCCACCCTCGAGAACGAAGTCTGATGCGTCATAGGCATCTGCATCGTAGAGGTCACAGAGCTTGAGAGCACAGTCATCATCCTTGTCCCAAGGGAAGTAAAGACCGTTATAAAGTCCGCCCCAAGCATTGAAAGACCAGTTTATACCTCTTATTAGGCCATCATTGTTGATTACAAAGCTAGGTCCAATATCTCTTGCCCAGGAATCATCGCTGCTCATCTCAATGACACGCACTGATGGGTCAAGACAGGCTCTGGCTTGTTTGTATTGTGAATGAGAACAGGCGACAGTCACCTTCTCATGTCCCTCTAAGCTTATGGCATTTACAAGTTTTGAAAAGGCTTTCCTTGCGGCATAGGCACCGAACTGCCAAGAATCACGCCTCTCAGGCCATATGAGTATGCAGCCTAAGTGGGCTTCAAATTCTGCAGGCATATGAAAGCCGTCGTCTTTTGGAAGGCTGTGTAGAATTTGCATATATATTTACCCTTTCTAAAAGCTATTATTTTAATTTCATAAACGTGTCCTTATTATAGCAAAGACTTAAAATTGAAAAAAGTGTGAAATCACTTTAATTTTCTTAAGTAATATGCTATAACATAAAACATGTCTATAGAAAGGATGTATTTATATATGAGAAAGAAATTAATGGCTTGCGCCCTTGTTGCGGCTATGAGTTTATCTACACTTGCAGGATGTGCTGGCAAAAATACCAGTTCTTCAAAGGCCAGCAGTGTTGATACAAGCGATCAGTCGGTAAGTGCTGCAGACTATTATGGCAATGTAAAGAAGAATGCAGAGATTTATAAGGACTTCATAACAATACCAGAAGTAAAGGGTGTTGAGATTGAATTGAGCGACACATCAACTGATGTTCCAGACTCAGATGTAGAGACATATATCAGCTCTCTCTTATCATCAGCAAAATCAACTGAGAACATTACAGAGGGCACTACAAAATCTGGAGACAAAATCGTACTTGATTACAGCGGAAAGCTTGATGGTCAAGCATTTGCCGGTGGTACTGCTACAGACACAGAGTACACAGTAGGCTCAGGTGCCTTCATATCTGATCTTGATGCAGGCCTTGTGGGACTTGATCTTGGCAAGGAGTATGATATTCCATGTAAGTTCCCAGATAACTACTCAAGTGATACACTTGCAGGCAAGAATGTTGTCTTTACAGTTAAGGTTACAGCGATTAAAAAAGATGTAATTCCATCACTCACAGATGAATGGGTTGCTGCAAATGCAGCTAGCTATGGTCTTACAAGCACAACAGTTGACGGATTCAAGGCTGATGTTAAGAATTACCTTGTAGAGTCTAAGAAGTCTACAATTGTTTCAAACAAGTACGAGGCTGTTTGGGAGAAAATTAAGGACAGTGTAGTTGTGTCTGATTATCCTTCTAAGGAACTTGATACTCTCATGAACAACTGTAAGACTAATATGAAGGCTGATTATGATCAGTATGCTACTTACTACACACAGCAGGGTATAACAAGCTATGATGCTTTCCTTAAGCAGAATTACAATATCGATGGCACTGATGCTTATGATGCATATGCTAGGGAACAGGCTGTAGATTTCTTAAAGGAGAAGATGTTCTACACAGTAGTTGCTGTAAACAATGGAATTGAAGTTTCTGAGCAGGAAATTCTTGATCAGGGTGAAGATTTCGCAGCATATTATGGATATGACAATTATCAGGCAATTCTTGATTCTGCTGGTGAGATTATGAACACAACAGTAGGTTATGTAGTGCTTAGCCAGAAGGTTCAGGATTTTATCGCGGACAATGCTAAGGTTACAGTTAAGCTTGATGACACAGAGAAGAGCAATCAGTAAAATTAACTTAAGAGATTTTTAAATAGCTAAGTTAAATAGCTTAAATAGTTAAGTTAAATAGTTAAGTTAAATAGTTAAGTTAAATAGCTTAGTTAATCTTAGTTTAATAGGCTGATCTTAAGCCAAAATAAGACAAATATAAAAGCTTAGGCAATATCATTATGATATCTGCCTAAGCTTTTTTTAGATAGTTTATATTTTTTGGAAAAGACCTCAAACTTAGAAGCTGTGACCGCCACCGCTGAAGCTGCCACCGCCACCGCCGGATGAGCCGGATGAGCTGGATGATTTAGGTGGATTGTAAACTCTCTTTTGGCTGATGAAAGTTCTTACAAGCTGATCATTTGGATGTGAGTAAATCAAAGATGCAAGCACTTCGTTCTTTGTTGGAAGTGAAGCCTTTGAAGTTTTCATCACATAGAAGTAGCAAAGAAGCATAGCCAGTATGATTGAGAAAATCAAGTTTGAAATATACTTCATAGGTTGACTGATCTTGCCTTTATCAAGAAGATTATATTCCTGATTAAATACATCAACTATACAGTCGTAATACTGCGTTTTTGTGGCCTTGCGATATACATTGTCGGTGATAGCAAGCGAGTAAGAAGATGTAACTACCTTTGATAAATCGCCGCTGTTACCTAAGTAGAGTTCTCTTTGATACATATTGATGACAAAGAGAGTAGAACTTTCGTTGAGACCAAATGTATTTTTTAGATACTCTTTTGTGTAAGTTGAGATGCTTGTATTTGAATTTGTTGAGACAAAGCAGGCATTGCCGTACTGATCAGCTATGGGTTTCATAACATCAATCAGAGCCAGTTTTTCACTCTCACTCAAGAGACCGACTTCATCCTGAATTATTACCTTGTAGCCAGAAGCGGAAGTGTAGAATACATAGTCAGAAGGCTGAGTAGAGTAAGCTGACTTGCCGTTTGAATTAGTTTGGCTGCTTGAACTTGTTTGACTGCTAGTATTTGCTGCAGAGGCCTTAAGAGGACTTGCCAAGGCAAGAGAAGTTAGAATCAGGCATACAGTCATAAGAAATGCTGATACTAATATCAGAATCTTATTGCTTTTATTTGATAATTTAAGCACGGTCATCACCTCCCTTATACATAGACATCTGTGGCAGAGGTCTTGTGGCAAGTATATTGTAGTATTCAATAAGCTTGATTAAGGAGTAAAGAGATGCCACTAGTATCAATAAAACTGAAAAATAGTAAAATAAATCAAATGCCGGCTGAATCAACATGACTAAAAAAGCAACACCAAGAGCTATAATGCTGAAAATGCCAGGGTTAAGTCCTTTCTTGAATTTGAGCTTACTAATCTTCTTGCTTGAAATAGTAGATCCTATCAGGGTTGCAACTAAGGCGATAAGAGTCGAACCCAGTCCGATGATTTTGGCATTGGATGCAAGATTTGTTGTCAAACTTGGTATGAATGCGCAAACCATTGGAATTGAGTAGAACAAAATCATGACAAGATACAAGATCCAACTGTAATCTTTACTGGCATCAACTGCTACTTTCTCATCTCCGATTTTGACATCGTTATTAGGCGAGATTGCGTTAGTACTTTCTTTTTTGGCTATAAGGCTTATCTGATAAGAAAAAAGAATGTTTATTGCCATGGCAATGATAGCAACTAGTGATAATAAGGTTTTTGGAATAAGGGTTGCAAATGCATTTAAAAGCAAGAATATTGGCAAGGCAATTAAAAGCGAACCCAGGATGTATTTTTTTGGTTCAACTGGTGTGTCACAGGCTATTTTTCCGGTCTGGCCATTGATTGTAGCGTAGGCTACTCTGTCTTTTTTTCTGTAAGACATAAACCATACTGGAAACATAGTAGAATCAGCGCCAACTACCTGATTCCTTTGCTTAAAGTAATTGGCAAGAGGAATGTCTGGAACAAGGTCATTCATTGTAACACTTGATGAATAGTAGTAAGAATCTTCGATGCCGGCAACTTCCTTGGCATTATCTATATAAGTGTGAGGATCAACATCCGATGTGTCTGCATAGAAACCACTTAAGAAAGATGGTGAGAAAACCTGCATGTTCTTCACATCATATGGAGATATAGATTCACTTATATTGTCGTCAAATGTGCTTGATGCGTCATGGGAAATTCCCTTGTATTTAGATGAAGCGTGACCTGTTATCAGATAATTTGTTGTGACATCGTAGTCGCCTTCCCTAGAGGTATTGTGGGCAGGTATTGAAATGTCAGAGTCCATATCTACAGAGTAAGACCAAAATGGCATATAGATGCCGCGGAAACTATCGATATATTTTGGATCTTTTAACTCACCTGGGGCAAAAATTGCCTTTTTCATGCGCTTCTGATAGGCATTTTTGCAGGCCTCTTTAGTGATTTTAAATGGAATAATGTAACCTGGGCGCTTCTCCTTACTCAATCTTTGTGTAAGGATTGTAGATGCTCCACAGTAGCTACAAAAGTTAGCTGCAGAGTTATCTGTGGAATATATTTCACCACCACACTGAGGACAAGTGAAGATATTGGTCTCGAATTCATCTTTCTCAGCATCTTCAGCTTTTTCTATGGTGTAGGGATCAAACTGTGTTTGACAGTGATCACACATCATCTGCTGGGATGAAATATCAAATACCAGATTGCCTCCGCAATTAGGGCATTGAATCATACTTTTTTCTCCTTTTTAATTATTTATGTAAATTAAACAATGGCGATTATTGAACGTTTAGGCTCCGTTGAAAGATCAATAAAGCGATTGTTGATCTTTACGATAGGGCGGCTTAAGTTACGGTCATTAATCATTACAACTTCTCCGATTTCACCATTATCTAATTTAACATTATTGTGAATGTAGGACGAAACTACGTTTCTGAGGAAGGGCAAAGTGTACTTAGGATCGAGCTTTGTAAAGCTATCCTCCTCAAGCATTCTGATAGCTGTAAAAGGACACACAGCCTTTCTGTAGATTCTGTCAGCAGTGAGAGCATCATAGATATCTGCGACTGCAAGAATCTTGGCAAATGTTGGTATCTTATCTCCGCTAAGACCAAAAGGATATCCGCTTCCATCGCATTTCTCGTGGTGGAAAAGAGCGGCTTCACGAATTCTGTTATCTATCTGCTTGTTTTTGAGGATATCGTAGCCGATATCTACATGTTTTTTCATGATGGCGAATTCCTGGTCGGTAAGTTTTCCTGGTTTGTTTAAGATCTCATCAGGAATTTGAGTTTTACCTATGTCGTGAACCATACCGGCTATTGTGAGCTGATGGATGTCTTGAACGGGAAGTCTCATCCACTGGCCGATAATACTGGAAATCAAGGCAACATTGACACTATGAGAATAAGTCAAATCGTCAAAGTTGCGCAAGCTATGTAACATGTCAAAAACCTGCAACTTATTTTTACATAGACATAAAAGAGTGTTGGGATAAGAGGCTAAGGCTTCCTCGTCAACTGTAGGCGAATGTTTGGTTACAAGCTCGTTGAGGTGGATTTTTAAATTGTTAACACCTTTTTCGTATGTTGACTCAAAGTTTTTGTATTCCGGGCTCTGGCGAACCTTGTCATAATAGGTTGATTTGGCAGAATTTGGATCATTCTCCATCTTTCCTGTCAAAGTCTCATCTTCCACCTTGGTCGAAAAAGTGGTCTCAAGGTTTGGCTTTGGAGCGGGAGTTAGCTGCATTAAATCGTATATTTTAATCTCTAGGACTCGACAGGCAGAAATTTTTGATATTGTCTCCATAGATAGAATTGTTCCGCTTGCTGCTATGAGTGATCCGTCCTGACTTAGGATGTCCTGTGCTATGGTCATTCCAGGTTCGGCGTCAAATATGTATATTTCCTTTACAGGAAGGTTTAATTCTGATTTATTATCCATCAATATTCCTCCGTGTATTTGAAACAAAGATTCGACTTTTATAAGCAGGCTGAAAATCTATCAAAATAACGGATTTTGGCAATTCTTTGGTTCATACAGTTAAATAAATTATAAAAAAAATATGATAAAAAGTCAATTTGCGAATCTTTCTGCTTTACAAGACAGAGGTCATGTTTTATAATTCGAGACAGGTTAGTTTTCTAGCACATATTAATTAAATCGTTGAAGAGAAGAGTAGCTTTGCTGAAGATGCCAGAGATTTACACCTGTTCTATGGAGAGCCTGGTCTATGATGACTTGCTTGCAAACAGGGCAGTGGTGGAAGTGTAAAGATTGGACGCCTAGTGAAAACCAGCTCTGAGAGGCTTTAATACAGCCCGTGGGATCGCGTTATGATCAAATTAAGTGGTCACTTAATAAAAGTGGCAATCAGGGTGGAACCGCGTAGATATTACGTCCCTCATGTACCTCATAGTACATGGGGGACTTTTTATATTTTTTTATGGAGGTATCAGAAGATGGAAAGAGAAGAATTCTTAGAAGTTTATCGCCATTCACTTTCACATGTATTGTGTAAGGCAGTAATCGAGCTTTTTGGAAAGGAAAATGTGTCATATGCTATAGGACCTCAGATTGCAGATGGTTTCTATTATGATTTTGAACTCCCAAGAACTGTTACACAGGATGATTTCAAGGCTATAGAGGATAAGATGAAGGAAATTCTCAAGCGCCGCGAGACATGGACAAGAAATGAAGTTTCAAAGGCTGAGGCTCTTGAGATTTTTAAGGATCAGAAATTTAAATTGGAGCTTATCGAGGATCTTCCAGAAGATGAGACTATCTCTACATATACAACAGGCGATGATTTCATCGACCTCTGTCGTGGACCACACATCAGCAATTCAGAGGAGTTGCTCAATGTGTCATACAAGATTAAGTCTGTATCTGGTTCATACTGGAGAGGTGATGAGAAGAGAGAGCAGCTTCAGAGGATTTATGTATATGCTTTCCCTTCAAAGGATGAGTTAAAGAAGCACCTTGCTCTTATCAAAGAGGCAGCAGAGCGCGATCACAAGAAAATTGGACCAGCTCTTGATCTCTTTATGTTTGATGAGACAGCACCAGGTATGCCATATTGGCTTCCAAGAGGATGGAAGCTCTTTAATGCCCTTCTCACATATTGGAGAGGTGTTCATGAAGTTCATGGCTATCAGGAAATCGCTGCTCCACAGATTCAGAAGAAGGAGCTTTGGGAGACTTCAGGTCACTGGGCTCACTACCAGGATGGTATGTTTGTACTTCCAGGTGAATCAGAGGACGGAAGTGATACATATGCTGTTAAGCCTATGAACTGCCCTAATGCTATCAAGGTTTACCAGAAGGATCTTCACTCATATAAGGATCTTCCAATCAGAATTTCTGAGGTAGATGTAATTCACAGAAGAGAGAAGTCAGGAGAGCTCAACGGTCTTTTCAGAGTTCAGATGTTCAGACAGGATGATGACCACACACTTCTCACTGAGGATCAGATTGAGGATGAAATTGATGATATCTTAAGCATTGCAGGTGAAATCTATGGCACATTCGGTCTCACATACAAGGCTGAGTTATCTACAAGACCTGATGACTTCATGGGAGATGTTGCACTCTGGGATAAGGCTGAGGCTTCATTAAAGAGAATTCTTGATAAGAAGTACGGCGAGGGTAACTATGAAATCAATGAGGGAGATGGAGCATTCTACGGTCCTAAGATTGACTTAAAGATGACTGATGCACTCGGCAGAGAGTGGCAGATGGGTACTGTTCAGCTTGACTTCCAGCTTCCACTTAACTTTAAGCTTAAGTATGTTGCAGCAGATGGTTCTCAGAAGCAGCCGGTTATGATTCACAGAGCTATCTTTGGTTCTCTTGAGAGATTTATCGGTATTATCATCGAGAACTTCAAGGGTTCATTCCCATTCTGGCTTTCACCAGTTCAGGTAGGTATCGTTCCTATCAGAACAGAGCACAACGAGTATGCTAAGAAGGTAGCTGAGGAGTTACGCAAGGCTGGAATTCGTTTCGAGGTTGACTATACAGATAAGAACATGAAGGAGAAGATTAAGACTTACAAGAATTACAAGGATCCATATGTTCTCATCCTCGGTGATAAGGAAGCAGAAGAGAATACAGTATCAATCAACATCAGAGGCAACAAGCAGCTTCATGATGTACCACTTGCTAAGCTCGTTGAACTTTGCAGACAGATGAATGAGACACATTGTCTTGATGTAATTGATACAATTGATTGATATTTTGAATTGTTCGCTTATGCTTGAATTGTTCACGTATGCTTGAATTGATCTATATGCTATAAGCTTCTAAGTAAAAAGCCTAAAATACTCTATTTTTCAACTTTTGAAAAAAGTACTTGACTGGAAAGAAAAAAGAATGTAGTATCATTTAAGTTAAGAATTAAATACTAAGTTAAATAACTCTTATTTCGAGTGGCGGAGATACATAGGATCTATGAAGCCCGGCAACCCCTGATTTTTCTGAGGAAGGTGCCAACCTGAGCAGGTATATTACCTGAACGATGAGAGGATTTCAATTCATATTATGAAAAGGGTCCTCTGTAAAGAGGGCTCTTTTTTAAGTCAGGGCAAAACACTTCTAAGGGTTATTTCAAAGGATTCAGAGCAAAAGGCTTGGCTTATGAATATCTAGACATAGTCAGGCTGGCTTGCAGGATAAGATTTTTTAAAGGAGGATTTTAAAGTGGAAAAGAGACTTTTTACTTCAGAGTCAGTAACAGAGGGACATCCAGATAAAATTTGTGATCAGATTTCAGATGCAGTACTTGATGCTGCTTTTGAGCAGGATCCATATTCAAGAGTTGCCTGTGAGACACTTACAAATACAGGTTTCATCATGGTTATGGGTGAGATGACAACAAAGGCTAATATTGATATCCCTTCAATTGTTCGTAAGACAGTTAATGAGATTGGATACGATAGCTCAGATAAGGGATTTGACGGAAATACATGTGCAGTTATGGTTGCTCTTGATAAGCAGTCAGAAGATATAGCACTTGGCGTTGATAAGGCACTTGAGGCTAAAGAGGGCAAGGAAGAGGACATAGATGCCATCGGTGCTGGAGATCAGGGTATGATGTTTGGTTATGCAACTAATGAGACAGCAGAGTATATGCCATATTCAGCAGCTCTTGCTCAGAAGTTGTCATATCAGCTCACAAAGGTTAGAAAGGATGGCACACTTGCCTACTTAAGACCAGATGGAAAGACTCAGGTTACAGTTGAGTACGATGAGAACAATAAGCCCAAAAGACTTGATGCTATTGTAGTATCAAGCCAGCATGCTCCAGAAGTAAGCCAGGAGCAGATTCATGAAGATATCAAGAAGTATGTAATCGATGCAATTGTTGATTCTAAGATGATTGATGATGAGACAAAGATATATATCAATCCAACAGGCAGATTTGTAATCGGCGGACCTGCAGGAGACAGCGGTCTTACAGGAAGAAAGATTATCGTAGATACTTACGGTGGAGCTGCAAGACACGGCGGCGGTGCTTTCTCTGGTAAGGATTGCACAAAGGTTGACAGATCAGCAGCTTATGCAGCAAGATATGTTGCTAAGAATCTTGTAGCTGCAGGAATTGCAGATCGTATAGAGATTCAGCTTTCATACGCTATCGGTGTTGCACAGCCAACATCTATCTCTGTTGAGACCTATGGCACTGGAAAGCTTGAGGATGTTAAGATTACTGAGATTATCAGAAAGCACTTTGATTTAAGACCAGCAGGAATTATCAATATGCTCAATCTCAGAAGACCAATCTATGGCAAAACTGCAGCATATGGCCACTTCGGCAGAACAGATGTAGACTTCCCATGGGAGGCTCTTGACAAGGTTGATGAGTTAAAGGCATACCTTGCATAAAGCAATTCTTGCATAAAGCAATTCCTGCATAAAGCAATTCTTGCATAAAGCCCAAAATACAAATAATTAAAATAATTAAAATAGCTCTCAGTCGAGGAGAACAGTTTGAACTGCGCTTCTTTTCTGAGAGCTTTTTGATTAGAAAGAAATGTTAGAGAATGTTAAAGAATGTTAGAAAAAGAGGAATTCTTCATAGAGAGCTTCGATATTTTCACGGTCATACTCAACTTCTCTTGAGAAGATTTTGGCATTCTCTATTCTTGCAGGCTCTAAATCCTGTCCCTTACTGAAACTTAAGAGGTCTAGATCTCTCAGCACAAGGTAGTTTGCTATGATGAGAATAAGCTTGCCCTTTAGGTCATGATCATAGGCAGCTTCAGTGAGATAGCGGAAGATAAAATAGTTTATCAGCTTGGCGTAGGCATCTAGCTGCTTTGAGTCAAGGCTCGCTGAATAGTCAGATAGACAGGTCTTGAATTTGTCCTCATCTTCTTCATTTTGATGTAAGAGCTCAAGGCATTCATGGGCCAGATCCTTGAACTTATTGTTCAAGGAATCCAGTGATAGGTAGATATCTAAGAATTCCCCTATGCTCTCATATGAGGTCAGGTTAGATTCAGGATCTATATCACTCAGTTTGAGATTTTCAATGATTTGGCCTAGCAGGTTGTAATCATTGTCATTGATGGCTTCCTGCATCTGGTCAAAAGCTATGGCGAGCTGATTTAGGGTATGGTCCAGGTCAGAGATGGAAGTTGTATTGGCCTTGATGCAGCGGAAAAGAATAGTTCTTAGGTTTGAAAGCTTGTCATATAGCTTGGCGTCAAATTCTTCGCTCTCATAGACTTCTTCCATTAGCTCGCAGGAGTTGAGGGAGGAAGGATAATCTGTGAAGAGGATAAGTCTTGCAGCTTCCTCGCAGGCAAGTCCTATGCCGGTTTCTTTTATGGATCCATAGTATTCAGAAAATCTAGGGAATTGATCACATACATATCCAAGATGGTCTGGGCCGAGCATGTCATATATTCCGCAAAGTCCGTCATCTGTGAGGAGAGGACAGTGATTGTCTTTTAATTTAAAGCAATACTCGTCTGTGTGACTTATGACTGATTTTAAAAGATCACCGCAAGGCCCAGTCTGGCTTAAGTAGTAGTTTGCAGTTTCGTCATCTATATCAATCTCCCAGCCACCGCGGCAGCAGTTGTCTTTGCAGCTTGAGTTGATACAGGTGAAATTTTTATAGTAGGAAGGACTTAGTAGAAGCATGTTAATTCTCCTCGCTTTTATCGATAATTAGATCGGCTATCTTGTAGCGTATGATTTTCTGAGTGTCAGCTAGATGGAGCTCAACCTGGTGGCCAATTTTGCCAGCGGAAAAGTAGATAGTGTCATAATCTTCAGCTCCAGTCTGGAAGGTAGTGCTAAAGGTTTTTTTCATACCTATAGGTGAGCATCCTCCGTGGACATAACCGGTGAGGGGGAGCAATTCCTTTGATTTAAGCATATCTATGGATTTTTCTCCAACAGCCTTGGCGGCTTTTTTTAGGTCCAATTCTTTAGCAACAGGTATGACAAAGACATAGTTTTTCTTTGATTTTGCCACGGTTACCAGGGTTTTATAGCATCTGTCAGGATCCTTGCCAAGCTTCTCTGCAATTTCCACTCCGCTTAGGTCATCGGCATTTTCGCAGACATGGGGACTATATTTTATTTTTTTTTTCTCAAGGATTCTCATTACATTAGTCTTTTCATCCATACTAAACTCCTATATAATATATATGTATACGATTGATTATAGCAATTTTATATAAGGGTGCAAAGAAAAAAATCAGAGAGGAGATTTCTTATGAATATTACAGTATTTGCTGGGGCTGAGGGCGGAGACAGCTCTAAATATGCTGAGTGTGCTAAAAAACTTGGCAGGTGGATTGCAAAAGAGGGACACACGCTTTACTACGGAGGTGGAGCAGCAGGACTTATGGGAGCTCTTGCGGATGCTGCACAGGAAGCTGGTGGCAAAGTTATTGGCATTATTCCAGAATTTATGGTTGAAAAGGGCTGGTGCAGAAAGGGCCTAGATCAGGTAATCGTGGTTAAAGATATGTCTGAGAGAAAAGTTAAGCTATATGAGGCTGCAGATCTATGCCTAGCCTTGCCAGGAGGAGCTGGCACTATAGAGGAGGTTGCTGATTGCGTTTCATGGAAGAGGCTTGAATTGACAGAGCCCGACTGTGTTCTTTTAAATTGTGACGGATTCTATGATACATTTTTGCAATTTTATGATACAATAACAGAACATAAATTTTTGCCAGAGCAAGGCAGAAGAAGCTTGATTGACTGTAAGAGTCTTAATGACTTGGCCCAGTTGGTTGAGAATTTAAAAAATAAGTGATGCATATGATGGATTTAGTCCCCTGATGTGCACTGATAGACGAGCCTGATATTTAGACCAGGAAGAAAGAGAGGAATTTTATTAATGTCAGTTTCTAAGGCTATGTATGAATTGGGAAGCAAGAGATCTGTAATTAGAGATCTTTTCGAGTATGGAAAGAAAAGAGCAGAGGTAGTTGGAAAGGATAAGGTTTATGATTTTAGCTTAGGAAATCCAACAGTTCCAGCACCTGAATGCGTCAATGAGACAATAAGAGACCTTACTCAGACACTTGATTCTATCAGTCTTCACGGTTATACATCAGCACAGGGTGATGCTGATACCAGACAGGCTATGGCTGATTATCTCAACAAGACATATCAGCTTGGTGTCAATAAGGACAACTTCTACATGACTTGCGGTGCGGCAGCTTCATTGACAATTACCCTTAAGGCTATTGTCTCAAGCAATCAGGATGAAGTGTTGACAGTTGCACCATTTTTCCCTGAATATGCAGTATTTGCCGCAAATGCAGGAGCTAAGTTTTCTTTTGTAAGTCCTGATTATGAAAATTTCCAGATCAATATGGCAGAGCTTGAGTCAAAGATCAACGAGCATACTAGGGCGATTATCATCAATTCACCTAACAACCCATCTGGTGTGGTTTATTCTCTTGACACTATCAAGAAGCTTGCAGCCTTGCTTGAGGCAAAGGAGAAGGAGTACAATAGCACTATCTATCTCATAGCTGATGAGCCTTATCGTGAGATCGTATATGATGGAGTTGAGGTTCCTTATGCTACAAAGTATTATAAGGATACAGTAGTTTGCTACTCTTTCAGTAAGTCCCTTTCACTTCCTGGTGAGAGAATTGGTTATATCTTGGTTCCAGATGAGGCAACTGACAGCAAGGAGCTCTATGCAGCAGTATGTGGAGCAGGCAGATCGCTCGGTTATGTATGTGCACCAAGTCTTATGCAGAAGGTGGTTGCTAAGTGTATAGGCCAGACAGGCGATATCAATATGTATCTTGAAAACAGAAATCTCTTATATGATAATTTGACCAAGATGGGTTACTCATGCGTTAAGCCGGATGGAGCATTTTACCTCTTTGTCAAGGCACTTGAGGATGATGCAGATGCATTTGCCGAAAAGGCTAAGGCACATGACCTTTTAGTGGTTTCTGCTAACAGCTTTGGATGCCCAGGTTATGTGAGAATCTCTTACTGTGTTGACAAGGACATGATTGAGAGGTCACTTCCTGCATTTGAGGCCTTAAAGAAGGAATACGAATAAATAATATAAGTGATAGTGATATACGAAAAGGGTATAGGACATCTGTGTTCTATACCCTTTTTATGAATTCAAAATTTGTTAGCTGAATATAAGTGTGATATGATTTTTTAAGTTAGGAGTTTTTTATGATATATACAATGGATTGCCAAATAAGAATAGATGACTGTTCTTATGAGGATAAAGCAAGTGATAAGGGCTTACTTTCTATATTTGAGGAGATTGCCAGCCGACATTCAACTGAAGCTGGAATTGGACCTCATGAAATAATCACAGAGAAGAGAGCATGGGTTATCTTAAACTGGCATATGCAGGTTAAGAGAAGACCTTCCTATACTGAGAAATTAAAAGTCTCAACTTGGGCCATAAGGATGGACAGATTTTTCGCAGACAGAGGGGCCTGCATGAGGGATCAGGACGGAGAGATTATTGCAATTGCATACTCTAGGTGGATCCTCACTGATGTTGAGAAGAGAAGGCCGATTAGGTTTAATCTGGATGAGGTGTCAAAATATAAGCCAGAGTATGGCCTGATACCAAGTTTTGATATGGATTTAGGGCTTCTTGACAGGGGAGGCTGCGATGCGGCTTTTGGGGATGATTCTATCTCGGATGATAAGCTTAAGGCTATGGCTGAGGCCCCTATTCTTAACTCTTACTCAATAGCGAAAGACTTTCAAGTGGCCAGTGATGCGGTGGTTAGCGAATACAAAATTGCCAGAGCAGATGTGGATATGGTGGGACATCTTCACAATATCGACTATCTTAAAATTGCCCTTGAGACTATCGATGAAGAGTCTTATATGACAAGAACTTACAATGATTACAATATAATTTTTGAGAAGGAAATTAGAAAAGGAGATCAACTCAAGCTCTGTACATGGCATAGCCCTTGTCAGGGCAGGGACAAGATCGAGGTGGCTTTCCTTGTGGACAACAGAGTGCGTGCTCTTGTTGAGCTCATGGAATGATTTTAAAAGGAGATTTTTAGCTATATGAAAAGGATATGGAAATATCTTAGAGAATTTAAAAAATATTGTGTATTGGCACCGCTCTTTAAGATGCTTGAGGCTACATTTGAGCTTTTTGTACCACTGGTTGTAGCGTCTATTATTGATAAGGGAATTGGAGCCTCTGATATCAATCATATCTTAAAGATGAGTCTGATGCTTATAATACTGGCTGTTATAGGCCTTACAGTGTCAATTACAGCCCAGTATTTTTCTGCCAAGGCAGCTATAGGCTGTGCAACATCAATGAGACATGGCTTATTCTCACATATTCAGTCTTTTTCATTTAGCAATATTGATGAATGTGGCGTTTCAACCATTATCACAAGGATGACAAGTGATATAAATCAGGTTCAGAATGGCGTGAATTTAACACTCAGACTCTTTTTGAGATCACCTTTCATAGTATTTGGTGCGATGATTATGGCCTTTACCATAGACTTTAAGGCTGCTCTTATCTTCGCAGTGACAATTCCTTTGCTTGCTCTAGTAGTCTTTGGAATTATGTTTACAACCAGACCACTCTACATCAAGGTTCAGGCTGGTCTTGATAAGATACTTGCCATGACAAGGGAAAATATGACTGGTGTCCGTGTAATTCGTGCCTTTAACCAGGAAAATGTAGAGAAAGAGGCCTTTTTTGTGGCCAATGATGACTTAACTAAACTTTCCAAGTTCACAGGAAAGATATCGGCCCTTATGAATCCTATGACCTATCTTATAGTTAATGGCGCAATTATAGTTCTTATCTATATAGGGGCTGTCAGGGTAAACTCTGGAAGCTTGAGCCAGGGTCAGGTTGTTGCTCTTTATAACTATATGTCTCAGATTCTTGTAGAACTTATCAAGCTGGCGAACTTGATTATTAATATCACTAAGGCTCTTGCTTCGGCTAAGAGAATAGATGATATGTTTAATGTGGAGTCAGATATGCAGGAGGGCTCAATTGAGGCTATGAAGCCTGCTGATGAGGATAATGCAGTAGAATTCAATCATGTGTCTTTGAGATACAAGGGAGGTGGCGATGAGGCTATCTCTGACATAAATTTTGTGGCTAAGGCAGGCCAGATTATTGGTGTTATAGGCGGCACAGGCTCAGGAAAGTCGAGCTTGGTAAACCTTATACCAAGATATTATGATATCAGCTCAGGTCAGCTTAAAATCTTCGGCCAGGATGTCAAGGATTACAGCTATAAGTGCCTTAGAGATAATGTGGTTACTGTATTGCAGAAGGCGAGACTATTTAAGGGCAGCATTAGAGAGAATCTTCTTATGGCTCAGCCTGATGCCAGCGAGGCAGATATGTGGGAAGCCCTTGAAGTGTCTCAATCCAAAGAATTTGTCGAGAAGAAGGCCAAGGGCCTTGATGAGTTTGTCGAGCAGGGAGGTAAGAACCTTTCTGGAGGCCAGAGGCAGAGGCTCACTATAGCGAGAGCTGTTATTAAGAAACCAAGGATCCTGATTCTTGACGACAGTTCATCGGCTCTTGATTACGCAACAGATGCGGCTTTGAGAAAAGCTATTAAGAATATGGAAGAGGCACCTACCCTTTTCATAGTATCGCAGAGGGCAGCATCTCTTATGCATGCTGATCAGATTATAGTTCTTGATGATGGCCATATGGTGGGACTTGGCAGTCATGAGGACCTTCTTGCTTCATGTAAGGAGTACCAGGAAATCTACTATTCACAGTTTAGAAAGGAGGAGAGAGCCTGATGTCGGACAAGAGTGAAAATAAAGAGAAGAAAGATAAGAAAGATAAGAAAGATAAGAAAGATAAGAAAGATAAGAAAGATAAGGTTGAGAAAAAAGAAGAGAAGTCAGTAAAGACTTTGAAAAGTGGCAAGAATGACAAGAGCAGTCAGGTAGTCAAGAAACTGCTGCCCAGACTTAAGAATCAGCGTTTTTTCCTCATTTTATCTTTGCTGATGGCTGTAATCACAGTTCTGACAACCCTCTATGTTCCAGTAATTATAGGACATGCCATTGATTTGATTATAGGTCAGGGACAGGTTGATTTTGACGGCGTTTTTGCCTACCTTACAAAGATTGGCATAATTATTGCAATCACTGCGCTGACACAATGGATTATGAATATATGCAACAATCATATAACTTACCATGTGACCAGAAATATCAGAAATGAGGCTATAGAGAAGATAGAATCTCTGCCTTTGAGCTATATAGACAAGCAGTCATATGGAGATATTGTGAGCAGGGTTATAGCTGATGTGAATCAGCTCTCTGACGGCTTGCTTATGGGCTTTACCCAGTTCTTTACAGGTGTAATGACCATAGTTGGAACCCTTTGTTTCATGCTTAGGATTAACTCTCTTATAACTCTTGTTGTTGTGCTCTTGACACCGCTCTCCTTCCTGGTTGCCAAGTTTATAGCCAGAAAGACTTTCAGCATGTTCAGACTTCAGTCATCTACAAGGGGAGATGAAACTGCCCTGGTTGAAGAGATGATTGACGGGGCGAGCGTGGTGCATGCTTACAGCTATGAGGAGAGGGCAATTGAAAGATTTGACGAGGTCAATGAGAAACTTGGCAAGTACTCTCTTAATGCTACTTTCTATTCATCTATAACAAACCCAGCTACAAGATTTATCAATAGCTTGGTTTATGCTGCAGTTGCGGTTGTGGGAGCGATAGCGGCTATACAGGGAAGACTTACTGTAGGTCAGCTGGCCAGCTTCTTGAGCTATGCTAATCAGTACACCAAGCCTTTCAATGAGATCTCTGGAGTTGTCACAGAGCTGCAGAATGCTCTGGCTTGTGCGTCTAGAGTATTTGACCTGCTTGATGAGGAAAATGAGCTTGCAGAAGCTGAGGATGCCATAGATTTAGCTGAGCCTGATGGAACTTTGAAACTGTCTCAGGTTGAATTCTCTTATGTTAGCGGACAGCACTTGATTGAGAACTTTAATCTGGATGTTAAGAAGGGACAGAAGATTGCTATAGTTGGACCTACGGGATGTGGAAAGACAACCCTTATTAACCTCCTTATGAGATTCTATGATGTCAAGGATGGAAGTATATCAGTTTCGGGAATTGATGTGAGAAATCTTACCAGGAGGTCCCTGAGAGCTGGCTATGGTATGGTTTTGCAAGACACATGGTTGAAAGCTGGTACTATCAGGGACAATATTACAATGGGCAAGCCTGATGCCAGTGATGAGGAAGTTATAGCAGCGGCCAAGGCTGCACATGCACACGGCTTTATCACTCGTCTCAAGAATGGATATGACACAGTGATTGCTGAGGATGACGATACGCTCTCTGCTGGTCAAAGACAGCTCTTATGTATCACAAGAATTATGCTTGTCAAGCCAAAGATGCTTATCCTTGATGAGGCTACATCGAGCATAGATACAAGAACTGAGCTTAAGATTCAGGAAGCTTTCAATACTCTTATGGAGGGCAGGACTAGTTTTATAGTTGCCCACAGACTATCAACCATTGAAAATGCTGATATAATACTTGTTATGAAGGATGGCAGCGTTATAGAGACTGGAAACCACCAAGACTTGCTTGAGAAAAAAGGTTTTTATTATAATCTGTACAATTCTCAATTTGCAGTGTAAAATTAAATCAAATTATTAAAAGAAGGTAGTGATACATAGTGTCACTACCTTTAAATATGCTAAAATACAAGAAAAGAGGCATATTGCGATGAAGCTGCAAAGGCCTGCCTTAATTTGACTGGAAAGTTTTGTGAGCAAAGGCGCTTTGCATAATGAGGTTAGAAAATGATTAAAAAAGAGATTAATGAGATAAAAGGACTTTACGATATTACTGAGTGCAGCATAAGAAAGTTGGCTGCTTGCTATGTTGACGGTGAGAAGAATAAGGTTACCACTTTTACAGAGACCTTCCTAAATCTCAAGGAGGAAGAGCAGCACAAGTATCTTGATATATTTAAGAAGACCTTGTCTGGAACCATAGGCAAGAACCTTTTTGATATGCATTTCACCAATGATGCCTATATCGAAGGTTCTAGCAGGGAGCTTTTGATAAAACTCAGAGATTCAGGCCTCGAGGACGAGGAGGCTCTTGATGAATTTTATAGCAGGATAATTGACAGCTATGATTATGTTGGCAATTACCTTATTATCCTGATTCAGCAGGCCTATGATGTGCCTGGAGTTTCAAGTGATGGAATAGAGATGGATGATGCGTCGGAGGAAGTTTTTGATTACATACTTTGCTCTATATGCCCTGTAACACTTTCAAAACCTGGACTGGCATACGATGCCCTGGACTCTACCTTCCACGAATTAGAGCAGGCACATATGGTTGATCCTACAGATACTGGTTTTCTCTTCCCGGCATTTAACGAGAGGAGTGCTGATGAGGAGAATATTCTCATCTATTCTAAGAATGCAAATCAGCTCCAGGACGGAGTCTTGAGCACTCTTGCCTGTGAGATTCCGGTACCTGCAAAGGAACAGAAGGCAACTTTTCAAAATATTGTCACAGAGACATTGGGTGATGAGTGTAATTATGATACAATAAAAAATATACATGATAACCTCAATGACTATATCGATGAGAGAAAGAAGGATCCAGAACCAGCTCTTATCGACAAGGATACTGCGAAGAAAATCATGGAGAAGAGCGGGGTCAGCGAGGAGAAGCTGGCTGGCTTTGAAGAGAAATTTGAGGAAGCAACAGGCGGCCCTGGCAAGACAATGCTTGCGGCCAATGTTTGTGAGACACGTAAGTTTGAGGTTAAGACACCTGATGTGGTTGTAAAAGTAAACCCAGATAAAACTGATTTGATTGAGACCATGCTGATTGAAGGTAAACCATGTCTTGTAATCCATATTGATGAAAATCTTGAAGTAAATGGTATCTCGGTAAATCCGGATACTGGCGAGGTGTTTGAAAATTAATGAAAAGATTTGATAAAAAATCAATAGTACTGATTGTACTTTCTGTCCTTGTAGCGCTTATGATGGTTGGTGCGATTTATATTGGCACTAGACCACAGAAGGTGGAGATGACAACTCTTTCACCAGTTAAGCTCTCCCAAGAGACTAGCCAATCCAACAATTTTGACGGAGTTATAGGCTATACTGCGGAACACAAGACTAAGGAAGGTGAAACTGCAGCAACTATCCCAAGCAGGGAGCAAACAGAAGCTCCTGTTATCAATGATGACGATAACAGCAAGGTTACTTATTTTGGAGTTAAGGATAAGACATATAACGGAGAGGCTTATCAGGTCACAGATGATAATGGCAGCAATTATATAAGATACAGTGATAATCTGACAGAGGATGAGGCGACTTATATCTTTTTTAATAATTCAGGCAGCACCTATCTTGAGAGAAATGAGATAGCAGCAGCTATCAATAAGGCTGTCAACAATGACCAGTCACTTGATATCTTCTATCTGAAAGACAATACAGAGTGGGATAAATATGCCTACGATGAGTCCTTGAAGATTGTAAATAACTCATACGATGACTACATTACGATAACAAGACCTAGCATACAGGATGCAGGCACATCGTATGAAAGATTGAGACTTGAGCCTGTGGTCAATGAATATCACAGATATACCCAGGAGCAGGCTGATGCTCTTAATCAAAAGATTGCTCAGGTTGCGTCTACTTGTACAGGAAGCACCTATGACAAGATTAAAACTGCATATGATTATCTGACTTCAAATGTAAGTTATGACTATTCATATGAGAAGAATACACCATATGATGCCTTGATTGATAACTGTGCAGTTTGTGAGGGATATGCATGTGCTTTTCAGCTTATTATGCAGGCTTGTGGTGTAGAATCATATATCATAGCAAGAGGTGAAAGCAACACAGACCATTGTTGGAATGCAGTGCGCCTTGATGGAGAGTATTATCTTATTGATACCACATGGGGAGCTGAGAATCACGACAAATATTTCCTTTTTGGTACAGATACTCTTGATTACGGCAATGTGTTGCCTATTTCAAAGTCGTCATACTAAAATTAAGGTGTGTAGCTATTAACTAATAGCTATAAGGAGGGGAAATGACGGAAATAGTTCTAGATTTGGAATTTAGTCCAATAGACAAGGAATATGGGGAGGCAAGAAGGGTTTGCCATAATGAGATTATTCAGATTGGTGCGGTTAAGTTGGATGAAAATCATGAAATAATTGACCGCTTTAACGAGTATGTTAAGCCTCAGATGACCCATATAGCCAAGAAGGTTACAGCTTTGACAGGAATCAAGGATGAGGATGTGAGTCAGGCAAAGGGCTATATAGAGGTTATGAATAGCTTCATTGACTGGATTGATGATGAAGATGCCATACTTTTATCTTGGAGCATGGAGGATTTGAACCAGCTCAAGCAGGAGGGGAAGCTTAAGAAATACAACAATCTAAGACTCAATAAGTACTTTAGCAAGTGGAAGGATATTCAAAAACTCTTCACAAAGAACATGGGCTTCAGTCGCCCACTCTCCTTGGATACAGCGGTGAGAGGGGTTGATTATAAGTTCTCAGGTAATATGCACACCGGTATAGATGATGCAATCAATGAGGCCTATCTTTACCAGATGCTTTTTAATGAGACTCTTTTTGAGGAGAGGACAAAGCCTTTGAGAGAGCTATTTGAGCCAAGCCCAGATGTGACAACGAGCTTGGGAGATATCTTCACAGAGGATATAAAAAAACAATTAGGGTTTTGAAGACAAGAGGTTAAAAAGCAATTAGGATAAAAAATAATTAGGTTTAAAAATAATTAGGATAAAAAAGACACCAGCGTGGCTGATAAGGCCCTGCTGGCGTCTTTGCTTTTAAGATAGTTTTAAAAAGTATTTTTACAACTCATTCTCCAGTAAAAGTTTCTCAAACTCCTCTTTAGGTGCTGGGGTTGAGAAGTAAAATCCCTGAATCTGGACGCATTTCAAAGACTTGAGGTAATTGTATTGTTGCTCGTTCTCTACACCCTCGGTTATTATAGGCATATCGAGGCGGTCGGTCATATCCATGATTGAAGATATGATGATTTTCTTGCTGTGAGAATCATATATAGGCTGAAAATAAACCTTGAACTCCTTGTTTGCAAGTGCCTTTTTCATGTTGTGGTTTATATAAGACTGCATAGAAAATTCTTCTGCCATCTTTTGGTCAAATGTTGACACATGGTTGTTGTAGTTGGATTTAGTCTTATTGTGGGCATATATTGCTCTGTCTATCATGAGCAAGACATCCATCTTTTGATCTCCAATTTGATAGATGCCGTCAGAAAACTCAATTTCATAGTCACTTTCAAGCTCAGATTGAACATAAGAGGCCAACTTGTTAGGGTCAGAGTTTGCCTGGTAATTGATGTCTGATAGACACAGCACAAAGTTGTCTGAACCTAAATAGCCTATTTCAGCCACATTGTGGTACTTTTCATAAAGCTTTCTTGAGATGCCGATGATTGCCTCATCACCAATATCTCTGCCAAATCTCTCATTTACATCTTGAAAATTGATAACATCGCGAACCAATATCATGTTCATCTTACCACGGCTGAGAGCCACTGCATCTTCTGCGGCTCTGATAAAGCCCCTTCGGTTGTAGAGACCGGTCATATCATCGTAGGGATCATCTATGTAGAAGAAGACCAGGATAAGATAAGTGGTCCACATAAGATCGCCGTAATCATAAACAAAGTGATAAAACTTAGAACCATGTCTGTAGCCGGTTGTCACAGCACTAATTTCAAAGATTCTGCCTGTTTTGCTGTTGACTATAAAGAAGAAAATCTCCATAAGAGTCGGTGGCAAAAAGAAGAGCCAGTGCTTAGCGTGATGGGCGTTACATCTGTCCAGTATTATAAGTCCGATGAATGATGGCAAATAATAACAGCTTGTAAAGAACATACAGTTGTGAATGTAGGAGCAAGCTTGCTAAAATCTGGTGAAAACCACATTGCCTCTGTTAGCAAGCCCATAAAAGCTGATGATAAGTTATAAATAAAGACGATAAGTGCCATAATCTTGATATTACGAAGCCCGGGAATTTGCTTTTTTCTCTTGATGAAAAGACAAAGAAGTCCAAAAAGCAAAATTATGAAACTTATCTCATCGTAAGTAATAGCCATGTTGTCTACCTCTGAAAATCACAAACTAAAAATATAAAAAATGTTATAGCAAATATTGAATAATAAGGCTACAATATAAGTATGCAAGTGCTTAATTTGGCGAATTTTTTTGGGAAAGAATTACTAGTTTAAAGAGAGAAATATATGGAAACACTTTTTGCAGGGGATGTATCTGCCTTTAATGATGAACACTTAAGAACCATGTTTGGCAATGACAATATAGTGGTCTGCTCTAAAAAGGCTGGAAAGAAAAGAATAGGAAAAATTAAGAGATTTCCGGTTGATGTTGCTGACGAACATTTCAGCAAACTATTCGATAATTACAGATTTGACCGCGTTATATATGTGTCTGCTTTTACAAAATATAAATCCAATCCTAAGGGAGAACTTGACAGTGTGCGCAAGTTCATGGATTGTTGCGCCAAAAATCATATAGAGAAGGTAGTTGTTGTATCATCGGGAGAAATCTTGAGAAATAGAACAGACAGCCAGACTATGTATCTCCATGCTCTTGAAGCGCTCTGTATGCTATATGCTAGAAATAAGGATGTTACAGTTAAGATTATAAGGAGTCCATATATATTTGCTGGTTACAATCCAGATCTTGACGACTTTTGCTATAAGTTTATAGATGCCCTTCAGAGGGGAGGACTGGTTCATCTTGATGTCAATATTAATGACAAACCTTATTTTGTTGATCCGGATGAGATAGCAGAACTCATATATAGAATTTTTGACGACTGGAATAGTGAGTCGGGTACTTTTGACATACACCCTATAGAAACGAGAAGCTACAAGGATTTGGAGCTTTGGGTAAAAAGGCTGTATCCAAAGGCTGACTTGGTTTTTGATCAGGTTGAAAAGGAAACTCAAATTGAACTGACAGATAATAAGCTTAGAAGCCAGTATGGCTGGTATATCAAGAGAGATGCACTTGATATGCTGGATGATTACAGAGAAGAATTTGTAAAGATTCAGCCTGATAAACAGCCGCTTTTAAGACAGATTATTGACAGATTCAGGGTCTACGATAAGTTTACAAAAATAGTTGAACTTATCTTGGGCGCTTTGTTGGTGGAATTTCTGGTTAGAATGTCTTATTCTGGTGTTCAGTTTAGAATGGTCGATTTTAGAACTATATATGTCGTAATTATGGCAAGCGTGTACGGTTCTAATGTTGGCGTTTTAGCTGCTGGTATTGAGATAATTATGCTGATAATTTCTTATTATACTAACGGCACAGCGGTTGAACTCCTTTTTTATGATCCAGCCAACTGGATACCTTTCATAATTCTTATGATTCTCGGTGCTGCTGTGGGATATCTCAAGGAGAAAAAGGAAGTAGAAATTACTTCTCTAAAGGATGAGATTGGCCATGTCAATGATCAATATGACTTTATGAATATGCTCTATGAGGAAGCTATCGATTATAAGAATCAGTACAAGAAGGAACTTTTGGGAAGCAGAGAGGGCTTTGGTAGAATTTTTGATGTGGTAAACAGACTTAATTCAACTGATCCACAGGAAATTTTCGCCGATGCTGTTCCTGTACTTGAAGAGCTGCTTGAAAGTGAATCGGTTGCAATATTTACCATAGGAGCTCAGTCAAGCTGTTTTGCCAGACTTGAAGTATGCTCAAAGAAATTGAATGATAAGATTAACAAATCATTGAGACTGGACGGTGAATATCAGGAGATTCTTGACTCTCTTTCAGATGAAGATGTTTGGTTTAACTCGAGCCTGAATCCTAAATTACCTGTTTATGTCACTGGTGTCAGGGACGAGGGTAGGATTTCAGTTCTCATATTCGTCTATAATTCAGATTTTAGCCAGCTCAGTGCTTATTATGTAAATCTATTGAGAATATTTAAGGGGCTTATGCAGAACTTCCTGGTTAAGGCTTGGAGATTTATGCAGGCGACAAGAGAACAGATTTACTACAGTGGAACAGAAGTGGCTAAAAAAGAATATCTTTTGAATCAAATCCAGATTCACAAGGGAATGAAGGATCAGGGACTTCTTGATTACAGAATAATCCACGTATTTAGTGATGGCAGATCATTTGAAACTATGGCCCAGTTTGTCGCTGATATAGTAAGAGTCGAGGATGTTATAGGACGAGGCGATGATGGAGAAATATATGTACTTACACCTCAGGTAGATGAGAATAATATTATCTTTGTCACAAGACGTTTTGAAAATGAGGGTATTAGGTGCGAAATTGTAAAAGAGGTAAATTAGAGACCTTGTTGATTAATTATTGAATAAGAGGGACTTGATTTGGTTGGTAAAATTATAATTTTAGTGCATCTGGTGGCAGTCCTGCTCATATTTGTCCTTATCTTTTTTAAGAGGCTTAAAGTTGATAAGCTTATGGCTTTCAATATAATATTTCTGCCAATTTTGGGTGAGGTTCTAATTGTCATAGAACATGTAAGACAGGTGAGGGGAACTCAAGCTAAAAAGATTAGCGAGCTCGAGGCTATGAAAGAGGTTGATGATGATTACACCAACATCCAGTTGGCCAGCAAAGAAGATAATATGGTGGTTCCGATTGAGGATGCACTTATTTTAAATGATTCAGCAGTTAGAAGAAGCCTGATAATGGATGTGCTCATGCAAGATACAAAGCAATATACCGGTGTTATAAACCAAGCCAGACTCAATGATGATGTTGAGGTAGTTCACTATGCGATAACAGCAATGGTTGAGTTGTCTGATGAGTATGAGTCAAAGTCAAAGCTTTTAAGAGGAAAGATTGAAGCCGAGCCTGATAGGTCAGATTATAAAGATGAATATATAGACTTCCTAGAGGAATATATACACAGTGGTGTTGCGGAGGGCAGCATCTTAAACCTTCAGAAGCAATACTACGAAGAGATGATTGAGGATAGGTTTAAGAGATTAAAACTTGATGATGACATGGTCAAGTTGTCAAGGATAAAGCTAGACAAAAAGGAATATGACCAGGCTATAGATCTTATAGAGAAGTATAAGAGTGAACATCCGCATTCTCAGAAGATGTGGATCAATGAATTCAGATATTATTATGAGAATGGCAGACCAGACAAAATCGATGAGATGGTATATAAGGTAATCAATAGCATTGATGATGATGTTTATTACAGCAGGAAAATCAGAAAGATAGCTAGATTTTGGAATGCCAATGACAATGATAAAGCTTATAAATCAAACTTACTTGGATTAGAGGGATCCTTTTTGGATGGATTTGACTTGGGCAAAGATGAAGAAATTGAAGACGTCTTCTTGTACAACGAGAATGATGAGATTGTATAAGTTTGCTCTAAGCTAGCATTAGATTAGTTTTATGTAAGATCAGGCTTATGTGAGATTAGGTTTATGTAAGATTAGGCTTATGTGAGATTAGGTTTATGTAAGATTAGGCTTAAGAGATTAGGATTAAGGGATGAAAAATAGGAATAGGTTCAGAGGAAAATTGAATATAAAACTTAGGTATCTGACCTTGATTAGAATCTTAGTTGCTTTTATGGCGTTTGCGCTTATTCTTGTCCTGCAGCAGGCAGGAATCAGCTACAATTCATCAAAGTTTAGCGATAATTATCTAGGAGCAAGTGAGGTTGTCAATAAGCAGACAGCAGGAACAACCAAGTGTCTTCTCTTATATGACAGTCAGGACTTGGTCAGCAATGATGCCATAGTTCAATATAGGATGATTCTTAAAGATATGCGTGTGGCTTATGACGAGGTAGATGTTAGCAAGGCACAGCTTCCGGCCTTTACATCATATAAGAATGTTGTCATAGCATTTACCGATATCAATAAGATTGGAATTAATGCCATAAATCTTTTGGATTGGGTTGAGAATTCAGGGGGCCATCTTCTTGTATGGCTGCCTATGTCTAAGTCAACAGTATTTCAGGCTATGTTTAACAAGCTTGGTATAGATGATATGGGTGACACTTATGCTACAATTTCATCTTTTAAGGCGGTTGACGGCTTTATGCTGGGTTCAGGAACTACTTATAAAATTGATGATGCCTATGAAGTAGCCATGACTGTATCCCTGACAGATGACAGCAGGGTAATGGCATCAACAGAAGATGGGCGAGTGCCTCTGATTTGGTACAGAACTTGTGGCAAGGGCAGAGTTGTGGTTGATAACTTTGGATATACAGGCAAGGCCTATAGGGGCATCAATGCCTCTGCTTATTCCCTTCTTGATGATATATCAATTTACCCGGTTATCAATGCATCAGCCTTCTATCTGGATGATTTTCCATCTCCAGTTCCGAGTGGTGATGCGACATATATCAACAGAGATTATAATGTCAGTGTAGCTGAGTTTTATTCAAAATACTGGTGGCCTGATTTGATAAATCTGGCTGATAAGTACAAGATTAAATTTACCGGACTTATCATAGAAAACTATGGTGATGATACAGATGGCGAGGTTTACAGAAACAATTCTCTTGGCGATTATCACTTTTATGGTGATATGCTCCTGCACATGGGAGGAGAGCTTGGATATCACGGCTACAACCATCAGCCTCTAGTGACAGATGAGAGACATTATGATTTGGATGATTTAGGATATAGCGTCTGGGATAGCGAAGATGCGATGTATAAG
The DNA here is from genome assembly GCA_947164605.1 of uncultured Lachnospiraceae bacterium. Lineage (GTDB taxonomy): Bacteria > Bacillota > Clostridia > Lachnospirales > Lachnospiraceae > CAMUXE01. Next base: position 37,611 of record CAMUXE010000003.1, on the reverse strand, counting down.
GCTTTGAAGGAACTCACAGAGTTTTCGGCTCAGGCTTTTCCCGCAACAGACTTATCTGTATATGTCCCACCGTCTAATGTTTTGTCGCCGGCCGGCAGACAGCTCATCTCTAAGAAAATCAGCAATATCAAGGCTATAAGTTCAACCTATCTTCCTGGATCAGTTGCCTATGACCAGGAATTTGAAGTGGCAAGTGATGGCATTATTGAGGCACCTAGAGTAGTGTCGGGTGCAATCTTTGATGATTATCAGAAGATTACTGCTTTTTCTGAGCTAAATATGCACTATGTGAATTCTCACTTTATGCATCCGGATGATCTTTTGGATGAAGACAGAGGTGCAGCCCTTGGTTGGCCAACTCTTTACAAGAATATAGACAATTACTGTGCATGGCTTCAAAAAAATGCACCATCTATAAGACAGACAACCGGAAGCGGTATGGCTGGTGCAGTAAAGAATTATGCCAGCATGGGACTTGATATTAGTGAGACTGATGAGTGGCTGCACATAAGTGTCAGCAACTATATGGGACCAGCCTATGTCTTTGTGAGAATCAATAATGGAGCTATTATAAAAGATATATACGGCGGCAAAATTGAAAAACTAACAGGAAATCTCTATCTTTTAGAGCTTAATGGCTCAGAGGTTTCCCTTATAAAAAAGACTGATTAAGAAAGGAGGATGATTTGATGAGGGTATGCCTTATACTTGAGGGATCTTATCCATACACTCATGGTGGAGTGTCCACTTGGATGCATAACTATATAAAAGCCATGCCAGACATCGAGTTTATCCTCTGGGTAATCGGGGCCAATGCTAAGGATAAGGGCAAGTTCGTGTATGAACTGCCAGCTAATGTCAGCGAAGTACATGAGGTCTTTCTTGATGATGCTTTAAAAATAAAGCCAGAGAAGAAAAGATACAGGTTTAGAGATGATGAGCTCGATAACCTTAAAAAGGTCATAGACTGTGGCAGGCCTGATTGGGACTGCATTGTCAAAATCTTTCAGGAAAAGAAGGTAAAGCCTGGAGCTCTGCTTATGAGTTCAGAGTTTTTGAACATGCTTGAAGAGGTGTGTGCGAGCAAGTATAAGTACTCGGCTTATTCAGATACCTTCCACACTGTGAGAAGCATGATGCTTCCACTTTTTTACATGCTATCTCAAGAGGTGCCTAAGGCCGATATATATCACACAATATGTACCGGATATGGCGGCATTTTAGGAGTTTTGGGACATGTGGTCCATAAAAAGCCCCTTATTTTGTCTGAACATGGAATCTATTCAAGAGAGAGAGAAGAGGAAATCATCAGGGCAAACTGGGTGGTAGCAAGCTTCAAAAAGAGATGGATAGAATTTTTCTATATGCTTTCAGATGCTGTCTATAAGCAGGCGGATCTCATATCCAGTCTTTTTAACAGGGCCAGGGCAACACAGATAGAGTTGGGGGCCCCTAAAGACAAGTGCTATGTAATCGGTAATGGTGTCAATTATGAAAGGTTTGCCGCGATTCCACTTAAAGAGGATGACGGCTATGTTGATATTGGAGCTGTTATGAGAATGGCTCCTATTAAGGATGTAAAAACCCTTATATATGCCTTTTATGAGACAAGTCTGCTCTTAAAAAATGTCAGACTTTATATTTTGGGAGCCGAGGATGACAAGGAGTATGCAGAGGAGTGTTACGAATTGGTAAGGGAACTCAAGCTCTCGGAAAAGGTTATATTTACTGGACAGGTAGATGTTGTTGAGTACATGAAAAAATTTGATTTTACAGTCTTGTCTAGTATATCAGAGGGCCAACCTCTGTCTGTTCTTGAATCTTTAGCAGCAAGGAGACCATGTGTTACCACTGATGTGGGCTGCTGTAGAGAGCTCTTGGAGGATGAAAGTGATGGATATGGTGTGGTTGGTTATATTGCACCACCTATGAACAGATCCTTCTATGCGAGAGAACTTATCAGAATGTGCTCGAGCAGGGAAGAAAGGCTTGACATGGGTAATAGGGGCCAGCTTAGAGTCAGGGATGGCTTTAGGCATGAGGATATGATAAAGAATTACAGGAGCCTTTATACAAAGGTTGAGGAGTAATAGTGGCTGGTATTGGATTTGAGTTAAAGAAATTATTTAATAAAAGAGGAGTCGGAAATCTCTTAAAAGCATATGGCTATACTGGCGTTGTTACAGCAGGTCCCATGATCCTTGGTATTATGTATCTGCTTGGAATTGCCTATGTGGGAAAGGTTATGGGCCTCGATAAACACAACAGAGAGCTTGTAAATTCAATGGTTACATACGCTCTGCTTTCATCCATGATCTTGACAGGCATTTTTTCGACAGCTCTCACAAGGTATATAGCAGATATGCTTTATGGGGACAATGAGGATAAAGTATTTCCATCCCTGGCGGGTATACTGTCTTTGCAGCTTGTCATAGGCGGATTAGGCTTTGCGATATTTCTCTACTTCGCAGGTATAAGTTTTTCTTTGATGGTGCTCAATTTCATCTTTTTTGAGGAATTGGTCCTGGTATGGAATGAGATGAGCTATCTCACTGCAATCAAGGACTATAAGGGGATTATAAAGTCATACATAGTGGCGACTATAGTCTCATTGATTTCTACTCTGATTCTAACCTGGATATTTACTGTATCAGTACATATTCTCCTATTTGGAATGTGCTTAGGTTATGGAATTATGGGTGCTATGAATTATTCAATGCTGTATGACTTCTTTCATAACAGCTATGAGGGACACTTTAAGTTTCTTGATTGGTTTGACGAGTACAAGGCGCTTTTAGTGATTGGCCTTTGCTCAAATGTCGGCCTCTTTTTTCATATTGTTGAAAAATGGTTCACTGATATTGGGGTACAAATTCAAGGACTTTATTATGGAGCCCCAGAATATGATATACCGGCCATGCTGGCCTTCTTGACAATACTTATAACAACAATCAATTTTGTGGCATCTGTCGAGGTAAACTTTTATCCCAAGTATAGAAAATACTATGAGCTCTACAATGGAAATGGTTCTATCATCGAAATAAAGGATGCAGAAAAGGAAATGCTTGATGTTATGGAGAACGAGCTTGCCTATACGGCTCGAAAACAGTTCTACACGACAATGTTAGCTATCTCTATAGGAGTATTTATCATAGACAGGTTGCCTATGGGCTTTACAGCCAGTATGGGTGAGCATTTTAGACTCTTATCTATAGGTTATGGACTTTTTGCCATAGCCAATGTTCAGATGTTGCTTCTTCTGTACTTTACTGATTATCTTGGGGCTGCGATAGGCTCTGCTAGTTTTGCTTTTGTAGTTGTAGTGGGCTCTTTACTTGAGTACTATACCGGTCTGTCTTTTTATGGAATCGCATTTGTCGCGGGAAGTGTGGTATACTACTTTATCTGTTTCATGAGGTTGAATATATTCACGAGCAGGCTTAGTTACTTTATTTTGAGCGTCCAACCCATTGTGAGTGTCAAGAAGGGTGGATTTTTTAAGAAATTAAGACATTTCTTTGAGAAGTTAAATTTGTGAGGTGTTTTAAATGAATCTTTTAAGAAGAAATATTAGTGCTATTATAAGGGGCATAGCTGTAATAGCCTTGATTATGGCCACGATATCGGCGGTGGCTTATCTTATACATGAAAAAAATGAGAGTGATGAGGCTTCTGAACAGGAGGTAAGTCAGGATACAACACAAAATGGCGAGGATTCATCTGCTTTCAGGGATGTGGCCTCAGTATATGAACTTGATGATGAGGATAGCGTTGTAACCATGTACCTTACTGTCAGCGAGGGTACAGCTGCTGAGAATACCAATCACAGCTGGTTAGATATAAATACTCATTCTGTCTATGATTATGAGGCTTTGGGCCTTGAAAGATATCAGGTCAATGCTCTTTTGCAGGTAGGAGATGAAGCGGGACCAACATCTGGATCTCTTGGTTATGACCAGATTGTTCCCAATGCCACAGTTCAGATCAGAGGACAGTCTTCTTCCAAGAATCCGCAGAAAAACTACAAGATTGAACTTAGAGATAATAAGGGCACTTGGAGAGGCCAGAAGACTATAGCGCTCAATAAGCACATGTCCGAGGGTTTGAGATTTAGAAATAAGCTTTGCTTTGACTTAATGAAAAAAATCCCTCAGCATATGAGCCTTAGAACCCAGTTTGTACATCTATATGTAAAGGACACCACATCAAGCGGTTCTGGAGCTGGCTTTGAGGATTATGGACTCTACACTCAGGTTGAACAGCCTAACAAGGCCTATATGAAGGCTCATGGACTTGATAAGAATGGCCAGCTCTATAAGGTCAATAACTTTGAGTTCTATAGAAATTCTGATGTTATCAAACTTGCTACAGATCCTACTTATAACAAGCAGGCTTTTGAGAACTTGCTTGAAGTTAAGGGCAATAATGATCACACTAAGCTTATAAATATGCTGACTGCCCTCAATGACGAGACAATCTCGCCTGATGCAATCCTTGACAATTATTTTGATCGAGAAAATTTGGCTTATTGGATGGCTTTTGAGATGCTGGTTGGAAACATTGACTGCAGAAACCGTAATTTCTATATCTACAGCCCTTATAACAGTTCCAAGTGGTATTTGCTTCCTTGGGATTATGATGGATCTTTCTACACCACAGAGGATATGATAAAGAACGGTAATGATGATTGGGGCTATAGCCATGGTGTGGGGAATTTCTGGGGAACAATTCTCTTTAAGAGAGCCCTCAAATCAACAAGCTACAGGGAAGAACTTGATCGAGCTGTTGAGGATATCAAAAATAATTATATGACTCCAAATCAGCTGAATAGCATGATTGCAACATACAGGACAGTCACAGATGCCTATGTAAATAAGGATCCGGATAATACATATTCAGGCATAAATGCGGACCAGTACAATACTATTGCAAGCAATATTCCGGACTTAGTTGAATACTATTATCAGAGCTATAAGAAATCATTGAAAGAGCCTCTGCCTTTCTATATAGGCAAGCCTAGTGTAGACAATGGACTTCTCAATATAGTTTGGGATGGTGCTTATGACTTCAACCATGAGTCAATTAGTTATAGCGCAGTAATTGCCAGAGATTATAACTGTACAGACATAATTGCGTCATACACAGGTGATTTGCCTTATATGAGCAGCGCTGTGCTTCCGGCAGGTCAGTATTATGTCAAGGTTGTGGCAACTAACAAGAGTGGTTATTCTCAGGTAGCATTTGACTATTATAACGGTTCAAAGGGAACAGTCTATGGAGTTAAGTGTTTCTTTGTACTTGAGGATGGAAGAATTGTAGAAGATACACAAATTGAGAATTAGGGTGATTAGATGGGAATTGTAAAAATGATCGATAATTTCCTGACTTATCAGGGCCCAGGCAGTGATCATGTCGGCACTTACAGGCATGAGCTAAAATATGTAATCAACTGTGCGGAGAGAGAGGATATCAAGTTGAGGCTGAATATAGCCTTAAAAAAGGATCCTCATGCGGGAAAGAATGGCTATATGATTAGAAGCCTCTACTTTGATGATTACTGGATGTCTGCCTATCAGGAAAAGAGTATGGGAGTTCTTGACAGAAAGAAATATCGAATTAGAATCTATAATTATTCGGATGCAACTATCAAGCTTGAGAGAAAAAAGAAGGTTGATATGTACATCTACAAGGAAGATGCCAGACTTAGCAGACAAGAGTTTGATATGATTCTTGCTGGCCAGTACGATTTCCTTCTGGAGAGACCAGAGAATCTTTGCAAGGAATTTTACTATGAGTGCCAATCAAGGGTTTTGAGACCTGTCACAATAGTTGATTATGAAAGAGAGCCTTATATTCTGGATGAGGGAACTGTTAGGGTTACCTTTGACAACGATGTCAGAACGGCGCTCGGAGGCTATGATATATTTGACGAGAATTTGCCATGTGTCAATGTCTTGGAAGCTGGGACTTGTGTTATGGAAGTTAAATATACTGGCTTTTTGCCCCAGATAGTGAGAAGTGTTATTCCGCCTAAGGCAGCAGAATTAAAGGCGGTATCTAAGTATGTATTATGTCTTGAAAAAACAAGGAGTGCATTATGAATAAAATTTTGAATAGTGATATTTTAAAGAATTATGACGTGCCCAACATTATGGTGGCTCTTGCCGTAGCATTGGTCCTGGGTATGGTTATTTACTTTACCTACAAGAGGTTCTATGCAGGAGTTATCTACTCTAGAAGCTTTGCTGTTACTCTGGTTGGTATGAGCATACTTACCTGCATGGTTACACTTGCAATCAGTACCAATGTAGTAATCTCCCTTGGTATGGTTGGTGCGCTCTCAATCGTGCGTTACAGAACTGCTGTCAAGGATCCCTTTGATCTGCTCTATATGTTTTGGGCTATCACAACAGGTATCACATCCGGTGCAGGTATGTTTGGTCTGGGCGTGCTAGCTTGCTTTGTTATGGTTGTTATGATCATGGTCTTCTACCACAAGCAGGAGAAGGCTCAGGTTTATATTTGCATAGTTCACTTCACAGGTGATGAGACTGCAGATCAGATTTTGAGAGAATTCGGCAAGCTTAAGACCTATGTTAAGTCAAAAACTATGAGAAAAGACTCGATTGAGATGGCAGTAGAAGTTGTCGTAAAGAAGCAGAATCTTTTCTTTGCAGAGAAGATTAGAAACATACCTGAGGTTAAGGATTTGGTCCTTATTCAGTATAATGGAGAGTATCACGGATGAGATATAAGATTGGTGAAGTTGCCAAGCTGCTTGGAGTTTCTACCAATACTATCAGAAGGTATGAGGACTATGGCTATTTCAAGTCAATCAGAGATCCAGAGAATGGCTATAGATACTATGATGATGACGCCCTTTTTGAGGTTATCAATGACTGCCTGATGCGAAAGTATGGCTTCTCGCATGATGACATACTAGATGTTCGAAATATGAATCTGCACGATAGTATTGATGCCTACAGTCAGCGCATGAAGATAATAGATGAGCAGATAGAATATATGACTTATCTCAGACACAGGCTAAAAGATGACCTGGCTCTTATGAAAAAAGCTGAAAAAGCAGGCCCCTATTACCTCAAGGACTCTGTTGAACAGTATTATGTTCTCTACAAGGAGGGGGATAGGCTTTTAGATGATGCGGGAAGACTGGACAAAATCAAAGAATTTGTCAATGTATCACCTGAAGTTCAAAGGATTACTCTTGTAAAGAAAGAGGACGTATTTAACGGCTCCTATCTCATGAGAGAAGGCTGGGCAATGAAGGCTGTCCATATGGATAAGTATAAGGTTGAGCCAAACGAATATACAGATCACTACCAGTCTGTTCCTTCGGTTATGAAGATAATCAGGGTCCCTTTTGAGGCCTATGGTCAGGTTGCAAAGAAGGGGCAAATGCTTGCTGAATTGAAAACTCATATTGCAAATATACGCTCAGCAGGCATGGAAGTAGATGGGGATATCTATATAGTTCTTATAGCAAATACAGTTGAGGAGGGACAGAATGTAATCTATGCCCTTATGAGTACTCCTGTGAAAGAAATTTGAGGGCTTTGATATAAGGTTTTACTTTGAAGACTTGGACGTGAATGTATTATTTGCGGTTTTAGCTTTTAGAGCATGCAAAATTAAAAGGCTTAGAAGATGGCGTAACAGCCGTCTTCTAAGCCTTTATTTATACCCTTTTAGGGAGATATCACTTTTATTTTTCACCTCGCCCACAATATGGGATTGTGGGCTTAACTTTAGGTGAGAATGGTGCCAAGTTAAGTTGCACTCGAGGTGAAAATATCAAAAGGTGAGGTAATGTCAGATATTTTTCTTTCTGCTTGCGATTATGAGACCTGAGAGAGCAAGTGTTGATGCAAGAGCATAGATAAGAAGATTGCTTAAATCACCTGTCTTTACAGCGCTTGTTCTAACTAAGTTCTCAGCCTTAGTCTCTGCTGCAGGAGCAGCTTCGGCAAGCTTTTCACTGCTTGTCTCTTCTACACTGGCATCAGCTTCGAGGACTGGCTCAGCAGAAGCATCATCAGATGTTTCGCTAGAAGTATCAGCACTTGTATCATCAGAAGTATCGTTAGAAGTATCATCAGAAGTAGCTTCTGGGTCGTCGTTGATAACAAGGCTTACATTGCTGAATGTCACATCAGCCTTTCTTGCAACGAACATGCCGACATATACATAGTCAGGATCAATCGATGTGAGCTGGAAGTCAAAACCGCCTGATACAGGAGCTTCATTTCCAAATGTACACTCGTAACCGTCAGAGTTGCTTGCAATCTTGAGAGAGTAAGTCTGGCCGGCTACAACGCCTTCAGTCATCTCTCCGCCGCTTGTGAGCTTTGAGCCCTGTCTCTTAAAGTTGTTGTAAACTGAGCCAGAAGCGAGCTTTAAAGGAGCAGCAGCTACATAATCAGAAGCGATTGAAGAATCGTTGAGATCTACATACATATCATCTCTAGCCATAAGGCCGAATGAAACCTGATCATTCTTGTCAAAACTGTTGACTGTCATATCAGCTGTGAGTGTGAAAGTCTTGCCTGCAGGTAATTTTGTGTAGTACATCATGATACCATCACTTGCTGCAGCTATCTTACCCTTGCCAACCATTGCCATGTGGTAAGTATCAGTCTCTGGATCATACTCAAAAACTTCCTTATCGCTTGAAGGTGTGCCGCCTATATTACCGAAAGCTGTTGGATGCCAGATTCCGGCTGTGTCGCCGAGAACACTGCTTGCATCATCAGCTGGAGCTGTGTAATCTTTCTCGACATAGTTAGGGTTTGCAATCAAGGTCTCAATTCCAGGTGCATCTGAATCTGGGAAATGTTCTGAAACGCCTTCAATGTTGGCATCTTTAATAGCCTGAGCTATGAAGTGGGCATTGCGAGCTGCACCGTAGATATTGGTGTGAGTGTTATCAACACTCTTCTTGTTAGAAGAAGTCCATGAGTGAAGATTGATAGTCTCATCTGGTCCAATGCTGTTATAGAGCTCAAGTGTGTTGGCTGTGAGGTCAGCTACAGGAACATTAAGGCTTGAACCTAAGTCTCTAATAGCCTGAGGGTAGTCACCGCCAGGGAAACCTGGAACATCGCTTGTGATGTGAGCTGTTGAGCCTGATACCTCACCGGATTCAACTCTTCTTACCAAAGGAGTGACAAGAATTGGTGTTGCGCCAGCATCCTGGGCTTTTTTTACATAGTTTTCATAGAGGGAGTTGGCGAAGCTGCCCTCTGTTGTATAGTCGCCATTAGGGTTAGTGTATCTAGCCTCTTCAGCCTTTTCATCGTTGTGGCCAAAGCCGATCAAAAGAAGATCGCCCGGCTTCATTTCGTTGACAAGTTCTGTGTAGTTAGACTCTGATGTGAAACTCTTTGAACTTCTGCCTGAAAGGGCAAGATTCTTGATTTCATATGTGCCGTCAGTATAGTTGGCTATCTGTGTTCCCCAGCCATATCTTGGGTAGTAGAGGGAATCGTCAACTCCTTCGAATGAACATACTGTAGAATCACCGACAATCCAGATGGTTGGTGTGTCAGCAGCCTTAACCTTAGTTGGAACTGAAAGTCCAAGAGCACTGCCTATGACCAGGCTTGCACTTAGAGCCAGACTAGCCAATTTCATAAATTTCTTTTTCATGTAAAACCTCCAATTACATTTATGTTTGATTTGATTGTAAAGCTTGACATAATGTCAAGGTCAATAGCATATTTGCTTTTTTAATAAGTTTTTTTCTCCCCTCTTTATGCTATAATTGCAGGAAGAATTGAGAAAGTGGGAAGGACTATGCAGTCGGAAAATATAACAATTGGAATGCTTGCTCATGTTGATGCAGGAAAGACAACTTTGAGCGAAGCCCTGCTCTTAAAAACTGGGGCTATCAGAAAAGCTGGCCGCGTTGATAGCAAGGATACTTTCCTTGACACAGATGTGTACGAGAAAAAAAGGGGAATCACAATATTTGCCGGGGAGGCTCATAGCAGACTCTTTGATAAGAATATTACAATCCTTGACACTCCTGGACACATAGATTTTTCGGCAGAGATGGAGAGGACCTTGCAGGTGCTTGATTATGCGGTCCTGATAATAAATGCTTGTGACGGAGTTACTGGCTATACAAAGACGCTTTTTAGTCTCCTTTCAAGGTATCACATACCTGTCTTTATTTTTGTCAATAAGATGGATATGACTGGGGCCAACAGGTGGAGTGTTTTCTCTCAGATAAAGGCCAATCTCAGCGAGAATGCGGTTGATTTCACCGATTACAGCCTGACTAAAAAAGGGCTTGAGGCAGGCTCAAAAGAAAGTGGACTTGACTTAAAAGAGGGTGTGACAGGGTCAAAAGAGGGACTTGACGGACTCGATGAGGCTGCAATTGAGCGCCTGTCTGAACTCTATGAGAATATTGCTGTCAGTGATGAGGCTGCTATGGAGGAGTATTTGACTAATTCTGAGCTTAGCCTGGCTTGTCTTCAGAGGCTTTTGGCTGACAGGAAGATTTTTCCGGTTTTTTTTGGCTCAGCCCTGAAGATGAAAGGCTTGGATGAGTTTATGGAGGGCCTGGCAAGGCTTGTAACTTACAAGACTTATCCAGACCAGTTGGGCTTAAAAGTGTTTAAGATAAGCCGAGATTCAGCAGGTGTGAGGCTGAGTCATGTCAAGGTGACTGGGGGAAGTCTTAAGGCCAAGGAGCTTGTGGCAGATGAGAAGATTAACCAGATTAGACTCCTTCAGGGTGATAGCAGTAAAGCTCTAACTAGTGCTGTGGCTGGAGACATCTGTGCCTTGACCGGACTTGAAAAGACTAAGGCGGGAGACTCTTATGGCTGTGATCAGGAGTCTGAGATTCCGCTTATGATTCCAGTGGTGTCCTATGCGATAAAAATTGAGGATGAAAGCGATTTAGCCCTGCTGGTTCCCAAACTTAGAGAACTTGAAGAGGAGGAACCTCAGCTTCATGTCTTATATGACAGCGTGGTTAACCAGGTACAGATTCAGGTTATGGGTCAGGTACAGGGGGAGATTATAAGGCAGCTGATATTTGACAGATTTGGAGTGGAGGTCTCTTTCGGACAGGGAAAGATAATCTATAAGGAGACCATAGCCGACACTGTTGAGGGAATCGGCCATTATGAGCCTTTGAAACACTACTCTGAGGTCCATCTCATAATTGAACCTGGAGCAAGGGGCTCGGGAATTAAAATAAAGGATGAGGCCAGCACAGACATTTTGCCACTCAATTTCCAAAAGCAAGTTATAAGTACTCTTGAATACAGTGAACTCAAAGGAGTTCTTACAGGATCGGGACTGACAGATCTAGTGATTACACTGGCATCGGGCAAGGCACATATAAAGCATACTGAGGGAGGAGATTTTAGAGAGGCCAGTCTGAGAGCCTTAAGACAAGGCTTGATGAAGGCTGAATCTTATCTCTTAGAGCCTTATCTTAATTTGGACATTGAACTTGAACAGGGCCTTGTGGGCAGGGTTATGACAGATTTATCTCAGATGGGGGCAGAATTCAAACTGTCTGATGGAAATGCTGATAATATGACCAGTAAAATTAGTGGAAGAGTCCCTGTGTCTGCTTTTGCGGACTACAGCCTTACATTTTCTAGTTTTGCAGGACCTTCATCCAGTCTTAGGACCTCCTTTGCTGGCTATGACAGGTGTAAGAATGAGCAGGAGGTTATAGAGGCCTGTGCTTATGACCCATGTCTGGACACTACGGCCTCACCGGATTCGGTATTTTGTTCACATGGAAGTGCTGAATTAGTCAAGTGGGATATGGTGGATGAGAGAGCCCATTTGGAATCAGTTAAGAAAAATCCTCTTTTTGCGCCTTACTTTGGCATAGACATAAGCCAGCTTAAGACTGAGTTAAGCCTGATCAAGGGGCCTAAAAAGTCTGATATAGAGGCTATAGGCACAGATGAAATTGATGCCATAATTAGAGCTACTTCGGGAGCTAATAGAAAAGATGATAAGAGAAATCCTTTCAAAAAGAGGCATGAGAGCAGGATATATAACTATGATAAGGCGGAGGAAGCTAAGACCGAAACTGAGACTGAAGCTAAGGCCGAAGCTAAGGCTGAGAAAAGTAAAAAGATTTCTAAGTCTTACATGCTTGTGGATAGCTACAATGTCATATACGCCTGGGATGAGCTCAGAGATTTAGCTTCAATCAATATAGACAGTGCCAGGGGGAAGCTTTTGGATATTTTGGCCAACTACCAGGCTATGCATGGTATGGAGCTTATAGCTGTATTTGACGCTTACAGGGTCAAGAATCATGCGACAGAGGTCTATGATTACCACAATATCCATGTCGTGTTTACAAAAACAGCGGAAACTGCCGATAGATATATTGAAAAGTTTGCTCATGAACATGGAAGACAAGACAGGGTTAGGGTTGTGACTTCTGATGGACAGGAACAGATAATTATTTTGGGCCAGGGCTGTGAGAGAGTTTCTTCGAGAGAATTTGAGCTGGAAGTCAAAGCCATGGAAGAATATATTAGAGAAAATTATATGAGCTAGGCCGGGGCATCTTGGCTCAGCTTTGAAAGGCGGATTTGATATATGCAGATAGATGAGAGTTATTTTAAGGGAGAGGTAAGGCTTGGCACCTATGTCCCAGCTACTATGAAAAGATGCTGGGCAGCCCAGTTGGAGGTTTACGAAGATGTGAGAAAACTCTGTGATAAGTATGGCATAAAGTACTATGCAGAGTGGGGGACTATGCTTGGGGCTGTGAGACATGGCGGCTTTATACCCTGGGATGATGACTTTGATCTTGGCATGTTAAGGAGCGACTATAATCTCTTTTTGTCTGTTATAGATGAACTGCCTGACCATTATAAGTACATGAATATCCACAATACTCCGGGTTATGGGGAGATGCTTACAAGAATTGTAAACAGTAAGGATATAAGGATAGACGATCCCTTTCTTGAGAAGTACCATAATTGTCCATTTGCTATAGGAATAGACCTTTTTCCGTCTGATTACTATCCGAGAGATCCTGAACTTGCAGATCTTCAGAAACAGCTTATACACTCTATATATTCAGCTGCGGCTCTGTGGCCAACATTTGACGAGGAGAAAAAGGCATCAACCTTGAATAATATTTTGGAAGTCACTCAGGCGGATATAGACAGGAGCGGCGATATTTCAATGCAGCTCTATGAACTGGCTGAAAATATATGTCAGATTGCAGACTATGACAGTGCAGATAAGGTTGGAATACAGATACTTAATGTTGAGCGCGATGGATATGGCATTGATAAGGAGTGTTACCAGAATACCATTGAAGTTCCTTTTGAATTTACAAGTGTGCCGGTAATTGCGGGATATGAAAAGTATCTAGGGTTAAAGTATGGCGACTTTATGAGGGTTGTCAAGGGTGGCGGTGGCCACGACTATCCTTTCTATAGACATCAGAGGTGGAATCTTGACACTTATCTTGAAGCTCACCCTGAACAGTGTCAGACAGGCCTTATAAGGAAATATATGGAAGAGACAGAGGACGAGAAAAAGCGAGGAATATATATAGCTGACAGGCTGGAAAATCCTGAGAGCAAGTTTTAGAGGAGGCTCTTTGAGACAAGCTTTTTTTCTTGACTACTTATAAATCATTTTGTATAATTTTATTACCGTGCAGCCGGGGTGGTAGCGGCGCCTTGTACCTGCAATCCGCTATAGCAGGGGTGATGTCCGACGGAGGGCTAAAGCTTATGGAGCAGCCCGATACAAGTAGTGATGACGCTTGGGTCTTTCGCAACAGAAATTCATGAACCATGTCAGGTCAGGAATGAAGCAGCATTAAGTGAAAGCTTCTGTGTGCCGAAAGGTCGCCTGGGCCGAGCTGTCTATATCGGTAACGTCTGTAGGTCAGGTTCGAAGTCGGACGCATGGTTTTTATATGGGAAGATATGCCGCTTGTGATAGCGGCTTTTATTATGTTCGTTTATAGCAATTTTGTTAAATTGTGAATTTTTAAGAAATAGGGTGATTTTATGGCATATCAGGCCTTGTATAGAAAGTTTCGTCCTGACAATTTTGAGGATGTAAAAGGGCAGGAACATATAGTTACTGCCTTGAAAAATCAGATTTCAATGGACAGAGTTGGCCATGCCTATATCTTTAGCGGTACCCGTGGTACTGGTAAGACAACGGTTGCCAAAATATTTGCCAGGGCTGTGAACTGCGAGAATCCACAAGATGGAAATCCTTGTGGTCAGTGTCCAACCTGCAAATCTATAGCCAGCGGTGCAGCATTCTGCGTATCAGAGATAGATGCTGCTTCAAACAATGGCGTGGACAGCATGAGAGATCTCAAGGATGATGTTATGTATCCTCCTACTGTGGGAAGATACAAGGTTTACATAATCGATGAGGCTCATATGGTCACAACACAGGCCTTCAATGCCATGCTAAAGACTATTGAGGAACCACCGGAATATGTGATTTTTATCATGGCTACAACTGAGCTAAATAAGATTCCCCAGACTATCAGGTCCAGATGTCAGCAGTACGAATTTCACAGAATCACAATTGATACAATCACTGATCGCTTGAAAGAGTTGATGCAGATTGAGGGCAATGAGGCAGAAGACAAGGCTTTGAGGTATGTCGCAAAGGCTGGAGATGGCTCTATGAGAGATTCACTGAGCCTTCTTGAACAGTGTCTGGCCTTTCATCCGCATGGCTGCCTGACTTACGACAATGTTCTTGACACAATAGGCACAATTGATGCCGACAGATACAAAGAATTGCTCGATGCTGTGCTGGCAAGAAATGTGGCTGCCTGCCTTAAGTTCGTTGAGAATGTTATAATGCAGGGCCTTGATCTCACGACAGTAGTTTCTGACTTTGTGTGGTACTTGAGAAATGCTTTGGTTGTAAAGAGCTCACAGGATGAAGACATAGAAGATATCATAGATATGTCCACTGAAAGCATAGCTGCCCTAAAGGAGCAAGCTCAGGCTGTAGATATAGATACTCTGATGAGACTTATAAGAGTTTCGTCTGAATTGGTCAATACTATCAAGTTTGAGGCCAATAAGAGAATCAAGGTTGAGACTAGTTTGATAAAGATGTGTAGACCTTCAATGGAGAGGGATACAGATGTTGACGAACTAAAGGGCCGACTGGCAAGCATGGAGGCTATGTATGACAGCTTAAAGCTCAGTCTTGCAGATGCTATGGACCAGCTCAAGAGCGGAAGAGTTCTTATAGCAGACAGTTCAAAGCAGGCTAGCTCGACTGAGGAAGAAACCCCAAGTACCATGAGCAGAGAGGAGCTAGAGTCTCTGAGCCAGGCAATGCCGGATGATCTGAAAAGAGCGGTTGAACTTTGGAATCAGGCTATAGCCAATATCAATGAGCCTTTGATAGGAGCTACCAACAACAAGTTTTCTGTCATGCTTGATGAGGGAAACAGGGGATTGAAGGTTTTGGTTGGAAGCGAGTCTGTATATGGTCTTTTTAAGAACGAAGGTATGGGCAAGAAAATAGAGGACGAACTGTCAAGTCTTGTAGGGGCAAAGGTTGATATAAAATTTTTTAGTCACGCTGATATGAGTGGACATAGCAAGACCTACGATATCAGAGAGGTCATAAATATGGACATAGAGACTGAGGACAGTGAAGGAATCGATGCTAATATATAGCTTTATATAAGCAAATTATGAATATTATCAATAAATTTAATCTAGGAGGATTTTAAAATGGCAAAAAGAGGCGGTTTCCAGGGAATGCCTGGCAATATGAACAATCTTATGAAGCAGGCTCAGAAGATGCAGAAGCAGATGGCTGAGCAGCAGGCAGAGTTAGAAGCTAGAGAGTTTAGCGCATCTGCAGGCGGCGGTGTAGTTGAGGTTACTGTCAGCGGTAAGAGAGAGATAACAAAGGTTAAGCTTGACAAGGAAGCTGTAGATCCAGATGATGTTGAAATGTTAGAGGATCTCATTATGGCTGCTACTAACGAAGCTTTGAGAAAGTGTGAAGAAGAGTCTCAGGCTTCTATGTCAAAGATCACTGGAGGACTCTCAGGTCTTTCAGGGGGCCTTTTTTAATGGACATATACAGCGGACATATCAATAAGCTGATAGAACAGCTGTCGAGATTACCAGGGGTTGGGGCTAAGAGCGCACAGCGCCTGGCGTTTCACATTATTAATATGCCAGAGGGAGAGGTTAAACTTTTATGCGATAGCATAAGCTCTGCCAAGGAGAATATTAGATACTGCAGAGAGTGCTTTACCTTGACTGATACTGACCTCTGTCCGGTTTGTGCCAATGCTAAGAGGGATCACGAAACAATTATGGTTGTGGAAAATCCAAGAGATATGGCAGCTTATGAAAAAACTGGCAAGTATGAGGGCGTATATCATGTTCTTCACGGGGCTATTAGTCCAATGTTGGGAATAGGCCCAAATGATCTTAAGATTAAGGAGCTTATTCTGAGACTTGAGGCTGATGTCAAGGAGGTTATAATTGCCACTAACTCAAGTATTGAGGGAGAGACAACAGCCATGTATCTTAGTAAGCTTATAAAGCCTACTGGAATAAAGGTTACAAGAATTGCAAGTGGAGTGCCTGTAGGTGGAGATTTGGAGTGCATCGATGAGGTTACACTCTTACGTGCGCTTGATGGCCGAACAAGTCTGTGATGGCATTAGAGGATATAATTAAAGATAATTTTAAATAATCATGAAAGAAGGGATAATTATGATTGAGACTATGCAGAGGGATATCGTGGCAGACCACCGCGAGAGAATGCTTAATCTTAAGAAATATTATCCTTTTTTTAAATTGACTGAAAATAACTTTAGTCAATTTAAAGATGGCATGTATGAAAACCTTGATATGGGCTATATACTCATGGCTATCTTGAGATTTTTTATAGAACAGAACAATGTTAAAGAAAAGGATGTTACGTATCCTGAATATCTGGACTTTATGGCAAGAATGCTGAGAGAGAATTTTAATCAGAAATTGGATGATGGCCAGGTTAGAGAGGTCTCTGACTACATATTTGACAAGATAAGAAATGAGGGCAGACCTTTTAGTTTTGAGTATTATGATCCTATAGACAGAAAAAAGAGGGCCTCAAGGGTTAGGATTATCGAGAGCAATATCAAGGATAATACAGTTTGGTACTCTATAAGCGCTGAGGCTATTGAGTTTTATCTTGATACCAAAGAAATCAAGGATGAAAGCCGAATAAGCGTTGCACAGCTTCTTTTGGAGAAGATGATAAGCTCTGATGATTTTAAGGGTGGAGCCGTGGTTGTCGCAAAAATCAACGACGAGGTTAGCAATCTTAAGAGACAGAGCGACCAAGTCTTAAAAGGACTAAGTCTTAACCTTGATGAGGGCGTAAAGTCTTACAGGGAGTTTATGGATACGGGTATGCAGTGGTTCGACGAGGAGGAGAGGCTCTTTAAGAAGAACACTGAACTGATTGAGAAGGCTTTAGCTAAGCTGAATTCTGATCATGAGGGACAAAGCCAGAAGACTGAGGCTTATTACAGGACGCTTAAAGATATATATGAGCTGGGAGATCAGCTTAAAATTGCCATGAACAGGCATACTGAACTTTTGGTAAGTGTTACAAAGATGCAGAAGATGACTGATCAGGCTATTAAAAATGCAAAAATCAGAAGTCTTAGGAGCAGAGTTAACTTCCAGACTATTCTAAAGGAGATGATTCTCGCTGATGATGCTGAAGTTTTGTCTGAATTTATCAAACCGGTTCTGGGCATAAAAATCAGAAAAAGATTCGTCTTGAAAAACTTGGATGAAGCTCTGACCATGAGACCTTTAAAAATGATCAAGCCAGAGAAGGTAAGCTTTTCAGAGAGCACAGAGATTGTCTACGATGATGAGCTGGAGGAGGAGAGAATAGGGGATAATTATGAATTCCTTATGAGAAACCTATATTCAGCCTTGAGAGTCAGAGATGAGTTTAGCAAGAAAGAGTTTGATGCTTCCATGATGGCTATGTATGATGAAAATATAATTAAGAATGCGGATTATGTAACTTTTTTTGTCAATCTCTGGCAGGATGACGGCTATCTTAACAAGATGCTGGATTCAAGGATTGATGAGGAAGAGAAGATAGACTTCACCCTTGAGAGAAGTAGTGAAGATTCCAATGATTTGATAATCAGGAGAGTGTAGGATGGAGAATAGAAATCTAGAGAAGGCCTTAGATATAGTTTCCCTCTTGGTATCTGGCCAGGATGTCGGCGAGACAAGTGCAAATTCTGCCTTGTATCAGGAGTACAGCAATAATTCTGAAGTCTATGCCATAGTTCAGGAAACCTTAAGACATTTAGAGCTTGAGATATACGAATATAAGAACTCACTTTATACAGCGGGAAAGGCCGGAAATACTGTATTTGGTTTTACCAATGAGGAGGTTAAGAAGGCGCTGGGAGTAAAGCTGAATAAGGAGTTATATCTTGCTTATTTTATAATCTATAACATTATCATGCAGTTCTACACTGATTCATCTACACCCGCATATGTTGAGTACGTTAAAATCGATGACATAGTTAACAGCATGGACACCAATATCAATGGAATCATTGATGACGAGATGGGAATTGTACTAGATGAGATAGAAGAAAACAGCTTCAGACAGATTGCTTTGAGCTGGGAGGAATTGCCGGCAAGCAGCAGCAACAGCATAGATAATACCAGAGCAGCAAGGAAATCTAAAGCAGGATTTGTGAAGACAGTGATCAACTTCTTGGAGGAGAATGATCTGCTTATAGGCAACGATGCAAGATACTATCCAACAGATAGGTTCAGATCTATGATTGAGAACTATTATGAGGATAACAGGAGCAGACTAGCCCAGTTACTTAAAGGAAAGAAAGAGCAGGAGAAATAGGAAAGAAATGCCACAGATTAACAGAATTAGGGTTAACAATGTAAAGTATAACTTTGGAACTCAGTATTATGATGATTTCTTTATGAATTTAAATTGTTCCAATACACTTTATGATCTTGCGAACGGAGGCGGAAAGAGCCTCCTTATGTTGCTTTTGTTGCAAAATGTGATTCCAAACTCCACACTTGACGACAAGCAGCCAGTTGAAAAACTTTTTAGGGATGGCAACAATAATTCGGTGATTCACTCTCTGATTGAGTGGAAGCTTGATTCTTGCTTTATGAGAGATGGCTATTGCTACATGACCACTGGCTTTTGTGCCAGAAAGCTTGGAACTGGCCATGATGAGAACAATGATGAAAATGAAAATACAGAAAGTATGGGCAACTCAGGGATTGAATATTTCAATTACCTGATTTTTTACCGTGAATTTAATGACAATGATATCAGGAATCTTCCTCTAACTAACGATGGAGAGAGAATTACATATAATGGTTTAAAGAATTACCTTAAGGATTTGCACCGCAATGACAACAGGGTAACAGCCCTTGTCTTTGACCGAAAAGGCGAATATATGCATGAACTTACCAAGTATGGCATATATGAGAGCCATTGGGAGATTATTAGGGGCATCAACAAGACTGAAGGTCATGTGAGAACCTATTTTGAGAATAACTACAAGACTAGCCGTAAGGTTATCGAAGATTTGCTTATAGAGGGGGTTATTCAGAAGTCCTTTGCAAACAGGATTGGCCAGGATGATGATGCTCTGTCTATGACAAGGACCCTGATTGATATCAAGGATCAGCTTATAGACCTGTCTAAAAAGCATATGACTATAGGCAATTTCGACAAGCAGATAGAGGCAATCAAGGATTTTGCAACTTATACTGGCAGCTACAGAGGCTTTTTTGATAAGAAAAAGGAATTGGAAGACCAGCTTTACAAGTGCCTGATTTTGGCTAAAAGAAACCTCTTAGCCAAGGAAAAAGACCTCCTTGAGGCAGAAAAGAACAATGAAGTCAATAACTCAAAGATTGACTGCGAACAGGAAAATATTATGGCAGCTGAGATTGCTGCCGACCGCAAAGCCTGTGATGAAATATTGGCCAAGGTGAGAAAGCTTGAAGCTTCTATGAGTGAGGATGATATTAAAATTGCCGAACTTGGAAGCCGTCTGGTCAATCTGGAAGCTGTAGACGAGTATGAGGATTACCTTGAATACGAGAAAGAGCTTAAAAGAGCTAAGACAGCCATAGAGGCAAGACTTAAGAGCAAGGAAAATATAGCAGCTGAATTGGCTCAGATAAGCATAACCTACCATGAAAAAATAAAACCTGAAAAGTACTTTATCGATGAGAATATCGAGGAGTGCAGGGAAGAACTAAAAAAATATGATTTGAACAAAAAAGAGCTTGAGACTAGCTTTGAGACAGCTGTCAACGAGCATATAGCTCTGATTTCAAGAATTGACTATGAGAATGAGTCGGCCAGGTCTATCGAGAAGGAACTGGCACTTGTCATGGAGAGTGCGGGAATCCTTGTTCCGGAAAATGCTGAGGATGGCATCATAACTGCTGATGACACTATTAGGCTTTATAGAGAAAAAAAGGCGGCACTTGAAGAGGAGAATGAGAACCTGTCAAGTGAACTAGAAAACTGGAATAAAGACCTGGTTGAAATGGCAGTAAAAAGAGACTTGGAGGCAAAGGCTTTGGCTGCTTATCTTGTCAAAAAAGACGAGAAGAGGGCCATGGAAGCAAGACTGACTAAGCTCAAGCAGATATATGCCAATAAGGCCAATCTGACAGAATGCCTTAAGAATGGCTTGGATGATACTTACAGGGACTATTACAGGCTTCTTGACAAGAAAAAGAGGATGCTTAGCTATCTTGAGGGGCTGAAAAAAGGAATCTTTATCATAGACAATGAGGAGAGGGAAAAGCTCCTTGTTTATCTCAAGGATAAGTATGATGATTTGGCCATAGAGGCCAGTTGTTCGCTTGCGGAATTCAATGATGATGAGCAGGCCTGCATAAGGAAAAGAATACCTTTCATAGATTTTTGCATAGTTTTTAAGGGGGATTTTGAAGAACTTAAATCTGACCTTTATCTGGCAAAATACGCTAAGGCTTCAAGCCCTCTTATGATTCTTGATGCCAGATGGCTTGAGTCTATAGCAAGCAAGCAGGAAATGGGCGATAGTGCCGATGAGTATGAGGGAATATTGATACTTGCTAAGGATTCCAGCCTGCTCTTTGACGAGGGCAGGAAGGAGAGTGAGATACGCTTTGTAAGTGAGGAACTGGATGAGCTTGAACACAGATTTAAGACTGTTTCCGAGCAGCTCAATCTGATTATGGATGACTATAATTTTGTAATAAAGGCAAGTCAATCAGACCTAATTGAGGAGAACAGCCAGGCCTATGAGCAAAGAATCAAGGACTTTGACGAGAGCATAGAAAAAATTAAGGCCAGTATAGATGCCAATGATGCTCAGATTAAGACCAATCTTTTAAAGATTGAGGACTATATAGCTCAGGCTGACAAGAGTCTGGCTCTTAAGGAAAGACTTCAGAAGGTTATAGAACTCAGAGGCAGACTGGCTGATATCTATCACAGTATTAAGCTTGATAAGCAAAAAGAAGATGATGCGGCCAAGAAGAGAGAGCAGGCTGAGGAGAAGAGGAAGAACTTCCTCGATGAGTATGCTGAAAAGAGTGCCGAGCTTGAACGCTTTAGCAAGATGAAAGAAAAGCTTGATGATCAATGGCGTCAGAATTATGAGGCTTACTATACACAAGATGACAGTGTGAAGATATCTAGTAAGCTTGCAAGTATGAACACTAGAGAGCTTGAAGCGAGATTTTTTGGCTTAAAAGAGGTTCTCGAAAAAGGTCTTACAAGTATTGAGGATAAGGAAGCCTTAGTTAAGCACTATAAAGAGGCTATGGAGAAGGCTCTAAAGAATATAGAGTACAAGGGAACAAGCCTTGAGACAGTAAAGAGAATGGTGGAAAATGGCCTTATAGAGGCTCATGACCCAGTATCACTTAAGAAAATCAAGGATAGAATCAAGAAAATCAAGGATAAGGTCAAGGATGATAGGGCTGAACTAGAGGCTTCAAGGGCTTTGATGAACAGAATAGAGGGCAGCATAGAGCATGCGGTTCGACAGATAGAAGACAAGTATGGCTGCTTCCGTCAGGTGGATTGTGACAATCCGGCTGAGTTTATAAGACAGCATAAGGAACTTCTTTTTAGCTTAAAGGAGAAGACAAAGGAACTTAAGAATGAAATTAAGGCAAAAAACTCTATGCTTAGAGATGCTGAGCTGACTCAGAAGGATTTGGCGAGAATAATCACTGCGGCCGGCCTTACAGAACCTATACTTGATCAGTCTGATTCTAAAAATATCAAGTCCCTAAATGAGAAGGAAGAAGAGGAACTTGCTTACTACAGCAAGGCCTCAAAAGAGTACGAAAGCCATAAGAAGCTTATAGAAAAAAAGAAAGATGAGTTTATGCTCAAAAAGCAGGTCCTTGTGACAAGTCTTGAAAAGCTTGATGCTGAGGAACTTGCTATAGGAATCAGGGATGCAATAAGTCTGCCTAGCGACAGCCAGGGCGCTGATGAACTCTCAAAGAGCCTTATGGAGACAGTGTCTTACATAGTTCTTGAAAAAGAGAGAATCAGCGACGGTATAGCTGATATGGAGAAAATCAAGGACAGCTTTGAGAACAGGTGTATTCAGACTTGCTGCAATATTAAAACAGAACTTGAGAGACTGCACAGCATGAGCAATGTAAGTCTTGATGGCAAGCAAGTTTCAGTTGTGGCTCTGAAAATTCCTTATGTTTCAGATGAGGTCTACAAGGAGAGAATGAGCGCTTATATAGATGAGACTGTCTCTGTAGCTGAGTCTAGCGAAAGCAGAGAGGGAAAGGTTGCCTATATTCAGTCTAGACTTTCTTGGAAGAGACTCTTTTCTGTAATTGTGACAGACCCTAATGCTATGAAGGTCTTTCTTTACAAGAGGGAGAGAATTAAGGAAAACAGCCGTTTCCTCAAGTATGAGGAGGCAGTTGGATCGACAGGACAGTCACAGGGTATATATATACAGTTCTTAATTGCAGTTATTAACTATATTTCCGGGGTAAATGCTCCAATTGGCGATTCGTCTGTTTTGCTCAAAACTATTTTTATTGATAATCCTTTTGGTGCTGCCAAGGATATTTATATTTGGGAGCCTATATTCGCCCTCTTGAAGACAAATCATGTACAGCTGATTGTCCCTGCAAGAGGTGCTACACCAGCCATAACTTCTAGATTTGATGTCAACTATATACTCGGACAGAAGATGGTTGACAAGAGACTTGCCACAGTGGTTGTTGATTATTCAAGCAAGACAGATACAGCTAAACTTGATTACCAGAGAATGGAATTTGAACAGCAGAGTTTTATATTTGCTAATTAAGGTCTTTTTTGAAGCTAGCTTTGGTTTACATTGATATTGTCTTGTGCTAAAATTTATCTGTGTTTTTATGTTTTTTTCTCATCAGATAAAAATTCATGGAAATACAGATTGTAAGCGGAATATGACATATATTATGTTTAAATATTATTAGATTAAGGGCTGGACGCTATTGGGTCTTAAGTCTTGATCACAGGACAAGGTGGCAAAATTGAGTAAATTTGAAATGAATCTTAAGTTGGATCAATTAAAGCAACTCACAGCAAAGAAATCCTATGAGGAAGCTGCAGAGCTTGCAAAGACAATTGATTGGAAAAAGGTAAAGAATTATGATTTCATAGCTATGGCTATGGATGTTCAGGAGGAAGTGGGAGATTATGAGGAAGCATGTAATCTAGCCGCTTTAGCCTATAACCACAATAGGGGTGGAAAGAAGTTAGTATATCGCCTGACTGAGCTCCTTATTAAGACTAAGAGATATGATGATGCTGATGATATGTATGAAGAGTATCAAAAGATATCAAGAGGGGGCAATGAGTGCTTTCCACTTCTCTTCAACTTACGTAAGGCAGAGGGCGCAGATGACAATGAGCTTGTAGAAATCCTTGAAGATTACAAGGAGAGCGAAGTTGATGAGAGATATATGTATGAGCTCACAGCTCTATATCTCAAGACTGGCCGTAATGATGAGGCTGTAAATGCAGCAGATCAGGTTGATTTGCTCTTCCATGATGGAATCTATGTTGAGAAATGCTTGAAAATCAAGAAAAAAGCGGGTGGAATCCTAACTAACAGCCAGGAGGAATTCCTTGATGAGCAGGAAGTTAAGAGGAATGATATAGAAGCCACAAGAGAACTTGAATTCGAGGCTACTAGACAGCTGGCAGCAATTAAGCAGGATGATATTGCAGAAGCTCTTGATGATGTCGAAGATGACAAGGAGAAAAAGAAGAAGAGAAGAAATTTCTTTACTAATCTCTTTAAGACTGATGATTTGGATGACAACTTCGATGACCTCGACGATGAGGAAGAGGATCTTGAAGATGACATAGACGATGAGGAAGATGAGAGAATAGCTGACGAGTTGAGCAATCTTGAGTCTGATGATGAGGCTGATGCTGAGTCTGATGAGGCAAGGCCTGAGGCGGAGAATCTTGAGCTTTTAGACAGCAATGTGGTTAACAGCGCAAACTTAAAGGAGGGTTCAGAAGATAACCTTCCAGTCTCTGATAAGGATAAAACCTTAACATTTGACGAGTATGAGAAGATTTCTGAGGAGAGAAAGAAGGCTTATGCTAATCCTAATCTCAAGAAATCTGAGCTCAATATCAAGACAGATGCCAGCTATGACAAGGCTGACCCTGCTGCGTCGGGCATTATCGAAAATGCAGATGATTATGAGTACTATGATGAGGGATTTGACATATTTAAGTCCTTCCCATTCAATATGGATCCTTTCAGCGCATCTGATAAGACAGATGAGGAACTGAGAGAGGCTGAGCAGGCTGAGGAAAATGAGGCTAGTGCTCAGGAAGAGGCTGAACAGGTTGATGTAGCTGAGACAGGGAATGAGCCAGAAGAGGAAGACGACGAGAGTCGCTACACTAACCTCAAGATGCTCAAGGATGTCGATGTGACAGACGTTAAGCCTATCGAGGAGGCTATTCTTCCGGATGAAATCAAGGAGATGTTGATTCAGGCTAAGGCCAAGATTAACGGCTCTTATGAGACTTTGAGCAAGGAAAACGAGCTCAAGATGAAGGAACAGGAAGCTAGCCTAGCAGCTGCCAAGGAGAAGGAAGAACTCAAGGCTAGAGCTGAGGCTATCAGAAATATTAGACAGAGAGAGGACAATGTTGATATCTCAGGTATTGAGATTAAGGATGACTCTCTTGATATAACAAGAAATCTTCAGATTGAACTTAAGGATAATTTGAGCAAGATTCTTGCAGAGGAAGAAGTTGACAACAATCCAGATCTTTTGAGACCAAACAGAAAGCCAGTTGACACTGCTGAATTTGACGCGCTCTCTGATAAGACAGTTAAAAAGGCTGAACAGGCTGAAACTGCAGACCAGGCTGAAGATCTTGTCGAAGAGCAGATTGAAGGCCAGCTTGATCTTGCAGACTGGATAGAGGCTGTAAGAGAGGAAAAGTACGGCGGACAGGATACTAAGAAGTATTCTAAGGCTGAACTTGAGAGACTTCTCGAGGAGAAGGATGAGAAGAGCAAGGCTTATGAAAAGCTTATGCAGGAGCAGAGAGAGCTTGCAAAGAAGAAGGGCCAGAAAGTCGACGAGGATGAAATTGAGAGAAGAGCTAGAGCTACTATGATGCAGCGCGCAGCTAGAACTGATCTTGACATAAGAACAGGAAAGGCTATGCTCAGACTCGAGGAGGCTGTAGATCGCTTTATAGTTGCTATGGAGCAGGCTAAGGAGCAGAGAGCTGCCCACGAAAAGATGGTTGCTGAGAGAGCAGCTAAGCTTGAGGAGGAGAGAGCAGCTAAGATTGCTGCAGCCAGAGCCGCTAAGGCTGAGGAACTCAAGAGAAAGTGGCAGATCAAGAATGAACAGCCAGTAAATCAGGTTAAGCTTGAGAATCAGGATGAAACTCATGCAGTTGCTGGTGCTCAGTCAGATGAAAAGGCTGCCGATAAGGCTGAGGCTGCCAAGACTGAGGCAGATGAGAAGAAGACTGTAGATGAAGCAGATGCAAAGGGCTTTAGTAATCTTGATAAGATCGAAAAGCAAGATGAAAATCAGGAAAATGCCAGTGCGGCTTCCGCTGATTCTGATGAAGAAGTTGGAATGTCAGATGCAGAGGCTTTAAAGATGGTTGCTGACCCTACAAAGACTGTAGGTGATATACAGAAGGCTACAAGAAAGGTCGCTAAGAAGAATCTCAGAGACCTTGAAAATAGTGCATTTGAAACTGCTAATTATGTCAACGGTATACTTGAGGAAGAGAATAAGGCTAAGGCTGCTTCACAGGATGAGGATGTTGATGAGAGTGAGAATGTTGTGATTGACCTTATCGATGAATCTGACCTTGAGGATGAGAAGCTTGATAAAAAGGCTTTGAAGGCAGAGAAAAAGGCTGAAAAGAAGGCTCAGAGGGCAGAGAAAAAGGCTGAAAAGAGCCAGAACCATGATTCTGAGAGTGCAGATGGTAAGTCTGCTATGGCAGAGAAAAAGACTGAGAGCAAAGATAAGAAGCTTAGCGGAGATTTGGCAAAGATTTTTGTTAAATATCGTGAACTTCCAGGTCTTGAGGCTCAGCTCTATGACTACTTTGACAGTCTTGACCAGGAAATGCAGATTGAGAGCTCAATTGTGGGCAATATTATCGTCTCTGGAAATGAGAGTGCTGATAAGGATGATCTAGCAAGAACAATTGTCAGAGCTGTCAACACACTCTACCCTGATAATCCTAAAAAGATTGCTAAAACAACTGGTGACAGCTTGAACCAGAGAGGCCTCAGAAAGGCTATGGGCAAGCTTAGGAACACAGTTCTCTTAGTTGAGGGAGCTGGTCAGATTAATATCAAGAGAATCAACGAGATTGTTGAATGCCTTAAGGAAGACACAGGCAGAATGATAGTTATCTTTTTAGATGTTGATTCACAGATAGATGTTTTGCTTCATTACAACCCAGGTCTTGATAAGATCTTTAACCATAGAATTGTGCTCAAGCAGTACACAGTTAACGAGCTTGTTGAGATTGCGAAGAAAGTTGCAAGAAAGAGAAGTTATGAGATCGATGACGATGCTCTTCTCACTCTTTATTTAAAACTTGACAGATTGACTAACGAGACGGACAATATTAAGGTTGAACAAATTCAACAGATAGTTTTCGATGCTATCGAACATTCTGAAAAGAGAATGTCACGCCGTATCTTTGGAGGCATCCGAAGAAAGAAGGGCAATGGAGGAGAATTATTCTTCCTCACTGATGCAGATTTTAAAGATTGATTAAATAACTCACAAGATGAGTATGAAAAGAGGTTAAGATGAGTAACAATATTGACAAGTTGTCAGTAAATGCAATCAGAGTTTTGTCAGCGGAAGCTATACAGAAGGCAAATTCAGGACATCCTGGCTTGCCACTTGGAGCTGCACCTATGGCTTATGAATTGTGGACAAAGCACATGAATCACAATCCTAAGGATCCAGAATGGAAAAATAGAGACAGATTTATCCTTTCTGGTGGACATGGCTCTATGTTACTTTACTCACTTCTTCACCTCTTTGGATATGGTGATTTAAGTGCTAAGGACTTATCTGAGTTCAGACAGTTTGGATCAAAGACTCCAGGACATCCTGAGTATGGCCACACTATCGGTGTTGAAGCTACAACAGGTCCACTTGGACAGGGTATGGCAATGGCTGTTGGTATGGCAATTGCTGAGAGACATCTTGCTGCTGTATTCAACAAGGAAAATTATGATATTGTAGACCACTACACATACGTACTCGGCGGTGACGGTTGTATGATGGAAGGTATCTCTTCAGAGTGCTTTTCACTTGCAGGAACTCTTGGCTTAGGCAAGCTCATAGTTCTCTATGACTCTAACAAGATTTCAATTGAAGGCAGCACTGATCTTGCTTTCACTGAGGATGTTGTTACAAGATTCAAGGCTTTCGGCTTCCAGACTCTTGAGGTTGAAGACGGAAATGATCTTGAGGCTATCGGAAGAGCAATTGAGGAGGCTAAGGCTGACAGCGAGCACCCAACTCTTATCAAGATTAATACTCTTATCGGTTTCGGATGTCCTGCTAAGCAGGGCACAGCTGATGCTCATGGTGCTCCACTCGGTGAGGACAATGTTAAGGCCTTGAGGGAAAACCTGGAATGGCCTTGTGAAGGCGCATTTGACGTGCCTGAGAGCGTATATGAGAATTATAAGTCTTATGCTGACAAGGGCGCTAAGGCTGAGGAAGAGTGGAATAAGCTCTTTGAGGCTTACAAGAATGAGTATCCAGAGCTTGCAAGCCAGTGGGATTCATACTTTGAAGGCTATGATTTGAGTGAACTTTTCAATTCAGACGAGTACTGGAATAAGGGCGACAAGGCTATGGCAACCAGAGCTACATCTGGAGATGTCTTAAATATGATTAAGGATTATGCTCCAAACCTTATGGGTGGTTCAGCAGACCTTGCTCCTTCTAATAAGACTAATCTTAAGGGAATTTCTGATTTCTCTAAGGACAACTACGGCGGCAGAAATATGCACTTCGGAGTTAGAGAGCAGGCTATGACATCAATTGTCAATGGTATGTATCTCCACGGCGGAATCAGACCATATGAGGGTACTTTCTTCGTATTCTCCGATTACACAAAGCCTATGGCTAGACTTTCAGCTCTTATGAAGTTGCCAATTATCTATGTATTTACACATGATTCAATCGGTGTAGGCGAAGATGGTCCAACACATGAGCCAATCGAGCAGCTTGCAGCTTTTAGATCTATGCCAAACTTCACTGTTTACAGACCTTGCGATAGGGCTGAGACAGCTGCAGCATGGATGTATGCATATGAGTCAAAGGAGACTCCTACAGGTCTCGTTCTTACTAGACAGAACCTTCCTCAGTTGCCAGGAACAGGCAAGGGAGCCCTTAAGGGTGGATATATTATCGATGATTCAAGTAAGGAAGTTCCAGATGCTATCATTATCGCTTCTGGCTCAGAGGTTCACCTTGCAGTAGAGGCTAAGGCTAAGCTTTTAGCTGACGGAATTGATGCAAGAGTAGTGAGCATGCCAAGTATGGATGTATTCGAGGCTCAGTCTGATGAGTATAAGGAGTCAGTACTTCCAAAGAGTGTTAGAAAGAGAGTTGCGGTTGAAGCCCTTTCTGATTTTGGATGGTACCGCTATGTAGGACTTGACGGTAAGGTTATCTCAATGCATGGATTTGGTGCATCAGCTCCATATAGCTTCCTCTTCGATCATTTTGGTTTTACAAGTGACGCAGTTGCAGAGGCAGTAAAGAGCCTTTAATTAAGTTTTTAATAATTAACCCCGGGGAAATGGTCCTATGGCCTCCTTTCTTCGGGGTTTTGATTTATACTAGAAAAATTTTTATACGAGAGAAATTGGCTAAAAGTGAGAAAGCCAGCAGGAAATTAAGGAAAAGAAGTAGGCCTTTATGAGCAGTAAGATAAAATATAAGACACAATTTGATAAGATGACTCAAAAACCTGTTACGCCACTGGTTATTGAGTTGGGAATACCGACCACTATAAGCATGCTGGTGACCAATCTTTACAATATGGTTGACACAAAGTTTGTCGGTCTTATAGATACCAGTGCAAGTGGAGCTGTAGGAATTGTATTTGCCTTTATGGCTATATTGCAGGCTTTTGGCTTTATGTTTGGACAAGGTGCGGGAAGTATTATTTCAAGAAGGCTTGGAGCTAAGGACATAGACAGTGCAACTGAGACGGCCTCAACAAGTTTTTTTATTGCCTTTTTTTCGGGCATAATTATAGCCCTTTTAGGGTTTATTTTTATAGATCCTCTTATATACATGCTGGGCAGCACTGATACAATTCTTCCATATGCTAAAAAATATTTGATTTTTATCATGCTGGCAGCCCCTTTCTCGGTTTCTACCTTTGTTTTGAATAATGTACTTAGATATGAAGGAAGGGCATCACTTGCTATGTTAGGCCTTGTGTCGGGTGCAATAATCAATATAGTATGTGATCCTATTCTGATGTTTGGCTTAAATCTTGGTATAGCAGGAGCTGGTATTTCTACAGCAATCTCTCAACTTATAAGTTTTGCTATCCTCATATATATGTTCTTGTCAGGCAAGACTCAGAGTAAGATTTCACTTAAGAGATTTACCAAGAATATTCCTCTGATATTGGATATTATGGGTACAGGACTTCCAAGTCTGATGAGACAGGCTTTAACCAGCGTATCTACAATGCTGCTCAATCAGCAGGCAAGAGTTTATGGAGACGCAGCTGTAGCAGGAATGAGTATTGTCACAAAGATTACAATGTTTATATTTGCAGTAGGTTTGGGCTTAGGACAGGGCTTTCAGCCGGTTTGTGGCTTTAACTACGGAGCTGGTATCTATTCAAGAGTAAAAAAGGCTTTTAAGTCTACTTTTATCCTAGCTGAAATCATGCTGGGCATTATGGCTGTTATAGGCCTATGTCTTTCAAATCAGGCCATAGGTCTATTTAGAAATGATCCTGACGTTATAGCCTTCGGAACACCTGCCTTGAAGTTTCAGTGCGCGGGG
This sequence comes from uncultured Lachnospiraceae bacterium, assembly GCA_947164605.1. Taxonomy (GTDB): domain Bacteria; phylum Bacillota; class Clostridia; order Lachnospirales; family Lachnospiraceae; genus CAMUXE01. The sequence continues at coordinate 6,946 of CAMUXE010000003.1, read as the reverse complement.
CTTTTTTTGCAGCCTATGGTAGTTTTATCTAATATGACTCTTCAGTCTTCGGGACAGAAGTTTAGAGCTACCCTTTTGTCAATGCTTAGAAGTGGTATCTACTTCATCCCATCCCTGTATTTGATGGCTGCATTGTTCGGTGCCACTGGAATACAGGCTACACAGACAGTAGCTGATGTTTTGTCATTTTCAACATCAGTGCCATTTATTGCCTATTATCTGATACATTTGCCGAAAGATAGAAAGAATCAGGAATATGTTTGATATAAAAGAAGAATTAAAGAAAGTGCCGACTAAACCTGGTGTCTATATAATGCATGACAAGAAGGACATGATTATATATGTGGGAAAGGCTATCAACCTCAAGCGCAGGGTCAGCTCCTATTTTAGGGAAAGCACTAAACATTCTGCTAAGATTGACAGAATGGTGTCTTTGGTTGATCATTTTGAATATATAATCACAGACTCAGAGCTTGAGGCTCTGGTTCTTGAGTCCAATCTTATCAAGGAGCACAGCCCAAAGTATAATACTATGCTTAAAGATGATAAGACTTACCCCTTTATCAAAGTTACAGTGGATGAGGCTTATCCAAGAGTGCTTTTTTCAAGGGATGCAAGGCACAATGCCAAGGCTAAATATTTTGGACCATATACATCAGCGACAGCAGTTAAGGAGACTATTGAACTCCTCTGTAAGCTCTATAAAATCAGGACTTGTTCTAGGAGACTGCCCGATGATATAGGTAAGGACAGGGTTTGCCTAAATTATCATATAGGTCAGTGTTCAGCGCCTTGTCAGGGCATGATCAGTCAAAGCGATTACAAGGAAAATATTTATAAGGTCATCTCATTCTTGAATGGAAATTATGCAGAGATTCTTAAGGAGCTTGAAAGTAAGATGTTAAAGGCTAGTGATGAACTCAATTTTGAGGAGGCGGCCAAGTATAGGGATTTGATAAATTCCGTGGCTCAGGTGGCCCAGAAGCAGAAGATTACGTCAGATGACAATCTGGATAAGGATGTTATAGCTTGTGCCAGTGACGGCAATGATGCGGTGGTTCAGGTCTTCTTTATAAGAGGAGGCAAGATGCTTGGAAGAGATCACTTCCATATGTCTGTGGCTGAGGGTGACAGCAAGGCAGAGATTTTGTCCCAGTTTGTAAAACAGTACTATGGTGGAACCCCTTATATACCTTCGATTGTCATGCTTGAGTGTGAAATTGAGGACGGCGATGTCCTTGCTGAGTGGCTGGGTGGACTCAAACACAGAAAGGTTTCAATTCTTGTGCCTAAGAAGGGCGACAAGGAAAAGCTGGTTGAACTTGCCTATAAGAATGCTCAGATGGTGCTTATAAAGGATGGAGAGAAGATCAAGAGGGAGATGGCAAAAACTGTAGGTGCTATGAATGAAATTGCTTCATGGCTTGGAATTGGCACCATAAGAAGGGCTGAGGCCTATGATATCTCCAACACGAGTGGTATAGAGTCTGTAGGATCTATGGTTGTCTTTGAGGATGGAAAGCCATTAAAACACGACTATAGGAAATTTAAGATAAAGACGGTCAAGGGCCCTAATGATTATGCCAGCATGAGAGAGGTCCTGACTAGAAGGTTTATTAGAGCCAAGGAAGGTTCTAAGGGTTTTGAGATTATGCCTGATATACTTCTGATGGATGGTGGAAGAGGCCAGGTCAATATAGCTTTGGAAGTTTTGGATGAATTGAAGCTAAATATTCCGGTTGCGGGCATGGTAAAGGATGATCATCACAATACCAGGGGACTTTATTATAATAATGTCGAGATTGCTATAGATACTCACTCTGAGGGATTTAAGCTCATAACCAGGATACAGGATGAAGCCCACAGATTTGCCATAGAGTACCACAGAAGTCTGAGAGGTAAGGCTCAGGTTTCGTCTATACTTGACAGTATAGAGGGCATAGGACCTGAGAGAAGAAAGGCTCTGATGAAGGCTTTTGGTGATATCTCAAGAATTAGAGAGGCCAGTATTGATGAACTTGCCGCCTGTGATGGGATGAATAAGCTAGTGGCTGAGAATGTCTATAACTTCTTTCACTAGGATTTGTTTTTGTTATCTTGCAGGAAGAGATAGCTGTAAATCTTAGCAATTTAGAATGACGGATTGGGAAAGCAAGAACCTATTACAGGTTGTTGCTTTCTTTATTTTGTGTTAAATTTATGTATATGTATGTTGTATGGGAGGCCTTTTTATGAACAATACAGAGAGAGTTAAATTATCTAAAGTTATAAACAAGATGCAATTGACCAATATCACCGAAGATGTGGATACTACTGGAATTTGGCTTCACATTCCAGAGGTTAACAGACCGGCTCTTCAGTTGACTGGCTTCTATGATCAGTTTGATAATGATAGAATTCAGATTATAGGTAATGTGGAGTATTCATACCTGGCAAGTTTAACTGACGAGGAGAGATATGAGAGATACGATCAGTTGCTTTCAAGCAATATTCCTTGTTTAGTTTTCTGTAGAGGTTTAAGACCTGAGGAATCAGTTGTTAAGCTGGCTTCAAAGTACCAGATTCCTATTCTTTTATCTGATGAGTCTACCTCAACCTTTATGGCAGAGGTTATTAGATGGCTCAATGTCCAGCTTGCACCACTTATTGTAATTCACGGTGTTCTTGTTGATGTATATGGTGAAGGTGTTCTCATAACAGGCGAGAGTGGTATTGGTAAGAGCGAGGCTGCTTTGGAGCTTATTAAGAGAGGCCACAGACTTGTAACTGATGACGCGGTGGAGATAAGAAAGGTATCTGATGAGACTCTTATCGGCTCAGCTCCTGGTGTCACAAAGTATTTTATTGAGCTCAGAGGTATAGGTATTATCGATGTTAAGACTCTTTTTGGTGTTGAGTCTATCAAGGAAACTCAGGCCATAGACATGGTAATCAAACTCGAGGATTGGAACAGAGATAAGGAATATGACAGATTGGGCCTTGAGGAGGAATATATTGAGTATCTTGGCAACAAGGTTGTATGTCATTCGCTTCCTGTAAGACCTGGTAGAAACTTAGCTGTTATTGTTGAGGCTGCAGCGGTTAACCACAGACAGAAGAAGATGGGTTACAACGCTGCTAAGGAGCTATATCGCAGGGTTCAGGAAAATCTTATGAAAGATGATGAGGACGATGAGTAAAATTATCTTTGGTATTGATCTGGGCGGAACTAGGATCAAAATAGGACTTTTTGACATAAATGGAAATCTCATAAGCAAAGGAGATATTCCCACAGATACAAGCAACAATGGCCAAAATATTATAGATGACATTGCAAGGGAACTCTTAAGAAGTCTTGAAGAAAGACAGGCAGGTCTGGCTGATATTGTTGGCATAGGTATAGATGTACCAGGTGCAGTTCTGGGACATACTACTGTTAACAGGTGCGTCAACCTGGGTTGGGGACTTGTAGATGTTTCAAGCAAGTTGTCTGAGGCTATGGGAATTCCAAGAGATTGGGTTATAGTGGGCAATGATGCCAATGTGGCAGCTCTGGGCGAGTTTTTTGACGGCGGGGCTAAGGAGTACTCCAGCATGATGATGGTTACTATAGGCACTGGTGTTGGCGGAGGTCTTATTATGGATGGAAATATCATAGACGGAGTCAATGGCGCTGCAGCAGAAATCGGACATATACCAGTGTCTGATGATTTGGATTTTGACTGCTCTTGTGGAAATAGAGGTTGTCTTGAACAGCTTGCATCGGCAACGGCGATTGCGAGGATGGCTGGTACTGCGGACGCAAAGGAAGCATTTGACCGGGCTTATGCCGGTGATGAGCTTGCTGTCAAGGCTATTGATACTGCGGCTGAGGCTCTGGGCAAAGCTATGGCAGCAGTTGCATGTGTTGTGGATCCCGAGTGTTTCTTGATTGGCGGTGGAGTGGCCGCTGCTGGTGAGAAATTTATTGAGAAGATAAGGGCTTCATATGCAAAGAGGGCCTTTCATTCGAGTAAGAAGACAAAGATACTTAGGGCAAAACTTGGCAACGATGCTGGAATTTATGGTTGTGCGAGGATGATTTTAAACAGGTATGAGTAAAGATGAGTGATTTAAATAAATTGGAAGCGAGCCTTAGTGAGCTGATAGGCAGTGAAAATGTCCTGCGTGATGAGGATATGAAGGAACACACAAGTTTTAAGATTGGTGGTAAGGCTGATCTTTTCCTTGATGTGGACCAAATTGAACATATCAAGCCTTGTATAGACTTGATTAAGGCTTCTGGTGCTGCTTACTATGTTGTTGGCAATGGAAGCAATCTTTTGGTCAGCGATGACGGTTTTAGGGGTGTCATAGTCAAAGTGGGTCAGAAGTGTGCAGGATATAGCTTTGAGGAAGATGGAGATAAGGTAAAAGTTAAGGTCAGTGCCGGTATGAGCCTGATAGGTTTATCAAGGCTTGCGGCAGATAAGGCATATAGTGGCTTGGAATTTGCCGCCGGCATTCCAGGTACTATAGGAGGAGCTCTTGCTATGAACGCTGGAGCTTACGGCTCTGAGATGAAGGAAATTACTCTCAAGGCCAGAGTTCTTGACAGTCAAGGCGAGATTGTAGAGCTTTACGGTGAGGAACTTGGCCTGAGATACAGAGGAAGTGCAATTGCTGACCAAGCTATGATAGTGCTTGATGCTGAGCTTGAACTTGAAAAGGGTGATAAGGCCCAGATAGAGGCTAAAATTAAGGAAAATATGGACTCGAGAAAAGAAAAGCAGCCTCTGGAATACCCTAATGCGGGCTCGACTTTTAAGAGGCCTGAGGGGTATATAGCAGCTAAGCTTATTCAGGATACCGGACTCAAGGGCTTTTCTATAGGTGGTGCCCAGGTCTCTGAGAAACATGCAGGTTTTATCGTTAATAAGGGTGGAGCTAGTGCCCGTGATGTTCTTCAACTTACTGATATTGTAGCAGGTGCGGTTGAGGGCATGACTGGAGTATCGCTTGAACTTGAAATTAAGAAGGTAGGTATGTAGTGGATACTAAAATTGTTATTATCACCGGAATGTCAGGAGCTGGCATTACAACCGCGTTAAATGTGCTTGAAGATGCAGGATATTACTGTGTTGATAATATGCCACTTGCTTTAATTCCAAAGTTTGCCGAGTTGGCAGATGGACAGAAAACAGGTTATGACAAGATTGCTCTTGGAATAGATATAAGAAATGGCCTTTCAAGGGAGCAGGTTGAGACTCTTTTGGAGGAGATGGAAAGATTTAAGTACAAGATGCTCTATATAGACTGTAGTGATGCAGTTCTTATCAAGAGATATAAGGAGACAAGAAGATCTCATCCTTTGGCACATGGCAGTAGGGTGGATTCTGCTATAGCTGATGAGAGGGATAGAATGACCTTCTTAAAGTCTAAGGCTGACTATAAGATAGACACTTCTCAGATGCTGACTAGGGACTTAAAACAGGAGATTGAAAGACTTTTCTTGGGCGAGAATCAGTATAAAAATCTTTTTGTGAATGTATTGTCTTTTGGCTTTAAATATGGAATTCCTTCTGATGCAGATTTAGTATTTGACGTAAGATTTTTGCCAAACCCATATTATGTGGACGAGTTAAAGAATCTTACTGGCAATGATGAGCCGGTTTATAGCTATGTTTTGGCTGCTGAGGCTACTCAGACCTTTCTGGCTAAAATTGAGGATTTAATTAGTTTTCTTCTTCCTAATTATGTCAAGGAGGGAAAAAACAGCCTGGTAATAGCCTTTGGCTGTACTGGAGGAAAGCACAGATCGGTCACTCTGGCCAATGCTGTGGCAAGCCAGCTTCAGAAAACAGAATATGGTTGTAAGGTAGAACACAGAGACATTGATAAGGATTCAAAGAGAAAAAAGCAGGAGTAGAAATGTCTTATTCATCTAAAGTTAAGAGTGAACTTAAAATAAGGATTGATTCTGCAAGACATTGCAGGATTGCTGAGATTGCTTCAATTTTGGCCTTGAATGGTTATATATGTGATAAGGATGGATGTATTATCGAGGCTGAGCAAGATGGCTCTTATGAGCCGGAAAACTCTTATTTATGTCTTGTCACAGAAAATATAACACTTGCGGAAAAGTTTATGATGCTGCTAGGAAAGACATACGACCTGGGCGACAATAATATAGTTGTTAAGTATGAAGGCGATAAAAATAAAAGATATCGCCTTCTTATTAAATCTGAGAACTTGCTCCATGAAATTCTTATGGCTATTAAATGGGAAGATAAGAAGATATGCAAAAAGTTTGCTGAGCCTATGATTTTGCAAAAGGAGTGCTGCAGAAAGGCCTTTATCAGAGGAGCTTTTCTTGCAGCAGGTTCTCTTTCTGATCCTAACAAATCCTATCACTTAGAGATTGTGCTAGATAGTGAGGATAAGGCCCTTCAACTTCAGAAACTTATGCTTGGATTTGAGCTTGATGCAAAGATTGTTGAGCGAAAGAGGAACTTTGTTGTCTATATCAAGGAGGGGGCTAATATAACTGATTGCCTTAATCTCATGGGAGCCTATGTGTCACAGATGGAGCTTTACAATGTGATGATTCTCAAGGATATGAGAAACGATGTGAATCGCAAGGTTAATTGTGAAACTGCAAATCTCAACAAGACTATTGAGGCTGCAGTTAAGCAGATTAAGGATATTGAGTATATAAGAGATACTGTGGGACTTGACTATCTTAAACCACAATTGGCAGCTGTTGCCCAAGTAAGACTTGAGAATCCGGATATGAATCTGGCAAGTCTTGGAGAAATGCTTGATCCAGTTGTGGGGAAATCTGGTGTTAACCACAGATTAAGAAAGATTAGTGAAATTGCCGAGGAGTTAAGAGGTCAGGGCTAATTGTTATAAACTTATAATTAATTAAATTTCTTCTTGAAAACTATTAATAAATACAATAAACTAAGAAATATTCTAATTCAAA
>CAMUXE010000002.1 GCA_947164605.1 uncultured Lachnospiraceae bacterium | reverse complement strand
TGTGAACCATTCCTTCCTTGCCAGGAGCAAACTCGATAAATGCACCAAATTCCTTAATGCTAACTACCTTACCTTCATAGATAGTGCCCTCTTCAAAATCAGATACGATTGTATTGATATACTTGAGTGCCCTATCCATACCAGCCTGCTCAACGCCACAGATTGAAACAAATCCATCATCATTGATATCAATCTTTACGCCGCACTCCTCGATAATAGTGTTAATAACCTTTCCACGCTGACCAACAACTTCACCAATCTTAGCTGGATCAATCTTAGTCTGTATAATCTTAGGAGCATACTTGCCAACAGTCTTTCTTGGCTCAGCAATAGCCTTCTTCATACATGTATCCATGATAAAGAATCTAGCCTCACGAGTTCTCTTGATAGCTTCCTCAACAATAGGTCTTGTGAGACCGTGAATCTTAATATCCATCTGAATTGCTGTGATACCCTCTGTAGTACCAGTAACCTTAAAGTCCATATCTCCGAAGAAATCCTCAAGGCCCTGAATATCAGTAAGTACTACGTAATCATCATCAGTATCACCAGTTACAAGTCCGCATGAAATACCTGCTACCATTCTCTTAATTGGAACACCTGCAGCCATAAGTGACATACATGATGCACAAGTAGAAGCCATTGATGTTGAACCATTGGACTCGAATGTCTCAGATACAGCACGGATTGCATATGGGAACTCCTCTGCTGAAGGGATAACTGGCTTTAAAGCTCTCTCTGCAAGAGCACCGTGACCGATTTCTCTTCTTCCTGGTCCTCTAGATGGCTTAGTCTCACCTACTGAGTATGAAGGGAAGTTATACTGGTGAATATATCTCTTCTCAGTAACGTTAGAGTCAAGGCCTTCAACCTTCTGAGCCTCTGAAAGAGGAGCAAGTGTTACAACGTCACAAATCTGTGTCTGACCTCTTGTGAACATAGCAGAACCATGAACTCTAGGGATAATATCAACCTCTGCAGCAAGTGGACGAATCTGAGTGATTTCTCTGCCGTCAGGTCTCTTATGATCCTTTAAGATCATCTTACGAACAGTCTTCTTCTCATACTGATAAATAGCCTCACCAAGAACAGCAAGATAAGCCTCATTTTCGGCAAATGCTTCCTTTAACTTTGCTGTTACTTCATCAATATTCTTATCTCTTGTCTGCTTATCATCTGTGAAAACTGCCTTCTCCATCTCTTCAGGAGGAACAATTTCCTTCATCTTCTCGAACATCTCAGCAGGAATAGCACAACTCTCATAAGAATGCTTGATCTTACCACACTCAGCAACGATAGTCTCGATAAACTCAATAATTGTCTGGTTTATATCATGAGCCTTGTAAATAGCCTCAATCATTTTAGCTTCAGGAATTTCCTTAGCACCAGCCTCAATCATGATTACCTTCTTCTTTGTAGAAGCAACAGTGAGCTGGAGATCTCCAGACTGCCACTGTTCCTGTGAAGGATTCACAACGAACTCACCATCGATAAGTCCCATCTGTGTCATAGCACATGGGCCATCAAATGGAATATCTGAAATGCTAGTAGCAATTGATGCACCAATCATTGCAAGGAGCTCTGGTCTACACTCAGGATCCACTGACATAACCATATTATTGAGAGTAACATCATTACGATAATCCTTAGGGAAGAGAGGTCTCATAGGTCTATCAATTACTCTTGATGTGAGAATAGCATTCTCGCTAGCCTTACCCTCTCTCTTATTAAATCCACCAGGAATTTTTCCTACTGAATACATCTTTTCTTCGTAATCTACGCTAAGTGGGAAGAAATCAATACCTTCTCTTGGTTCTTTAGAAGCTGTAGCAGTAGATAAAACTGTAGTGTCACCATAGTGCATTAATGCTGCACCATTAGACTGAGCACAAACTCTTCCGATATCAACGCTGAGAGTTCTGCCAGCTAATTCCATTTCGTAATGTTTAAACATTAATTTATTTCTCCTTTTATTTTTTTATTATGGAGCCCGAAACAACTGATACGAGCACCATATCATAAATATGATGCGCATATCAGCAGTCTCGGTAAGCTCCATATTTCTCATTTTTGCACGCTAAACGTGACAAAAGCAGGATGAAGCCAAAACTTCACCCTGCCCGATAAGTCAATTACTTTCTTAAACCAAGACGAGCAATAAGATTTCTGTATGCTTCGATATCATCGTTCTTGAGATATGCAAGAAGTGCTCTTCTCTTACCTACCATCTTAAGAAGACCTCTTCTTGAGTGGTGATCCTTCTGGTTAACCTTAAGGTGCTCTGTGAGCTCAGCAATTCTCTCTGTAAGGATTGCAATCTGAACTTCTGGTGAACCTGTGTCGCCTGGCTTTCTGCCGTAAGCTTCGATAATTGATGCTTTCTTTTCTTTTGTAATCATTATAATGATCCTCCTTTAAATAATCGCCTGTTACTAAGATTAAGGTCGGAGTGTCCTAAACCTGAATAACGGCTAAACATACTCAGATAATATATCACAAAGACATATTTGACACAAGTATAAATTATATTTTTTTAAACTTTTTTTCACAGACTCGCAAAACTCGACAAGTCATAGATGAAAAAATAACTGATTATACAATTGATACTGATAACAATATAATATATTACTATAAAGAATGCGATGGCCTTTACTCATATAATATTATTGACAAAAGCACCACTAAAATATATAACTACACCCCCAAAAGAGATGAAATATGTTTTTTATCATCTGATCAAAATTATATTTATCTAAGCAATTTCCTGTATCATGCAAATTTTCACATTAATCCAGATGAAACTATTGCACTTGTTTTAGATAAAAGTGGTAATGAGCTTAAAAAAATTGTACTAGCCAAATCGGATGAAGTCTATTTCGGAGATGATGATTATTTCTTTATAAAATCAAAAAATGTAATATCTTATTGTAAAAAGGAGAATATTTTATCAGATACCCCATTCATTAGTTTAGGCCAATAAGCCGCAATGTAAGTCTTTTAATAAAAGAAAGGTGCCTACCATTATACTACCTATCCAAATAAGGATCAGCAATATAGAGGTAAGCAGCTTTTTATAAATCATAATTATTTAAAAATCATAAAATCCCACAATTAGAGATTAAGATAATCACATAAACATTTCTTTTGCAAATTCCTGGTCTTTATCCATCTGTGCCTTGAGTGAGTCAAGACTTTCAAATTTCATCTCTGGTCTTATAAAATGCAGAAGCCTCACTTCAACCTGTCTGCCATATATATCTTCATCAAATTCAAAAAGATGAGTCTCTACATCAACCTCAGCAGCATCGCTAACAGTAGGCTTAACACCTACATTAGTAACCCCTTTGTATTCCTTGTCATCAATCACAGTAACAGTTGCATAGACTCCGTTAGGTGGGAGCAATTTACTTGCTTGCGGATAGATATTAATTGTAGGAGTGTCTATTTTATGTCCTACTTGAGCTCCAGGACTTACTGTGCCATATATTGAAAAAGGTCTTCCAAGCAGCATGTTTACAGTTTCCATATGTCCCACTCTCAATTCTTCTCTGACATAAGTAGAACTTATTTCTCTGTCTTGAAATTTTTCTTTTTCAACAACAATCGCTTCAAACCCAAAACTCTCTGCATGTTTTTTTAAGTATTGAGCATCACCAGCTCTGTTTCTTCCAAAACAATAGTCGGTTCCAACCACAACGATTTTTGCATGGAGCTTATTAATCAAAATTTCTTTAATAAAATCATCAGGTTCCATATGCATCAATTCATTTGTGAAAGGATATTCAACTTCTACATCTATCCCTTCTTCAGTCAGGAAACGCTTTCTTTCAAGATTAGTAGAAATAAAATGCTGCTTGCTCTGTGGCAACAATGTAAGTGGAATCCTATCAAAAGTAAATGCTACTGAAAGTAAATTATTCTCTTTTGCTTTTTGATTGACAATATTGATAAGTTTCTGGTGTCCTCTATGTATGCCATCAAACTTACCAAGTGTCACCACACTCGATCTCTCAAGTTCAAAGTTTTGTGTACCTGAAATATATCTCATAAGCCATCCTTATAAATAGTCATTTACTCAAAAATCTATATTATTATACCAAAAACATCTTTACTGGGACAAGCATATTATCTTCAAATATGTATATTCCAACAAACAATCCATCCTCATTATATACCCTGTATTTTTCTCCATCAAATAAATCTAAGCCTAAATCATTAGCAATTATAAACTTGTTTCCATTTTCAAGATACTTGTCATAGGTATGCGGAATTAAAATCTTCGTCTCATTAAATATATCATCAACTCTAGTAATTGTTTCTTCAAATTCACCTTTTAGAACTAGGGCAGCAATTTGATTTAAGGTATAAGTCTCATCCAGCTTGAAGTTACCAACTCTAGTCCTTTTTAAACTTTTCATGCAAGCTCCGCATCCAAGATCTCTTCCAATATCATCGCACAGAGAGCGTATATATGTTCCTTTAGAACAATCAACACTAAACCTGATTGTCTTTTCATTACCATCCAAGCAAATCTCATTAATACGAATAGCATCTATATGAATTTTTCTAGCTTGTCTTTCAATCTCGATGCCATCTCTTGCTAGCTCATACAGTTTCTTACCATTATGCTTCAGAGCTGAATACATGGGCGGAACCTGCATAATATCGCCTATATAATTCCCTATAACCTCAACTATCTGTTTTTCTTCCACATTGACATCATTGATTTCCAAAATATTACCGGAAATATCAAGGGTGTCTGTCACTGTGCCCAAGAGAAGTTCCGCTTCATATGTTTTTGACCAGTCTGTAATCAATTCACATACTTTAGTAGCTTTCCCAAGACATACAGGCAATACCCCCACCGCATCTGGATCTAATGTGCCAGTATGTCCTATTTTTTTCTGATGTAAAATTCCCCTAAGCTTGGCTACAACATCATGTGACGTAAAACCAGCTTCTTTATATACATTAACAATTCCATTATAATCCATTATTTATCAAGTTCCCCATACTGTCTTTCAACGTCTTCGCTAATCTTGTTAATAATTGCATGGACATTTTTTAATTTTGAATTAAAGCCTGCTGCTCTGGCATGGCCACCACCGCCATAAGCAGTCGCAATTTTTGCTACATCAATCAGACTTTTAGATCTCATACTTACCTTATATGTTTCCTCATCTACCTGATAGATAAATATTGCAACCTCTACGCCATCTGTCAGTCTTAACTGCTCAACGACTCCCCCAAGGTCTTTACCATCTATACCATAGAAATCCATCTCTTGCTTTCCAACAAAAGAAAAAATGCATTTGCCATTATAAAAGAGGACGCTCTCAAGCAAAGCTCTGCCTAGAATCTGATTCTGCACATAAGTCTTTTTATAGAAGCTGTTATCTATAATACTTGAATAATCAATCCCCATATCCATACAGAATCCAGCTATTTCCATGGTTCTTCTCTTTGTACATGAATATTTAAAAACACCAGTATCATGAATAATACCTGTATAAATACACTCAGCAACAGTTTTACTAATTTTTTCACTGTCAAGAAGCGTGAACAGGACCTCACAAGTAGAACTTGCATCAGCTTCAAGAATTGTTAAATCTGCATAGCCTGTGTTACTCACGTGATGATCAATACAAATCTTTTTGCCAGCATTCTCATAAACCTGTGAGAATGGTTCAAATCTATCTGCAGAACTTGAATCCATGCAGAATATAAGATCATATTTTTTATCATCAGCATCATTCTTTATCTCTTCAATTCTAGAAAGGTAATTAAACTCCTCTCCTGCCTTTTCAAGGAAAAGTGACACATCAATACTTTTATGGTTCTCTTTAATATAATTGTAAAGTGCCAAAGTCGAGCCTATGCAATCTCCATCGGGTCTCACATGTCCAGTGATAGCCACTGAATCAAGACCTTCAATAATTTTTTCAATCTGTGCCATAATTACCTCTTCTCTAAAGTAAACAGGGGCTAAAGTAGCCCCAAAGCTTCTTTCACTTAAGCATCAATATCATCTTCATTTTCAATATGCTTTGATGCATCATTCTTAGAAACCTCATCGATAAGATGGGTCATATTTACACCATACTCAATAGACTGATCAAGAATAAATCTGATTTCTGGTGTATTTCTAAGGTTTACTGTTCTCGCAAGTTCTCTTCTAATATAGCCCTCAGCACTCTTTAATCCAGCAAGAGTATCAGACTGCGACTTTTCATCACCCAAAACACTGATAAAAGCCTTGCAAGTCTTTAAATCAGGAGCGACTTCAACAGCTACAACACTTGTAAATTGATTGATTCTTGGATCCTTGATTTCATTGTGAATAATTGAGCTAAGCTGTCTTAAAACTTCTTCATTTATTCTAACATTTTTAACGCTGTTCTTTCGCATAAAAATTCCTCACTATTCAAAAACCCCGACCACAGCAGGTGGCCGAGGCTTGTTCTTCAATTAAGGTAAACCTATCTTGGTACCTCAACCATAATATATGCTTCTAATACGTCATCCACCTGAATTTCGTTAAATCCTTCAACAACGATACCACATTCAGCACCGCCCTTAACTTCCTTAACATCATCCTTAAAGTGCTTAAGAGTTGCAATAGGACCTTCAAAAATCTGATCCTTTCCTCTTGTAATACGTACCTTAGAATCTCTAGTAATTCTACCATCATCAACAGTACATCCAGCAATATTACCGATACCAGATGCTTTAAACATCTGTCTGATAGTAGCGTGACCGATAATCTGTTCTGTGTAAATAGGCTCAAGCATTCCCTTGAGAGCAGCACTTACGTCCTCGATAGCGTTGTAAATTACAGAGTAAAGTCTCAAATCAACATTCTCTCTGTCAGCAACTTCTCTAGCCTGATTATCTGGTTTTACATTAAATCCGATAATAATAGCATTAGATGCAGATGCAAGAACTACATCAGATTCGTTAATATTACCAACACCACCATGAATAACCTTAACTGCAACTTCCTCGTTAGAAAGCTTAACAAGCGAAGCCTTAACAGCTTCAACAGAACCCTGAACATCAGCCTTGATAATGATTGCAAGTTCCTTCATGTTTCCAGCCTTAATCTGGTCAAAAATTGCATCAAGTGAAACCTTATGTTTAGTATCATCAAGAAGCTTCTTCTTGCCCTCGGCGATAAAGGTCTCAGCAAATGCTCTAGACTCCTTCTCAGTATCCTTAGCTACGAGTATTTCACCGGCATTAGGAACTGCATTAAGACCAAGAATCTCAACAGGTGTAGAAGGTCCAGCAACCTTAACTCTCTTGTTCTTATCATTGATCATAGCTCTGATCTTACCATAGCACTCACCAGCAGCTACATAATCGCCAACATGAAGTGTACCCTTCTGAACAAGAACAGTTGCAACAGAGCCTCTGCCCTTATCAAGCTCAGCTTCAATAACAATACCTCTTGCATTACGGCTAGGATCAGCTTTAAGCTCCTGAACCTCAGCTGTAAGAAGAATCATATCAAGAAGATTATCAATACCTTCCTTAGTATGAGCAGATACTGGACAGAAGATTGTACTGCCGCCCCAATCCTCAGGTACCAATTCATATTCCATAAGCTCCTGCTTAACCTTCTCAAGGTTAGCATTTGGCTTATCAATCTTGTTAACAGCAACGATAATCTCTACATCTGCAGCCTTAGCATGGTTGATAGCCTCAATAGTCTGTGGCATAACACCATCATCAGCAGCTACTACAAGAATTGCAATATCTGTAGCCTGTGCACCACGCATTCTCATAGCGGTAAATGCTTCGTGACCAGGAGTATCAAGGAATGTGATTGACTGACCATTAACATCAACTGTGTAAGCACCGATCTTCTGTGTGATTCCACCAGACTCCTTAGCAGTTACATGTGTCTCTCTGATAGCATCAAGCAAAGAAGTCTTACCATGGTCAACGTGACCCATTACACAGACAACAGGTGGTCTAGATACAAGCTTAGCCTCATCCTCGTCATCCTCTTTGAGAAGTTCAGCAATAACGTCAACCTTCTTCTCATGCTCACAGATACAGTTAAACTCAAGAGCAATCTCTTCAGCCTTATCATACTCAACTTCAGTGTTAATTGTAACAATCTCACCGCTGAGGAAAAGCTTCTTGATAAGCTGGGCTGGAACAACCTTCATTCTTTCAGCAAGCTCCTTAATTGTAAGTGTATCAGGAAGTGTAATCTGCTTGATAGTCTCTTCTTTCTTCTCTGGCTTATTAGGCTTGGTATTAGGCTTTTTACCATTCTTTGAAAATCTAAGATTTTCCTTAGCGTCTACATTCTTCTTATCATAATCATTTTTATGATTATCATTTCTATGCTCCTGACGTCTAGCTGTGTTCTTAGCATCGAACATAAATGATGAATCACTTACGCCGCTATCAGCATGTCCGCCCTTTGAGCGATTGAAATTGCCCTGGCCACGGTTAGCTCCCTGCTGACCATTTCTATTAAATCCAGATTTGTTTCCACCATTAGAATTATTGTAAGAGCCCTGCTGTCCTCTGTCAATTCTGTTTCTATTGCCATAGCTATTTCTATTAGAAGAACCATCTGTTCTATTGTTATAGCCATTTCCTCTATTAGAGTTATAGCCCTCAGATCTGTTAAATGAGCCGCCTCTGTCAGATCTGTTGAAAGAACCTTCAGATCTGTTGTTATTTCTATCAAAATTTCTGTTATCGTTTCTGTCGCGGTTTCCATATGATGAATTTCTGTCTCTATTGAAAGAACCTTCAGATCTATTTCCACTTCTGTCGTTGTTTCTATCAGAACTTCTGTCATTATTTCTATCGCGGTTTCCATATGATGAATTTCTATCGTTTCTAAA
Source organism: uncultured Lachnospiraceae bacterium (assembly GCA_947164605.1). Lineage (GTDB taxonomy): Bacteria > Bacillota > Clostridia > Lachnospirales > Lachnospiraceae > CAMUXE01. The sequence continues at coordinate 162,659 of CAMUXE010000002.1, read as the reverse complement.
TGATCTGTTGTCACTTCTATCACGATTGTTATATGTGTTAGAACTTCTATCATTTCTACCTGCTCTATCATTATTCTGACTAGACTCAGAAGCCTGTGGAGCAATGTTATTATTAGAAGATGAAGCCTTCTCATCATACTTCTTTAAAATCTCATTGATTTTCTCAGAATTGCGATAAGTTGCATTGTTATTGATTATATTCTTCTGTCCATAGTTAGTCTTGCTTGAGATATTAGTTCTCTCTTTATATTCAGGACGTGAACTATTCTGTGGAAAGTAAAGTTCAGATACAATCTTATCTGACTGCTTTGACTTAGAATAATCAGACTTTGCGTCGTGCGACTTTTCTTCTGAATTCTTAGGCATAGAATCCTTTTTAGAATCAGATTTCTGCTGGTTCTCCTGATCCTTACTGCCACTATTACCTGAGCCTGAAGCATAAGCCTTCTTAGCTCTAGCAATATCATCATCACTCACACCAGATGCAGTAGTATAAGTCTTGCTTGCATTGCTAAGCATAGAAGCCATATCCTTTGGCTTTACATTAAGTTCTCTTGCTAATTCGTAAACTCTCATATTCGATATCTTACCTCTTTATATGAGCTCACAGTTATTAAATCAATTTAAGAATATTTTCGGCAAATGCTTGGTCTATGATAGCTACTGATGCTCTGAACTCTTTGCCAGTAGCCTTTCCCAGTGAAAGCTTATTGCCATAAATCACCAAAGGAATATTCCTATAATTGGTCATATCTGTAAACTTTTTCTTTGTATTATCCGAGGCATCTTCTGCTAGGATTACCAAAAAAGCTTTACCCTGTTTGATTGCATTCTCACAGGAAAACTCTCCGCTGACAACCTTGCCGGCTCTCATGGCTAATCCCAACATACCTAACGCCTTATTATTCAAATTGCTCAAATTCCTTCTCCAGTTCATCAAAAAGATTATCATCAACCTTAGTCTTAAAGGATCTTTCAAGCCCTTTAGTCTTGATAGCTAATTTAAGACATTCTTTATTCTTGCAGATATAGGCGCCTCTACCGTTCTTACGACCGCTAGCATCCAGTTCTATGCCATCATCTGTCTTAATAATACGAAGCATATCTTTTTTAGCTTTCATCTCTTTACAACCAATGCACTGTCTGGTAGGAATTTTTTTTACAGCTTTAATTTCCTTAGCCATATGAATTACTCTTCGTCAGCTGAGTCTTGTGCAACTTCATCATTGCTTTCAAGTTCATCATCAGCAAAAACGTCCTCATCCATATCCTCATCAAATACTGAATCAGCATCAGCATTTGAATTTTCCATCTGTGACTCACTCTTGATATCAATACCATAACCTGTGAGCTTTGCTGCAAGTCTTACATTCTGTCCTGCCTTACCAATAGCAAGTGAAAGCTGCTGATCTGAAACAACAACAGTAGCCTTTTTGTTATTGTTCTCATCTAAATATGCTGAGATGCTTACTACTTTAGCAGGGCTTAAAGCATTAACAATAAACTGAGCAGGATTCTCATTCCAAGCAATAACATCTATCTGCTCACCGCCAAGTTCATCAACAATAGTTCTAACTCTTGTTCCATTCTCACCCACACAAGCACCGATTGGATCCACGTTAGGAACTTCAGACTTAACTGCGATCTTAGTTCTAGAGCCTTCCTCACGTGCAACATTAACAATCTTAACACTGCCCTGAGCTATCTCTGTAACTTCTTCTTCAAAAAGACGCTTAACAAGAAGAGGAGTCTTACGAGAAACCTTGATAATAAGCTTTCCACTTGACTTATCATTATTATCATTATTCTTTACAATATTTGAAACCTCAAGAACATAGAGCTTAATTCTATCTCCGTTCTTGTAATTTTCGCCCTTAACACACTCATTCTTTCTTAAAACAGTCTGTGTCTTTCCGATATTTACAACGATATTGCCTCTATCATCTACTCGCTGTACAAGGCCAGTGATAATCTCATGTTCCTTTGAATGATACTCATTATAAAGAGCAACCTTTTCTTCTTCTCTAATCTTCTGAAGTACTGTACCACAAGCAACTCTGACAGCCCTTCTTGTAAAGACCTCTGCCTCAACTGGAATCTTTACCTCTGAGCCGATTTCTGCCTTTGGATCAAGCTTAAGAGCATCTGAAAGTGTGATTTCTTTGTTCTTATCAATAAGATCTTCTCTAGTTGCATAAGGAAACTCATCTTTTTCCTCTTCGCTGAGTTCATCATCAACAACAGTCTTGATAGAATAAATCTTGAAATTACCTGTCACTCTATCAAGCTTTACTTCACAGTTTTCAGCACTAGAAAACTGGCTCTTGAACTCATCCTTAAGTGACTTTTCAACTGCATCGAGGAGCACTTCTTTGTTAATTCCCTTTTCCTCTACAAGTAAGTCAAGTGCTTCAATTACTTCTTTACCCATTTTAATAATCCATCTCTTTCTGTGCCTAGGCACTAATTATATTTGATTAATTTGAAGAATCATCCTCATCTTGTTCAAAGCTAATTCTTGCAGCAGCTATCATATCTTTGCTTGCTTGCCATTCAGTATTATCATCAAGAATTAATCTAACTGTTGAATCTTCATAAGAAACTAATTTTCCTGATATTTCTTTCACTCCATCAAGGGCCTTATAAAGTTTAATATCAACATTCTTGCCAAGAGCCTTTATGTAATCTTTCTCTCTCTTTAAAGGTCTTGTAAGTCCTGGTGAGCTAACTTCAAATATATACTCACCGTCTACATAGTCCTCTTCATCGAGAATCACATTAAACTCTCTGCTCACTGCCTCGCAGTCATTGACTGTAACTCCGCCTGGCTTTTCTATGTATACTCGAAGGTAATAGTCGCTTCCCTCTTTCACATATTCGACTAAATAAAGCTCAACGCCACACTTTTCAAGTATTGGCATGATAAGCTCTTCTGTCTTAGCCTCAATGTCTTCCGCTCTTTTCATTGATGCTCCTTTCAAAAGGCTTGTCAATAGTTCCAAGTAATATCAAGAAAAAGAGTGGACCAAAACCGGTCCACTCTTCTTTCAAGAAGTATTACGTAGCTCATAGGAGAGTCGAACTCCTGTCTTCGCCGTGAGAGGGCGACGTCTTAACCACTTGACCAATGAGCCATAATGTATAAGCTGTAAGCCGCTCCAGTGCTGTATTTCAGCAATCTGTTTTGTGTGCCTCAGCAAGTACTTGATTATAATACTTTGTTTCCACCATAATTGCAAGCACTTTTTTAAACTTTTTTTGTTTTTTTATAAGTACAATCTCAAAACCCGCTTATTTTCTGGCCCAAGGTCCCTAACATCTTTCAAAATCAACGATATTTTTTTCTTATTTCTGACTTTAGTCCTAAAGAACTTATTGATTTCCAAGGAAATAAGCCAACTCTAATGCAGTAGCTATAAAAAAAACCGGGATAACCCCGGTTTCAAAATCAAATTTTGATCAGTTTTTTGATTAGTGATCAGCTTTATTTAATTAGATTGCTGTAAAAAGTGCTGTAAAAACACCTGCACTTATCAGTCCCATAATAATTCCAGCCATCATTACGCCACATAAGACAGCTATAACACTTTTCTTAAATCCCATATCTAAGAAACTTGCTGCCAAAGTGCCTGTCCAAGCTCCGGTTCCAGGAATAGGAATACCTACAAACAAAAGCAGGGCAATAAATAAGCCATTTCCAGCTTTAGCTTTAAGCTTTTCGCCTCCCTTGTGGCCTTTTTCTATACAGAAAGTAAAGAACTTACCAATAAACTTCTTATCCTTTCCCCATTCAAGTACCTTTCTGGCAAAAAGATAAATAAATGGCACAGGTATCATATTTCCTATAACACATATTATATAAGACTGTAGCAAAGGCAGTTGATATCCCTGTGATATAACTATCGAACCCCTAAGCTCTACAAGTGGAACCATTGACACCAAAAAAATTATCAAATACTTTTTAAAATTCAACATACGCTCTCGTTTCTTGTTCACAGCATACTGCAAACAGATTTTTAATTCTATAATGTGATATTTATTAAAGCAACTTGTCACATTATATACGAATTAATATATAGAAACAAGAAAAAATTTCATAATACATCCATATACAATATATCATTTATCAAGTACAAGATTACAAGAGCTCCTAAAAAATGACTTATATTTCATCACAATCCTTATAATACCTTAATATCAAGCTAGTCACTTCACTGTAATTAGCGCTAGCTCCATAATAATTAAGGTAAGTATCTGTAAATTCCTGGCCAGCCTTATGTATATCTTCTTTTTTTATAGGTAAAACTTTTTCTAACTCTTCTATTTCGTCATATACCCCAGCGTCATAGTATCTCATGTCATAAATGACTAGATTATTAAAAGCTATATCATTTTCGTAATTTTGGGGATCTAATTCATAATAATCATTATCAATAAATCTTAGAACTCCAATAATTCCAGAATATCTAATCAAGTCATCATCAGAATTAACACATATTAGATACGATAAATAATTTGCCTCACCCTCATACATGTAACCTTTAAGATGACTTAATTCATGACATGCAGTATATGGTATCTGTGCTACAGTCAGATACTTTGACACGTTTGCCTCCATAGAAAAAGGAAAATACACTCCTATCAAATCACTTTCATACATAATATATGAGAAAAGAGGAGATTTATAATCTGGCACATATAAAGAAAATCTCTGATCAATAATAGAGTATGACCTAACTGCCTCATTGATATCTTGTCTTAGGTTACCATCATCTACTATATTCCCATCATTATCCCTTTTAAGTTTTAAGGACAAACTATTCGCTTCAAGCAAAAGCATATTTCTCACACGTCTTATTTCATCAAGATCAGCTTTATAATCACTAGAAATCTTTTCCTGATTTTTATTATTATCAACTTCAAGCTTTGAGCAATTATATGGAATAGAACAATTCAAGGTAATAATAAGTGACTCAAAAGCTATCATAATCAACAGAAATCTAATTAGATATGATAGCATTTTTTTCAGTTTTATAGTCTCTATTTTAAAAACTTTAGCAAAAGTCACCCCTAATAATAATGCTAAAAGAAATACGATACTTATAAGCCCTAAAAATATAATAATTTGCCCCACAGAAACACTAAAAAGCCCGCTGAACCTCAATAAAGGATAAGAGACATAACGAAATAATCTAGAAGTATACCAATCACAAAAGGCTTTAAATCTAGCACAAATATTCAAAGCAAGAGTAATAATAAAAATAATAATTATTAAAACAAAAGTCTTTTTCTTTTTAAACATAAGCCAACCTGTAAACTTCAAATAGAACAATTAAAATAGCAGACAAAATTGAGAACGCAGCCACAGCCTTATTATATATATATAATATATAATTCTATATATTTTGTCAATTTCTATAGTTTTATGTTGTTTTTTTGATTTTATATTCAAACAATTATAAAAACATCTTATAAAATAATTATAAGATGTTTTTATTTTAAATGCTATTTAGTTTTTTTAAATCCATTCTTCGAATTAATTCTCTGCTGATTTTACCGCTTGTACTCTTTGGAAGACTTTCTACAAATTCAATCATTCTTGGCATTTTATATGCAGCAACTCTATCCTGAACAAATTTTTTAATTTCTTTCTCTACATTCTTTATATCAGTGTATTTTAATTCTGGTTTAAGAACAATAGTAGCTTTCACAACTTGTCCTCTGTTCTTTGAAGGATAACCTGTAACCGCACATTCAAGAACCGATGGCTCTTTCATAAGAACCTCCTCCACCTCAGCAGGTCCAATTCTGTATCCACTAGATTTTATAACATCATCAGCCCTTGCAATATAATGAAATACGCCATTTATATCCCTTACTACTTTATCATTTGTGTGATACATTCCCTGTCTCCACACATATTTATATAATTCAGCATCATTAAAATAAGCAGTAAATATTCCAATAGGGATCTGGCCATCAATCCAAGGTCTTATTACAAGCTCTCCCTCTTCTCCATTAGGAACCGGATTACCTAATTCATCAACTACATCAATATTATAAATTGGAGATGCCACGCCTAGCCCATCTTTAATATCAGGACACCAAGTATAAGAAGCTAGCTGAAGAACTGTCTCAGTCTGACCAAAACCTTCCCTTATATGCTTTCCAGTTCGCTTCTCAAAATTTTGTGCAATAGCCTCAGGCATTTTTTCTCCAGCAGTTACAAGCTCCTCAAGATTACTCAAATCGTAATCTTCAAGCTTTTCCCTTACAAGGTACTTATAAATAGTTGGAGGAGCACAAAATGATGTAACTTTAAAATTTTCCAATAAAGCAAGTGTCTCATGTCCTATAAAATTTTCGAAATCATACACTACAACGGCACACTCACAGAACCACTGGCCATAAAGCTTTCCCCATGCAGATTTAGCCCAACCTGAATCCGCAATAGCGAAGTGAACCCCACCATCTTTACAACCATGCCAAAACTTAGCCGTCACAATATGTGCTAGTGGATAAGAAAAATCATGTTCAACCCCCTTAGGTTTTCCACTTGTTCCTGATGTAAAATAAAGCAGCATAATATCCTTTATACTATTCTCTACTCTATCAAATTTATCGGATACACTGTCCACATTTTCAAAGAAATAATCAAAGCCAGACACAGCTTTATCCGCAGTGTACATTTTAACTTTGTCTCCCACCAAGGGCTTAGTCTTATTTAATGTATCAAGGACATAGGGATCAGCGACACCAATTATTGTGTTGATTCCTGCACATTCTACTCTATCAGCAACATCTTTCTCAGTAACCATATGAGATGTTGGAATTGTGATAGCACCTAACTTGTGAAGAGCAATCGTGATAAACCAGTACTGATATCTCCTCTTCATCATCAGCATAACTCTATCGCCCTTCTTTACACCATTTTGAGACAGAATATTTGCCGCTTTATTACTCATACGACTTATATCAGAGAAAGAAAATTCCTTAACGTTCCCCTTTACATCCTGATAAATCAAAGCTCTTTTATCAGGACTTCTTTTAGCAAGTTCGTCAACTACGTCATATGCAAAATTAAAATTATCTTTTATATTAAATTTTAAATTTTTCGGACATCCCTTATCATCAAAATCCATTGTCAGGTATTCATTATAAATTTCTGCCATTATATTACACTCTTCCTATTCTACGATACTTCTTATATCTCATATCAACCAAGTCCAAAGCAGGCATTTTTGCAAGTGATTCATACTCTTTATCAAGCTTAGTTAAAAGTTTTTCCTTATAAATATTGATAGTTTTCTCATCCCAAGCACTGCTTGCTGTCTTAAAGACATCATCTATAATTTCTCTCTCCTTCAAATCCACAGCTGTAAGCTTAAGAGCATCTGCTGCCTTATCTGCATATTTATTATTCTTCCAAAGAATAGTTGCACAATTCTCTGGTGATACAACACTGAAATATGCATCATCCAACATATACAACCTGTCAGATACAGCTAGTGCCAAAGCTCCTCCGCTTCCACCTTCACCGATAATTATCGAAATCACAGGAGTCCTTAAAGAAGACATTAACATTAAACTCTCAGCAATAGCCTGCCCCTGTCCTCTCTCTTCAGCATCCACCCCCGCATATGCTCCTGCTGTATCGATTAGGCATAAAACAGGTCTGCCAAACTTTTCAGCCTCCTTCATCAACCTCATAGCTTTCCTATATCCTTCGGGATGTGCACTGCCAAAATTGTGTTCCAACCTCGAAACGATATCATTTCCCTTTTCAATACCTATTACAGTTATCGGTCTATCAAGGAGCTTGCCAATTCCAGCAATCACAGCCTTGTCATCGCCATACTTTCTATCACCATGGAGCTCAAGAAAGTCTGTGATCAAGAGTTTTATGTAATCAGATGCACACCACCTGTCAGCATTTCTTGAATTTTTTACAATATCATATGCCTCCATCGATTTCCTCCTTATGCATATCAAGCAAGCTTGCTATAACCCTCTTCTGATCAAATCTACTAAGTATCATATCTATAAAGCCACATTCCATTACAGCCTCAGCCTTTTGGAAACCATCAGGTAGTTTTTTTCTATAGGTTTGCTCAATAACTCTGGGTCCTGCAAAACCCACTCGAGCCCCAGGCTCTGCAAGTATTATATCCGCCTGCATGGCAAATGATGCGTCAACCCCACCGGTTGTTGGATTTGTCAAAAGAGCCATATACAAAAGCCCTGCATCGTCATGCCTTTTAACAGCTGCTGAAACCTTAGTCATCTGCATAAGGGAAAATATGCCTTCCTGCATACGCGCACCTCCAGATACTGTAATGCCAAGCACCGGTAGTTTTTCCTCTATAGCTTTTTCAAAACAACGAGTTATTTTTTCTCCCACAATCGATCCCATAGAGCCCATCATAAAGCTAGGCTCCATTACAAATATATACAAGGGATTGCCACCTATTCTAGCCTTGCCACATACAACAGCTTCATTCTCTCTGCTTTTTTCCTTGGCAGCCCTAATCTTATCCTCATAGCCAGGGAATCCTAACAAATTTTCAGATTCCATACCTTTATCAATCTCTACAAAGCTTGATTTATCGCACAAAATCTCAATTCTTCTTCTAGCTCTCATCATTAGATGAGCATTACACTCAGGACATATATAAAGATTAGCCCTTAAGTCTGACTTCAAAACAGAACTTCCACATCGACTGCAGACCCTTACATCTAAATTCTTTTCACTCTCATCTTCCAGACTATTACAAGCTGGTTTAAGGAGACCCTGAAACTTCATACTAAAACCTCATTCTATTTCTGACTTTTCTCTTTGAATTTTTTAAAGAAATCCGTACCATAAGTAGCTACAATAAAATCCTTCTCTCTCAAAATCTTTAAATGTAAATCTGCATTAATATCTATACCTGTCACAACAAGCTCACTTAAGGCACTTCTCATTTTTCTGATAGCTTCTTCCCTATCGCATCCCCTAACTATCAACTTTCCCAAAAGAGAATCATAAAAAGGAGAAACTGGCATCCCCTGATATAGGAAAGTATCGAATCTAACCCCAGGGCCACCAGGTGCATGAAAAAGTTCAACCGTGCCACATGACGCCATGCCTGTCTCAGCATTTTCCGCATTGATTCTGCACTCTATAGCACAAACTCCACTTTCATTGTTAAAATCCCCAAAAGGAATCTCATAACCTGCTGCTGTTCTAATCTGCCACTTAACTAAGTCTATGCCTGTAACCATCTCAGTTACTGAATGTTCAACCTGAAGTCTGGTATTCATCTCACAAAAGTATATATTTTCCTCAGAGTCCATCAAAAACTCAATAGTGCCAACCGTTACATACTTAGATTCTTTGACCAATTTACGAGCTGCGCTGTAAAGCTTCTTCCTGGTCTTGTCTGAAAGAAGATGAGCCGGACTCTCCTCAATCAACTTTTGATTAGATCTCTGAACCGAACAGTCTCTTTCACCAAGAACTGCTATATTGCCGGACTTATCAGCAATAATCTGAACCTCTATATGTTTTATCCCAGTCAGATACTTTTCTAAAAAAAGAGCTCCATCGCCAAATGCTGTCTTTGCCTCCGTTTTAGCGGCAACGTAAGCGTGTTGCATCTCACTTGCTGACTCAACTATACGGATTCCCTTGCCGCCTCCTCCAGATCTCGCCTTTAAAAGAACAGGGTATCCAATTTTTTCAGCCCACTTGATAGCTTCCTCGCTTGATTTAAGGATTTGACTCCCCTCCGTCATAGGGACTCTAGCTTTTTTAGCTAGAGCTCTTGCATCGTCCTTACGGCTCAAAAGGTCCATAACCTCGTATGAAGGGCCAATCCAAGCAAGGTGGTTTTCTTGACATTTCTTTGCAAAAGAAGCATTTTCCGAAAGCAGTCCATAGCCAGGATGAATTGCATCAGTCTTGGTACCTTGCGCAATAGTTATGATTGCATCCTCATTTAAATAGCTGTCCTTAAGTGCTGAATTTCCTATACAATAAGCCTCATCAGCTAGTGCGACATGAAGCGAATCCTTGTCCGCCTTTGAATATACCGCAACTGTCTTAATTCCCATCTCACGACAGGCTCTGATAACCCTTATTGCTACTTCACCACGATTAGCAATCAAAACTTTTTTATACATATTCCAAATCTCCTATATTTATGCCTTAGTTAAGGCCACTGTGAACTCACCTTCCATGCAGACCTTATCATCTACAAGAATGCAACCCTTAATAATATAGAAAGGTGCTCTCTGACTGATAATCCGGGTTTTTAATATCATCTTATCGCCAGGTTTGATTTGTCTTCTAAACTTAACCTTATTCATTCCAGCATATACAGGAAGGACTCTGTATTCACCATCTAACTTTCCTACGAATAAGACACAAGCTGACTGAGCGATAATCTCGCATTGGATTACTCCTGGAACTACGGGATTATCAGGAAAGTGTCCCTGTAAAAAGAATTCATCCCCCCTAACTGTGTATAGTCCTACTGCCTCTGTCTCTGAAAGCTTTTCTACCTCATCCACGAGAAGCATTGGTTCTCTGTGTGGAAGAATTTCCTTTATCTGATCTCTATTCATAACTAAACCTCTGCTGAAACCCTAAATAATGGCTGCTGATACTCAACTAAATCGCCATCATTTACAAATATCTCTGTCACAAGACCTGAAACCTTGCTTTTAACATCATTGAACATTTTCATAGCCTCAATGGTGCATACAATATCTCCCTCTGAAACCCTGTCGCCTACGCTAATGTATGGCTTTGCACCAGAGGACTCTCCAGCATAAAATACTCCAGGAAGAGGTGATTTTATATCATCCTTAGAAGCTAAATCATGACCTGTATTGGAAACTAAATTTCTATCAGAGACATCCTCAAGCTTATTATCGTCCTTAAGGGATTTTTCAGATTCATCCACTAAGAGCTTGTTATTTCTTTTTTCTTGATTATGAGGCTCTTCTTCTAAGGCCATATCCTGTCTTAGAACCTGTTTAGCATCCTTCTTTATAGAGAATTCAAAATCTGAATCTTTGTAAGACAATTCTGTTAATTCAAGTTCTGTAAATAAACTTTTAATCTCTTCTAAACTGTGCATTTTTACCCCCTATATGGACGAATTACTATACAAGCATTATGTCCGCCAAATCCAAATGATGTAGACATGGCCAAATCACAATTTACTTCAAGAGCCTTATTTGGTGTGTAATCAAGATCGCACTCAGGATCAGCTTCCTTATAATTAATTGTCGGTGGGATAATTCCATCTTTAAGGGCAAGTACTGATGCAATACACTCAACTGCACCCGCTGCTCCAAGCATATGTCCTGTCATAGACTTAGTAGAACTAATATGAACATTTGCCACCTTATCACCATAAATAGCCTTGAGAGCCTGTGTTTCCATAGCATCATTCAGCTTAGTTCCAGTACCATGAGCATTGACATAAGCAATCTCATCAGTCTTTACGCCCGCCTCTTTCATGGCAAGCTCAATAACCTTTTTAGCGCCCTCTCCACTTGGATTTGGTGCTGTTATATGATATGCATCAGAAGTGTTGCCGTATCCTGTAATTTCAGCATAAATCTTCGCATTGCGGGCTTTCGCATGTTCTAACTCCTCAAGAATAATCACACCTGCGCCTTCTCCCATCACAAAGCCACCTCGTCTCGCGTCAAATGGTAAGGATGCCTCATCCCTCTTGTCGGACAGGTTAAGGGCTTTACAATTTACAAATCCAGCCATACCAATCTCAGATATGGCAGCCTCAGCGCCACCAGCAATTATGGCATCGGCATAGCCGGCACTAATTGCATGGAAAGCTTCTCCTATGGCATGTGTAGACGTTGCACATGCTGTAGTTACTGGAAGGACAGGTCCCTTGGCTTCAAAACGAATAGAGACTGAACCCGCCGCCATATTTCCTATTAGCATTGGAATAAAGAAAGGTGAAATCCATTCAGGTCCTTTCTCGATAAGCTTTTGAGACTCTGTTAAAAAGGTGTTAATTCCGCCAATTCCAGTTCCTAGATACACTCCAAATCTGTCGTGATCTAAATTTGAATCCAAAATACCAGAGTCATTAACAGCGTCGCATGATGCTCCCATAGCGTACTGCATAAATAGATCTGTCTTTCTTATGTCCGGCTTTTTAGCATAGTACTTGCTAGGATCAAAGTCTTTTACCTCAGCATCCATATGTACTGGCAGACGTGATGCATCAAATCTCTTAATCTCGTCAATACCATTCATTCCCTTTTTGAGGTTCTCCCAAAAAGTCTCAATATCATTACCTACAGGTGATATAACGCCCATACCACTGATTACTACTCTTCTCAAATCTGTCTCCTTTTTCTTATAAGAATCAAAGTCCACCATCAATGCTGATAGTTTGACCTGTAATATATGATGCCTGGTCACTGACAAGGAAATTAACTAAATTGGCAACCTCATCAGCCTGTCCCAGTCTCGCCAGAGCTATCTTTTCAAAAATATTTTTTCTAGCCTCATCAGACATAAGATCTGTCATGTCAGTTTCAATAAAACCCGGTGCTACAGCATTGCACCTGATATTCTTCTTGCCATACTCTTTGGCAACTGATTTGGTAAATCCTATGATGCCAGCCTTTGACGCAGCGTAATTGGCCTGACCTACATTGCCTGTCAATCCAACAATCGAACTAATATTGACAATAGAACCTGATTTTTTCCTCAAAAAAGTTTTAAGACAAGCCTTTGTCATATATATAGTTCCCAAAAGATTCACATCGATAACAGATGCAATATCTTCCTCACTCAAACTGAGTAAAAGCTTATCTCTTGTTATACCTGCATTGTTGACCAAGACATCAAAGTCTGTGTATCTAGCCTTGATTTCCTCAAGTGTCTTGGCAACCTGGACTGGATTTGCAACATTGCACTCAAAGAAAGAACTTTGATCGGCATAAGCTTTCACTTCCTTCAAGGTCATCTGAGCCCTTTCATTGTCGTGAGCTGCAATCATTGCAATATCATATCCAGATTTAGCTAATTTCAAAGCAATAGCTCTGCCAATTCCACGGCTTGCCCCACTTACAATAGCTACATTCTTTTCACCTAGTCTGTCCATTTTCTCTCCTCTAATATCATAAATTGCATAAGAGCTATGAATTAAGCTCCCTCACGCACATATCATAGCTTTCATTATCACAGACATTGTAGATACAACTTCCCTTCAGTGTTTTCTTGACAAAACCCGCAAGTGTCTTACCCGGTCCACACTCAACAAAGGTATCAACCCCAATATCCGACATATTATTTAGGCTGTCCCTAAAGAGAACTGAACTTGTTATCTGTCTGGCCAGCATATCGCGTATACTTACAGAGTCTGTTGGATATGGCCTAGCATACATATTGGAAAAAACCTTATATTTAGGCTCTTTGAAATCAATTTTTTCCAGCTCTAATCTAAGTTTTTCCGAAGCTTCCTCCATAAGAGGTGTATGAAAAGCTCCACTGACCGGAACCTGAACATAGCGCATTCCTAGCTCATCGGCCTCTTTCATAAAAAAGTCCATTTTATCAGCCTGACCCGACACACTAATCTGACCAGCCGAAGAAATATTTGCCATATAGACACCAGTCTTTTCACAAAGTTCTTTTAAGGCACCCTCATCAGGTCTTATAACTGCTGCCATCTTTCCAGGATACTTATCTGAGCATTCCTGCATATATGCTCCTCTTGCTATGACTAGTTTAATCGCCTCATCAAGACTCATTGATTCTGCTACCGTTAAGGCCGCTAGCTCTCCCAGTGAAAAGCCAGCCAAAGCTTCAGGTTCAAGACCTGACTCTAGAAGCAGCTGTCCACAAATATAGTCCATAATAAAGACGCATATCTGAGTATTTTTAGTTGAATTTAAGTCGTCAAATGTCTCGTCACATATCTGTTTGATTGTCCCAGGTCTGATTTCCTCTACTTGGTTAAAAATCTCCCTGGCTCTCTGATTTTCTTCATACAAGTTCTTGCCCATGCCAGGGAACTGAGCCCCCTGTCCAGCAAAGAGAAGTGCTAACTTTTCCATCTACTCTCTCCATTCAAAATTCTGCTTGCTAGCTTATGCATCTGTCCGCTAGGTCCTAAATCCTACATGCTAGTCAAGAAAACTAGACGCCCTGTTTAAAAGCTGGCTTGCTTCCTTATCAATATCCTCGATGATTTCTCTACATGGCTTTACTTGATCTATTAAGCCAGCAATCTGACCGCACATGCATGAGCCTGTATTTACATCTCCTTCACGAACTGCTCTTCTCAAAGAATCTTTAGTCATCTCGTGAAGCTCATCAGCATCAGCTAAGCCTTCCATCTCTTTTTTATAGTAATCTCTTGTCATCTGGTTCTTAAGAACTCGAACCGGATGTCCCCCTTTTTTGCCAGTGACAATAGTGTCTATATCTCTGGCTTTTACTACTCTATCCTTATAATTAGCATGAATATTACACTCACTCGCAGCTAAAAACCTGGTTCCCATCTGAACTCCACATGCTCCCAACATTAGAGCTGCAGCAAAACCTCTGCCGTCAGCAATTCCACCTGCTGCAATTACAGGTATCTTAACCGCATCAACAATCTGAGGGATAAGAGCCATGGTTGTGAGTTCTCCTACATGGCCACCCGATTCAGTTCCCTCAGCCACAAGAGCACATACTCCTTCTCTCTCCATCATCCTTGCAAGCGCAACACTTGCTACAACTGGTATTACCTTAACCCCTGCTTCTCTTAAGTCTTTAAGATACTTGCTCGGATTTCCTGCTCCTGTAGTTACGCAGGCTACCTTCTCCTCACAGACTACCTTGACTGCCTCGTCAATATAAGGGCTCTGCAACATGAGATTTACACCAAATGCTTTATCAGTTCTGGCACTAGCCTTCCTGATTTCAGCCCTTAAAGCCTGGCCATCAAGATTCATACCAGCAATTATTCCAAGTCCACCGGCTTCAGAGACCGCAACAGCCAAGTCGGCATCAGCCACCCAGGCCATTCCGCCCTGAAATATTGGATACTTGATTCCAAGCATCTCACATATAGGACTTTTTATCATTTTTTAAGGCCCTCCATGTAAGTCAAAAGCGCATCGATTGTGTTGATTTCCTGACTGAGCTCAAGCTTTAAATCAAACTTTTCCTCAATCTGCATAACTACGTCAAGAATGTCAAGGCTATCAAGACCCATATCCTTAAAAGACATATCAGTCTTAATTTCACTTGGCTCCTGTCCTAAATACTCTGCTACAATCTGAATTAATTCTTCTTTCATTATGAATCTCCTTTTTCACATACCACATAGGTTTAATTGGCCATTCGTGCCTGTATTGTTGATTTTTCTCTCAACGGAGCTTATAATAATGCTGGGGCTTACCCCCAAGTCAACACTTTTTCAAAAAAATATATAGAGATTCTTACCATAAGATATAGTAAAGGAAACTAGATATGAAATCTGTAGAATACAATCTTACTGTCAAGCAATTCGCCAAGCTCTGCAATACGACCAGAGATACCCTAAGGCACTATTATGAAACCGGTATCCTAATTCCCTATATAGATGAGGATAATGGTTATCACTATTATTCATCAGCTCAACTCGGATCTTTTTACTACATAAACAATTTGCGAGAGCTTGGTTACTCAATCAAAGATATAAGACAATTTATGTCATCTTTCAGCCTTAGCTCCTATTCCAATCTTTTTGAAGCCAAGAGAAGTGAGATAAATCAGCTGATTAAAAAATTAGAATCTGACCTTAGGACTATCGAGCAAATTCAATGGCTTGTAAAACAAATAGATTTATGTGAGGAGGGACTTAAAATCAACCAAAATATTCAAGATGCAGGCCCAGTCACAACAAGCCCTAAGCTCTCAAGTGTAAAGGATATTTGCTTTTTCAAAACAAGCATACAAACTCCAAATATGGCAACCAATATGAGTAAGATAACAAAAGATATTAACTGCCATATTGATAAAATTAAATGCTTTGACGATGTCACTCTTCTTCCCATGGGCTCAACCATCAGTTTTTCTTGCCTTGAAAGCAAAGATTTTCACTACAATGACCTCTTTAGCTTTTCTCTAAAAAGCAAGAAAAAAAAGTCCTATAGCAAAAGCTTTGATATGGACTATTTAAAGGATCAAACCATACTCCACTGTGTCCACGATTCCAGACAAGATATAAGAAAAAGTTACGATGCCATAATAAAAAAGATCAAAGCAGACAATTTAAAAGTCTGCTCTGATCTATACATCTTCAGTCTCTTCAACATCTATGGCATCAAGCACCAGCACAGCTATCTAAAATACTTGATGATTGCTGTTAATAAATAAAAAAAAGCTCTTATAGCAGCATGATATGTACCCTCTTTACTGGACAAACCAGTAAGGAGGGTATATATCACACTATAAGAGCTTTTTTAAACTAATATAAATACCCTTATGCCATCATATCAAACAAAGATAGCTGATTGCTGTCAGCCATACCTTCAAGCATACCCAAATCATCAAGTTTTCTAATTACAGAATCACCGACATGAGCCCTAGATTTTAGGTCATCCTTGGAGAGGAAGTTGCCATCCCTGGCTGCAATCTCTATTCCCTCACCGGCAGATTCACCTACACCAGATATAACCTTAAAGGAAGGCATAATCTTCTCCCCGATTATCTGGAATCTTCTCGCTGTCGCCCTATATATGTCAATAGGTTCAAACTCGAAACCTCTGGCATACATCTCCTCGACTAAGAGCATATCTTTTAACTCATCCTCCTCAGTCTTAGAGGCTGTTTTATCAGCAATTTTTCTTCTGTATTCCTTCATGATTTCCCTGAGTTTATCTGCTCCCATTGCCATCTTCTCATAGTCGAAGTGGTCAGCTCTTATGCTGAAGTAAGCACAATAGTAAGCTAATGGATAAAAGACCTTACAATAAGCAACTCTCCAGGCCATCATAACGTAGGCTGCGGCATGAGCCTTAGGGAACATGTACTTGATTTTCTCACACGACCATATATACCAATCCGGAACGCCATGGTCAGTCATAATCTTCTTCCACTCAGGCCATTCCTTGCACTTTCCCTTGGCTACTTTACCCTTTCTGACATTCTCCATAATCTTGAAGGCTGTCTCATTCTCCAGGCCTCTGCCAATAAGGTAGGTCATAATATCATCTCTTGTACATATCGCAGTCTGAATTGTCGCAGTTCCAGACAAAATCAAATCCTGAGCATTGCCAAGCCATACATCAGTACCATGTGATAGTCCTGAAATACGGACCAAATCTGAGAAGTAAAGAGGCTTTGTATCCTTAAGCATCTGCATGGCAAACTGAGTACCAAACTCCGGAATTCCCAAGGCTCCGAGTTCACATCCACTTATATCCTCAGGCTTTATGTGCAAAGCATCCAAATTCTGGAAAAGAGACATAACCTCTTTAGAATCCAGGGGAATCTCTGCCGGGTCAACGCCTGTCAAATCCTGCAGCATACGAATCATTGTAGGGTCGAGATGTCCCAGAATATCGAGTTTCAGGAGGTTATGGTCGATTGAGTGGTAATCAAAGTGTGTGGTAATAATCGGAGTGTTCATATCATTGGCCGGATGCTGAACCGGGGTGAATGTATTGATATCGTCACCGATTGGCAGAACAACGATTCCACCTGGATGCTGGCCAGTCGTCCTTCTTACATCCATACAACCCTCAGAAATTCTAAGAATCTCAGGTTTATGCCAGTTCTGATTAAGTCCTGTAGCCTCCTGTTTGAGTTCAAGGAACTTTAAAACATAACCATATGCAGTCTTATCAGCGACACCGGCAATAGTTCCGGCCTTGAAAGTCTGCCCCTTTCCAAAGATAACCTCAGTATAGGCATGAGCCTTAGACTGGTACTCATTGGAGAAGTTAAGATCGATATCAGGCTCCTTGTTACCCTTAAATCCAAGGAAGGTCTCGAAAGGAATATCAAAGCCCAGCTTATCCAGCTTGTGACCACACTTTGGACAGTATTTATCAGGCATATCACAGCCCGCACCGCCGGCGTAAGCCTTGACATCATCTGAGTAGAAGTCGTTATACTTGCAGGCCGGACACAGATAGTGAGGACTTAGAGGATTAACCTCTGTAATTCCTGCCATAGTCGCGGCAAATGATGAGCCTACCGAACCTCTCGAGCCAACCAGGTAACCATCATCGTTAGATTTCCATACTAGTTTCTGGGCTATTATGTACATAACCGAGTAACCATTGCTGATAATTGAGTTGAGCTCCCTGTCCAGTCTCTTCTCAACGATTTCTGGCAAAGGATCTCCATAAATCTCATGAGCCTTGTCATTGCAGATTTTTCTAAGCATCTGATCAGAGTTTTCAATCACAGGCGGTCTCTTGTCAGGTCGCACTGGAACAATATCCTCACAGAGGTCAAGAATAAAGTTAGGATTGGTAACTACAATCTCCTTGGCCTTGTCTGCACCAAGGTAGGCAAATTCATTGAGCATTTCCTCTGTTGTGTGAAGATATAGAGGGGCTTGATTCTTAACATCGTTGTAATCAAAGCCTCCACCTATCTGAATAACCTCTCTGTATATGGCATCCTCTGGATTTAAGAAGTGGACATCACAAGTGGCAACAACCTTCTTGTTCATCTTCTCGCCAAGAGCCACTATCTTTCTGTTGATTTCATTCAAGTCCTCAATGCTTGAAACATAGCTCTTCTGGCTCTCAATCTTGAACATATTGTTCCCGTTAGGCTGTATCTCAAAGTAGTCATAGAAATTGGCAATTCTGGCAATCTCCTCATCCTGTCTACCGAGCTCAATAGCTTCATAGAGTTCACCAGCTTCACAAGCCGAGCCAATGATCAAGCCCTCCCTGTGACTCATAACCATACTCTTTGGAATCTTAGGTCTTCTGTTGTAGAACCTGATATGAGAAGCACTTATGAGCTTGTATAGGTTAATTCTCCCCTGCTCAGACTTAGCAAGAATTATACAATGGTGGGCTCTCAGCTTTCTGATAGCCTCGTCATCGAGCAGGGCCTTCTCGTTGAGAGTGTCAAGATCAAAGATATCCCTGATTTTCATCATATCAATCATCTTGAGATACATGGCAGCAGTCGCCTCTGCATCATCCACAGCTCTGTGATGGTTCTCAAGCTTAACCCCTAAATGCTTACAGATAGCATCAAGGGTAAATCTTCCAAGTGTAGGAATCATAAACTGGGCAATTGCATAGGTATCCACTATTGTCGGATTAAAGTCTATGCCTAGATCAGCAGCTTTTCTTGTAATAAAACTGGTATCAAACAAGGCATTGTGTCCCACAACAGGCAGTCCCTCGCAAAAGTCCAAAAAGCGTGGTAAAACTTGGTCTACGGTTCCAGCATTGATAACCATAGAGTCATTGATGTGGGTGAGTTCCTCAATTCTTATAGGAATCGGTATCTGAGGATTGATAAACTCATCATATCTCTCGATAACCTGCCCATTTTCAATCTTAACGGCACCAATCTCAATAATCTTGTCATGTTCAGCAGAAAATCCAGTAGTCTCTATATCAAAGACAACCATCTTTCCGTCGACTGGATAAGCGTTAGGCTTAACTACAGGCTTTCTGGTATCGTCCACCAGATAGGCCTCAACTCCATAGATAAGCTTGAAATCGAGTTTTTCTCCCTTTTTCTTATACTTATCCCAGAGATCTTGCATCTTATGAAAAGCAGGTGTAAAGGCCTGTACCACTCCATGGTCAGTTATAGCAAGTCCCCTGTGTCCCCACCTTATAGCCTGATCAATGATTGACTCTATAGACGATACTCCGTCCATATCACTCATCTTAGTGTGACAGTGAAGCTCAACTCTCTTGTTGAGAGCGAGGTCCATCCTTGGCTCTCTCTTGTCGCTGCCCTTGCGGATACCGTCAATATGTGGGATAGTGATATCATCAGCGGCAAATTTGTCTAAGCTCGCACTTCCCTTGATTTTGAGGAAAGCTCCCTTTTTAATCACCTCTCTGATTTGGTCAATATTGTCATTTCTGGCAAAAATTTTACAGGTAATAGTGTCTTCAAAATCAGTCACATCAAAGGATACAATCGTCCTCTCATTTCTGATTGGCATCTCCTCAACGCCTCTGACCATACCCTCAACAACAATTCCTCCCATAGGCATATCCACTGATTTGATTGGGATTGGCTCCTCATCAAAATCAGTACCCCAGAGAAGGTCCTCATTATGAGGCTTCTTTCTGTAGTAAGATGAGAAGGAAGAATTAGAATCCTTAGAATTTCCTCCTAAAGCATCCTTATTTCCGCCAGATGAAGCCTTGCCTGCTGGGCTGAATCCCGCAGCCTTAGACGCATCCTTGGCTGAATTCTTAGCTGAGTCTGCGCTTTTATTTCCACCTGTCTTATCAGCTGTCTTTCCAGCCTTTTCTTTATCTGACTTTTCGTCACCAGATTCAGACTGAGCCTGACCCGAGCCTGCCTGAGCCTCAGACAGATTGGAACTAATTTGAGCTACTCTGAGCTTGATTCTATGCTCATTCTCCCTCTTAAACTCACTCTCTCCAAAATCCTCAAAGCTCATTTCAATATCAATAGGACATGAAAATCTGTTGCCAAAAACTGAGTCTAGATATTCATTCAGTTCTGGTGCCTGATGTCTCGCAGTAGTTCCATCTCTCATAGATAGCTTCATAGTGTAGTCGTCAAGGAATTCAATTTTTGATTCCTTAAAAACTACAAAGAGCAGCATATAATACTTTTCAAGCTCATAGTTCATGCTGGCATAGTACATCTCATATATCTGCTTAGGAGTATACTTTCCAGGAAGCACATATCTGTCGACAATTCTCACCTTCATGTTCTTGATGTGAAAAACCTGTTTCTTTAAGATAACTTCAATTTTGTAGATAATTTCCTTGCTGATAATCTTCTCAGACTTGGTATAAATTCTAGCAAGTGTGTTAGTTGACGTCCTTGTAATCTTTATTACATCCAAATTATTGGCATATATAACAAGATCACTTGGAAGATTCACCCTGGGAAAAGCTTCTAGAAACTTCATCTTTCCTCCGTAACTCTATATAAAACCTATTTAAATCTTTTAAAGTCAGATAGATTTAAAGCTATTGAATAATATTTAAATCTACTTAACAATCCTATTTCCAATTTTTTAATTCATCCTCAAGAGCAGTAAGCAACTGATCTTCCTCGACCTTTTTTACAATCTCTCCGCCCTTGATCAAAACTCCACAGCCGTCACCACCTGCTATTCCAAGGTCTGCCTCTTTAGCTTCACCAGGGCCATTGACAACACAGCCCATAACAGCAATTTTAAGATTTAGATCAGAATACTTGGCAGTGAGTCTCTCCACCTGCTGAGCCAGACCTATAAGATCAATTTTAGTTCTGCCGCATGTAGGGCATGAAACTATGTCAATTCCGCCTGATTTGAGACCCAAGTTCTTCAAAATCATCTTGGCTGCCTCAACTTCTCGAACAGGGTTGTCTGTAAGTGATACCCTTATAGTGTCGCCAATACCCTGATTTAAGATAATTCCCAGTCCCATAGCCGACTTTATAGAGCCAGAAAAAATAGTGCCTGCCTCAGTTATGCCCACATGAAGAGGATGTCTTGTCTCCTTTGCTATAAGCTCATGTGCCTTGACACACATCATAACATCAGAAGACTTGATGCTTATGACAAGATTGTCATAACCTAAATCCTCAATAATTTTCACCTTATCTAGAGCACTCTCAACAAGACCCTGAGCTGTAACTCCCTTGTACTTGTCAACAAGTTCCTTCTCAAGAGAGCCTGAATTGACTCCAACTCGGATTGGAATATTTCTATCCTTTGCTGTGTCAACCACAGCCTTAATCTTATCTATACTGCCAATATTACCTGGATTGATTCTAATCTTATCTGCTCCATTCTCAATCGCAGCTATAGCCATTCTGTAATCAAAGTGAATATCAGCAACCAGTGGAATATGAATTCTTTTCTTGATCTGGGCAATTGCCTTTGCAGCTTCAATATTTGGCACAGTCGATCTAATTATCTGACAACCTGCCTCCTCGAGTTCAAGAATCTGAGCCACAGTTGCCTCAACATCCTCAGTTGGTGTGTTAGTCATAGACTGAATCGCAACAGGATTTCCCCCACCTATTGTCACATTGCCAATCTTTACCTGATATGTATTATCTCTGTACATAAAAACCTCCTCGTATAAGCCTAATTTAGCAGGTCGCTTATGCAACCTGCTCTTAATTAGACTTGAAAATAGATTTATTTAATTTTCAATAATGACTTCACATATTTTATGAAGCCTCAACCCCAGGCATTAAGCCCACTTAGAATAAGCTATAGATATCCTTAAATAAGATATAAACCATAAGCAACATGAGAAGAATCATGCCAACAAAGTGAACCATTCCCTCATGTTCCTTCTTAACAGGCTTTCCTCTGACAAGCTCAATCAAAAGGAAGAGAAGTCTTCCTCCATCCAAAGCTGGAAGTGGAATCAGGTTCATTACTCCAAGGTTGGCACTCAACATAATTATAAAATTAAAAAGGTTGAGCATAACATAGAAAGCTCCATCCGGTTTACTTTCCTGAACCACAGTATTGACCGAATCTACGATTCCAACTGGACCAGAGAGATTGTTGATGGAAAGCTTTCCTGTGAAGAGCATGCCGACACATTTAACAACAGCCTTAATCCAGTAATTAACCTGCTTTAGTCCATATTTGAAAGTTTCAAATGGGCCAACCTTGGTCCTGTATCCATAGTTATCAAAACCATAATAATAATCTGAGATATCAGTTTTATCGGGAATTATCTTAAGGCTGACTTCCTTATCTCCCCTTTTTACAACCATATCAGTCTCAACTGCGCCCTTATTTTTAAAGTACTCAGTGAGAAGGACTCCAGATTCTACATCATTGCCGTCTATCTTTAAAATAAGATCTCCAACCTCAAGTCCAGCCTTTGCGGCAGGTGAATCCTTGTTTATTGTAACTACTGAGCGGTCTTTGATACTGATACCGATCATGTATTTGGTGTACTCTCTCTTCTCAGGAGTTACTGAAATAGCAAGCTTTTGGTCATCCCTTAAAACAGTCAAATTCCAGGTCTCTCCATCGTGGAATGTCTGAGCATAAGACAAGTCCTCGGTAAATGTAGTGCTAGAGCCATTGATGCTTGTAATCTTATCGCCAACTCTAAGCCCGGCCACGTAGGCAGGCGAATCCTCATTGACTACATCTACTACCAAAGGATCTATACCTATGATTCCTATTATGATTACAGCAAAAATGTATGCCAAGATGAAGTTAAAGATAGGTCCAGCAGCGATTACTGCAATCCTAGACCAAATCCCCTTTTCAGAGAAGGCAACACCATGTGCATCAGACTTGGCAACGATATCCTTGGCCTGAACTTCCTTTTCATCATCGCTAGCGGCAAATGCATTGACCTCGACAGACTTGTTTTTGACCTCAGCCTTATCGAGGACCTCAGCCAAATCTGACTCATGCGCCTGCTTGGCATATCCCTCACTGCGATACTCAGGCTCAGAATCTGAGTTCTTAAGCCCTGCCGTATCTTCCTCGTCGTCTTTTTCATGTCCTATGGCATCAAGGGATTCAGTCAGATCATCCCCCTTCATTACGCAAGCACCGCCGAAAGGAATAGCCTTGAGGCAGTAATCTGTGCCATTTATTTTTTTATGGATTATATTAGGGCCAAATCCTACCGAAAACTCTATAACTGCTATGCCATTTGCCTTGGCAACTATAAAGTGGCCAAATTCATGTGCAACTACTACAAATCCAATAATTATGACAGCAAGTATTATATTAAGAATCAAGATTCCACCTACTCTCTACCATGCTATTGACCTTCTTCTCTGTCTCAAGAATCTCTTCAATGCTTGGATTATCGATATAATCAATATTATTCATGGCATACTCTATGATGTCATAGATTTCTAAGAACTTTATGCGAGAAGCCAGGAAAGCTGCTACTGCCTTCTCATTGGCCGCATTCATGGCAGTAGGAATATTTCCACCCCTCTCCGCCGCCTGATAAGCGAATTTCAAACCCTTAAAAGTCTCCATATCAGGCTTCTCAAAGCTAATTGAGCCAAGTTCATAAAAATCCAGAGGCTTGGTGTCAAGCACTCTTCTGTGAGGATAAGTCAAAGCATACTGAATTGGAAGTCTCATATCTGGGCTGCCCAACTGGGCCATAATTCCGCCGTCTACAAATTCGACCATAGAGTGAATTATTGACTGAGGCTGAACTATAACCTGGACCTGACTTGCAGGCACATCGAAAAGCCACTGAGCCTCCATAACTTCAAGTCCCTTATTTACCATGCTGGCTGAATCTATGGTAATTTTCTTTCCCATAGCCCAGTTAGGGTGTTTTAGGGCATCCTCAAGTCTTACGCGCTCAAGATCCTCTCTTTTCATCCCTCTAAATGGACCGCCTGATGCGGTGAGAAGAATCTTTCTGACCTCTCTGCCATGCTCTCCATTTAAAGACTGAAATATAGCTGAATGTTCACTGTCCACAGGATAGATGTGAACTCCATATTCCTTGACGAGCCTTGTAATGATATGACCTGCAGTGACCATAGTTTCCTTGTTTGCAAGGGCAATATCCTTGCCAGCCTTTATAGCTTCAACAGTTGGAAGGATACCCATCATTCCAACTACAGCTGTAACCACAATATCTGCCTCATCAACAGTGGCAACCTTGATAAGACCATCCATTCCATAGTAAATCTCAGGCTTATAATCGCCCAAAAGGCTTTCAAGCTCTGCGGCTCCCTCTTGATCTCCAACGCAAACTATTCTTGGTTTGAATTCTTCAATCTGCTTTGCAAGCTCACCTACTCGTCTGCCACAAGCAAGTGCAACAAGCTCAAAATCCGCATTTTTCCTGACAACATCTAGTGTCTGGGTTCCTATTGAACCTGTAGAGCCCAGAAGAGAAATCTTTCTTATCGCCATGATTTCCTCCTATATATTAATCTTTCAAAATCGAGTAGGAGGATTAACCTCCTACTCGCCCTTAATGTCTAAAGATATAATTTACAATGTTAATGGCTGCATATATGACTGGTGCTGTAAATATAACACTGTCAAATCTATCAAGTATTCCGCCGTGACCAGGAATCAACTTACCATAATCCTTGATCTTAAAGCTTCTCTTGATAGCTGATGCAGCTAAATCTCCAACTATAGCAATGAAAGAGCCAAAGAAGCTGGCTGAGCCAAAAGCTAAGAGTGGATTAGATATGCCATCCGTCAGGTTTTTGCTGACAATGGCTCCAAATAGCAATCCAACAAGTGTGGCACCGACAACTCCACCGATTGCACCCTCTATGGACTTTTTAGGTGATAACTTAGGTGTCATTTTGTGCTTTCCCAAAGTAACACCACTAAAATAGGCACATGTATCATTAACCCATGAGGCAACGAAGACAAGCCAAACTGTATATATGCCACCAGCAGTCACTCTGATTCTATACACATAAGATAGCATAACTGCTACATATATTATTGAAAAAAGGGCAGCCATAGCTTGATTAGCGTTATATCTAGGATAAGTGAATACGAAAACACACATGATAATCAGAAGATCTATTATCAGAGCTGAAAGTAAAAACTTAGTCTCATCAACCCCTTCAGGCTTTTTCACTAAAATGGCCAGATAATAGATTATGACGCCAAGATAGGCAGCATAACCCATCGCCCTATTTTCAGTTTTCATAATTCTCATAAGTTCAAATGTTCCAATTAAAGACACGATCAACAAACCAGTCCACAAAACTGGTCCGCCTAAAATCAGCATCAAGGCAAGTACTACCAAAAGGACCACTCCACTTATAACTCTAGTCTTCACTAAAAAGGCCTCCCCCGATAGGTGGTATTACTTAGCCCCACCATATCGTCTTTCTGTCTTATTGTACTTTTCAAACGCCTTTATAAGCTCTTCCCTGTTAAAATCAGGCCAGAGGCAGTCTGTAAAGTAGAATTCTGTGTAGGCAAGCTGCCACAGAAGATAGTTAGAGAGCCTCTGCTCTCCACTTGTCCTTATCAAGAGATCCGGATCTGGTAAATCAAAGGTATCAAGATTGTCCCCAATACAAGCCTCATCTATGGCATCAGCTTCAAGCTGACCGCTTGTGACCTGGCTTGCAATCTTTTTTACAGCCCTTGTGATCTCATCTCTGCCACCATAATTGATGGCTATAGTGAAGTTCAGTCCTGTATTATTCTTTGTAGTCTCCTCAAGATTGCGGATACTTTCTACAATATCAGGACTTAGCTCCTCTTTTCTGCCTATAATACGGCATCTGACATTGTTCTTCATCGACTTTTTGACACAGTCGACAAGATACTTTCTTAGGATATTCATAAGAGTTGAAACTTCATCCTGGGATCTCTTCCAGTTTTCAGTAGAGAAAGCATATACAGTGAAGTACTTTACCCCCATTTTATCAACGATATCAAGCATATCTTCAACTACCTGACTTCCAACTTTATGTCCGTAAGTTCTAGGCATAAGACGTTTTTTAGCCCATCTACCATTGCCGTCAAGGATAACTGCAACATGTGCAGGGACCTTGAGTCCCAGCTCTTCATTAAAATAATCCATTAGACTGTCATGATCTCCTTTGTCTTGTCATCAACTGTCTTATCAATAAGATCTATATACTTATCTGTAAGCTTCTGAATCTCATCCTCCGCATTCTTGAGCTCATCATCAGAGATATCGCCGTTCTTGTTCTGCTTCTTATACTCGTCGTTGGCGTCACGTCTTACGTTTCTGATAGCAACCTTAGCATTGTCGCCCTTTTTCTTAACGTCCTTTGCAAGCTCTTTTCTTCTATCCTCTGTAAGCTCAGGGAATACAAGTCTGATTACCTTACCATCGTTGTTTGGAGTGATACCAAGATCAGATATAAGAATTGCCTTCTCAATATCCTTGATCAAAGATACTTCCCAAGGCTGAATCTGAATCATTCTAGCTTCTGGAACAGATACATTTGCCACCTGCTGAAGTGATGTTGGTGTTCCATAGTAGTCAACCTTAATCTTATCTAAGATGTGTGGGTTAGCTCTTCCAGCTCTGATTGTAGAATAGTCTTCTTTGAGAGCGTCAATTGTCTTGCCCATCTTATCTTCGAATTCTGCACTAATTGCCATAATTAATACTCCTTTATCATCTTGATTTCTAATCTTAATTCTTAATTTGAATTCCTTGTATGAATTTCTTATATAATCCTCGTATATGATAAATCATATATTCCCTTATATCTTTTCAATAACCAAGCCTAATTTCATCTGCCTGATCAATCAGCTGTGACGATAGTTCCCTTAAAGTTGCCGTTAAAGCAGTTGCTGATACCATTCTCCTCGTTGAGGCCAAATATCATAAGTGGCACCTTGTTCTCCATGCACATAACTGAGGCTGTAAGGTCTATAACACCTAACTTTTTCTCAACTACATCACTAATAGAAAGCTTGTCGTACTTCTTAGCCTCTGGATTTACCTTAGGGTCTGAATCATAGACACCATCAATAGCCTTTGCAAGAAGAATTGCATCTGCATCCATCTCTATAGCACGAAGTGCAACACCTGTATCAGTTGAGAAATATGGATGACCTGTACCACCAGCAAAGAATACAACCATACCCTTTCCAAAGTACTTGTTAGCTCTATCCTTAGAGAAAAGCTTTGTCATGCTTCCACACTCAAATGGAGTGAGAACAGCAGTCTTAAGACCACATGAACGAAATACTTCTGATACATAAATACAGTTCATGACTGTTGCAAGCATTCCAATCTGATCAGCCTTTGTGCGGTCAATGCTGTCGTTAGAACGTCCACGCCAGTAATTACCACCGCCTATAACAATACCTACATCAGTGCCATTGTCAATAATAGTCTTAACCTGGCCTGCTATGTTAGAGATTAATTCATCATCATAGCCTGACTTGGCATCTCCTGTTAAGGCCTCACCGCTGAGTTTAAGAATAATTCTATTAAGCTTGTCCATTGTCTTCTTCCACCTTTTCTCTTTCGCTATATTTTGTAAAGAGCGAATTAGTATCAACACCAGAGTAGCACTGAGTGCATCTGCCATCAATTGTCGCTCCACTGTTAACCTGAACCATCTTGGTGAAAATATCACCGACAACAACAGCAGTCGAATCAATAATAACCGGTCCCTTGACATCAATATTGCCCTTTATAGCGCCGGCTACAACTGCTGAAGTTGAATTGAGGTTTCCTATGATAACTGTGCCCTGACCTACTTTTATGCTTCCACTTATATCCAAGTCACCCTCTATGTGAGCCTTGTTAGCAAAAAGCTCACCAGCTGTAAGCTTGCCATAGATTTCACCGCTTACAGTAAGCTTACCCCTGCAGGTAACATTGCCCATAACCTGTCCAAAGACTTCAACTGAGCCTTTTGCAGTGACATCACCATCAATTCTCATGCCAGCAGAGATAACTGCTGTCTCATCAAGAACTTCTTCCTCATCGTCGTAATCGTCCTGCTCATCTTCAATCGAGCTCTCATCGTCCCCATCAGCTTCATAAGCATCAGAAGCCTTGTCAGCCTCATAATCTTCACTCGATATTGGCTCCTCATCTAAGTTAGAACTAGGTCCTTTTTCGCCATTACTTTCATTCAGGCCAAAAGCCTCATCTCCATAGGCTATTACATCATAGTCTTCATCATCATCTTTTGAATTAAGGTTCAGATCTTCCTTAAAATCCTTAAAAAAGCCCATCTAAGCCTCCTGTCACATAATCAATTAGTGTTCTTATCTAAAAACACATGATTGATAATTATAACACAAAAGTGGACATTTTAGAAGTCCCCTTGTCAAAGAACTTAAGAGAGTTCAAGCATTCTTTTAAGTGGTGTCTTAGCCGCCTCAACCTGGCTTGGAGTGAGAACAATCTCAGTCTCTGCAATGTCAGGTGTGTTAAATCTCTCAAGAGCTGTGACAACATTATCGATTGTCACCTTCTTCATGTTAGGACAAATCTGATCATGAGAGCTTAAGTAGAACTTCTTATCTGGATTTCTCTTCTCAAGTTCATGAAGTACGCCCATCTCGGAAAATATTACGAATTCCTTCTTATCGCTGGCAGTTGCATACTCTATGATCTGCTTTGTGCTTCCGATGTAGTCCACAAGGTCAAGTGTAGCCATTACGCACTCTGGATGAGCAAGAATCAAAGCATCTGGGTGATCCTCTCTTGCCTTTGCAACATCCTCAACAGTTAAGGCTTTGTGTACATGGCAGAAGCCATCATTAAAGATAAAGTTCTTCTCTGGCATAAACTTAGCAATATATCTTGCAAGATTCTCATCTGGCACGAAATAGATATTCTTCTCCTTGAGATTGCCCACAACCTTCTGAGCATTGGAACTTGTAACACATACATCAGAGTACTCCTTGATTTCCTCTGTTGAGTTTACATAGCAAACTACTGCCAAGTCATCATACTTAGCCTTAGCTTCCTTGATTTTTTCTACTGTTGCCATGTGAGCCATTGGACAATCAGCATAGATGTCTGGCATAGCAACTGTCTTTTCTGGATTTAAAACCTTTGCGCTCTCTCCCATAAACTTAACGCCACAGAAAAGAATATTGGCTTGAGTTACCTGGCTTGCCTTCTTGGCAAGTGCGAAAGAATCTCCTACAAAATCAGCAATATCCTGCACCTGGCCGTCTACGTAGTAATGTGCAAGAATAACAACGTCTTTTTCCTTCTTCAATTTCTCAATTTTTTCAAGCAAAGCCTTATCCATAATTTCCTCCTATTTCAAAGAAAGCGGATAGGATTAACCTATCCGCCTTTAATTAACTTAATTCATTAAAACAAATTACTTAAGCTGAGCAGCAACCTCATCAGCAAAGTTCTCCTGCTTCTTCTCAATACCTTCACCAGTCTCGAATCTTACGAAGCTCTTAACTGTGATGTTAGCATTGTTAGCCTTAGCAACTGAATCGATGTACTGAGCAACTGACTGCTTGCCATCTTCAGCCTTAACGTAAACCTGATCAAGAAGGCAGATTTCCTTAAGCTCCTTGTTGATACGACCCTTAACCATACCTTCGATAATCTTATCGTTAGCATCTGGCTTCTCGTTCTTAGCAGCCTGAGTTAAGATTTCTGTCTCAGAAGCGATAAAGTCCTGATCAACCTCAGCTCTTGTTGTGTACTTAGGATTAAGAGCTGCAGCCTGCATAGCTACATTCTTAGCCATCTCTCTAACAGCGTCGTTGTCAACGTCTGTCTCAACATCAAGAAGAACACCAATCTTACCACCCATGTGGAGGTAAGAAGCTACAAAACCGTTCTCAGCGCTAAGCTTTGCAAATCTTCTAATCTTAAGGTTCTCACTGATAACAGCGATTTCCTCTGTCAAAGCTACAGCAACAGTCTTGCTGTTATCCTCGATCCATGGCTGCTCCATGAATGCATCGAAATCTTCTGTGTCTGAAGCAAGTGCCTGAGCAGCAACCGCATCAACATAGCTTACAAACTTCTCTGACTTAGCAGCGAAATCTGTCTCTGAGTTAACTTCTACGATAGCGCCATTCTTGCCTTCAACTGCTGTCTTAACAAGACCTTCAGCAGCAATTCTTCCTGCCTTCTTAGCAGCCTTAGCCATACCATTCTCACGAAGGTACTCAACAGCCTTGTCCATATCGCCTTCTGTAGCATTAAGAGCCTTCTTGCAGTCCATCATTCCTGCGCCTGTTGACTCTCTTAATTCCTTTACCATTGCAGCTGTAATATTTGCCATTGGTTAATATCCTCCAATTAATTTGTCTTTATATTATGCTTCTGCGTTCTCATCAGCAGCTGTATCATCAGCTACTTCAGCCTCAACGCCCTGTGAAGCCTCAATAACAGCGTCAGCCATCTTTGCTGTGATAAGTCTTACAGCTCTGATTGCGTCATCGTTACCTGGGATTACATAGTCAAGCTCATCTGGATCACAGTTAGTATCAGCGATACCGATTAACTTAATTCCAAGAGACTCAGCTTCCTGGATACAAATTCTTTCCTTCTTAGGATCTACGATGAAGATAGCATCTGGGATTCTCTTCATGTTTCTGAGACCTCCAAGGTTCTTCTGAAGCTTCTCAAGCTCCTTCTTAAGTCTGATAACTTCCTTCTTTGGAAGAACATCGAATGTTCCATCTTCCTGCATAGCCTCGATTTCCTTCATCTTGGCAATACGGCTCTGGATTGTTCTGAAGTTTGTGAGCATTCCACCTAACCATCTCTCGTTAACGTAGTACATACCACATCTCTCAGCTTCTCTCTGGATAGCTTCCTGAGCCTGCTTCTTTGTACCTACGAAAAGAACTGTACCACCATCAGCAACAACATCAGCGATAGCCTTGTAAGCTGCATCGATCATGCCTACTGACTTCTGAAGGTCGATAATGTGGATACCATTACGCTCTGTGTAGATGTATGGAGCCATCTTAGGGTTCCATCTTCTTGTCTGGTGACCAAAGTGTACACCTGCCTCAAGTAACTGCTTCATTGAAATAACGCTCATTTTAAATACCTCCTGGTTTTGTCTTTTGCAGCCTTCATCTTTGCTAGCAACCAAGCGTCATGGCACCAACTAGCAAATCCGGTCTACATGCAATATTGTAAAATCACACGAGTGATATTTTACCAAAGAATTTTCTTTTAGGCAATAATTTTTTTTACATTTTTCAAAACTATTCCACACCATCCTGAGATATGACTCTGGCAAATGTTTTGAAGAATATTTTAAAGTCGAAAGCAAGGCTCTCCTGGCTCACATATTTGAGTTCCATTGCCTGCCTCTTGCCATCGGCATAGCTGGCATTGTTGCGGGCATAAGCCTGCCAATAACCTGTAAGTCCAGGCTTGATGCTGAGTAATTTCTCAACATCAGAGCCGTACATTTTAAGCTCATCCTCAACTATAGGTCTCGGGCCGATCAGGGACAAGTGACCAAATAAAATATTAAAGAGCTGAGGGAGCTCATCCAAACTGGATTTTCTCAAGAATCTGCCAATCAGAGTCACTCTAGGATCATCATTGAGTTTAAACTCCTTCTTATAAGCCTTAATCTGCTCCTTTGTCATAAATTTTTCAAGCTCAGAAGCATCTTCTCTCATAGTCCTAAATTTAAAGATCTTGATTCTCTTCCCCTTAAGTCCTATCCTCGAGTGTCCATAGAAAGGATTGCCGCCATCGTCTATAAAGACCAGAAAACTCAAGATAAGAAAAAGTGGAGATAAGACAATAATAGCACTCAAAGAAATCAGAATATCCATGCATCTCTTGAAAGCATGGTAGGCCTTGCTTCCAGCTGGCTTATATCCACTTGTCTCATAGAGATAAGGTCTCTTTGCCTTTCGCTGGTTATTTATAAATATAGCCTCCAGTTCGAGTTCATCGTTTAAGCTCTCTCCAAAGTCTGGAATAGTCGTCTCGAACTTTCCCCAGTTAAAGATTCCCGGCCTGTAGACCAAGTTGCTTCTGGCATGGTTATTAAACTCCATATATCTTTGCAGAGAAGGCGCATAGGGTCCCACAAAGGACATGCTGCCCTCAAGGCAATCGATAATCTCAGGTAGCTTGTGTAGCCTGAGCGCAAGAATCAGCCTTCCAACCTTGGAGCACTCTAAATTCAGGTCTTTATCTTTGTTCTCAGAACTTTCCCTAGCCTCAGACTTTTCTTTAGCCTCAGAACTTTCTTTGCTCTCTAAAGCCTCAATTGCTCCCCTGCTATTGATAAGCTTGAATCTGTGCTGATAAAAACGTCTTCCATTTCTGCCTATTCTCAAAGACCTAATCATAAGTCTTTTCTCGCCAGACGCAAGCGATATCAGCTTAAGTATTGCCATAACAAGGACCAAAATCGGCATTAAAGCTATGGCAAATGCCACGTCTAGAAGTCTGACCACAACTTTTCTCATGTCGGACTCATCTAAATCCGGGTTACAATTGACAACCATTGAGCCGCCTATATTGATGATATCTCTGTTCATTCCAGACATAAACTCATACTCATCAATATTGATATAAATCTTCTTGCCTGATTCATACATAGACTCAACTAAGCTTGCATAATCAGTCATGTCGAAGTTAAGCCCAGCCTCATCCTGCAAATTCTTCTTCTTCAACTCCCTGTGGAGTTCAAAAGGAGACTGTACCAAGAAAACCGAGTCAACCTGGCCTTCTTTTAAGGTGTCAAATATATTCTCGCTGTCGCCTATTACTTTAATCTTATCTATATAAGAGCCAATCAAACTCTTATCAGTGATTATCAGGCCAACAATCTGCTGCCTAAAATCAACCACTTCTCTCATCTGCTTAAGGCACTTGAGAACACTTGTCGAATCACCGACCATAACCATCTTCTCAGAGCTCTTTCCTCTCTGATGAAATGGTAAAATCTTTCTTTTCAGGAGCATTCTTAGACAAAAATCCAAAAATGCTGCAATCAGGCTGAACATAAGCACGAAAGATCTCGAATAATCCTCAGAGCTCTTAGAGAAGAACATATAAATCAAAAGGAAGGCTGCAGACAACAAAACCATCTTAAGGACATTAAGAGCCTCTCTCCTGACACTTCTAATCAGATATGTGGTCTCATCCAAGAAAAAGCCATGGACCAAAAAATATATAAGAACCAGAGCTAACATCAGCCTCTGATAGGTATCTGCTTCAAAATTGGTATATGCAAATCTGGCATAGATTTCATTGAATCGCAGTGCATGTGCCAGAGCAAATCCCAGACAAAGACTGAGCAAATCAATCAAGATAAGAGCATTGTCTATCTCTCTTATTTTATACTTTTTATCCTTCATTCGTCTCACATCACTTTATATCAAAAACTCTTTTTATACTTCTTCTTAAAAACTGCCGCCATCAAGAAAGCTGTAATCTTCTTTGGCCAGTTGACCTGGCCAAGATACAGGCTTTTTACATAGCCTACTCTCTCTTTATCTATCAAGCCGCATCTTTGCTGATGCATGAGCCATACATTAAAGAGTCTCTCGCTAGCCCTTCCAGGGTACCTCTTATAAAAGTCATCCAAGCCTTCAAAGCCCAGAATCTCGGCCATCTCATCTATAAGAGGGAAAAGCCAGTCGCAATACTCATCAATCAAATCTTTTTTAGCCAGGAACATATTGAACATATGCCCCTTTCTAGAACTTACAAAAGAATCAAAATCAGCCTTATAGTCAGGACAATGTTTCTCAATCAATTCTCCTAGGCAATCAAGCTGAGCCCCTCCGGCAAATGTGTGCTCATAATGAGAGTAAATGGTCTCAATAAAGTAATTCCTCTTTTTAGGTACTACTATGTCATATTTTCCCATAAGTTCTCTGGCTTCCTGACCTGATAAAACCCTGCTAGAGTAGGCTTTATCAGCTGATTTTTCTATTAAAGAGCCCTTAAAATATCTTCTATAATGAACCAGGCCCAGATATTTCACATCAAGATTGTATCTTGCCCAGTATAGGCCCGACAATTCGCTGTACATATAGTTCTTAGAGCTTATATTTTGCCCCTCATCATCCCTTAAGGCCTCGATGCGCTCTCCCGACATAATTCTCTTAAATTCAGGGCTCATCTTTCCTAAGCTTCCGACAAAAATCGGCCTATAAATATCATCATCTGCTATCAGACTAGCCTTATGGCAAGCCACCATTATGCAGATATCATCTTGTCTTTGCAAATTCATCCCCCCTTGCCTTGGCTACCAGTCTTCTTGAGAATCCAAGTGCAAAAAAAACAATATAAGTTGTACAGAAAGTCTGATACATAAATGAAGACTGCATTACATATCCAGCTATAATCATAGACATAGCTATAAGGTCCGGAGACTTTTTAGCATACTTAAAGCCCTCTTTAATGCTTGAGATAAAGATGGCGTAATATGTTCCAAAACCGAAGAGACCGACTGTTACAAGCTGGTTAAGTTCCTCTGAATGCGCATTGGACACGTAAG
This sequence comes from uncultured Lachnospiraceae bacterium, assembly GCA_947164605.1. Classification (GTDB taxonomy): domain Bacteria; phylum Bacillota; class Clostridia; order Lachnospirales; family Lachnospiraceae; genus CAMUXE01. The sequence continues at coordinate 127,549 of CAMUXE010000002.1, read as the reverse complement.
AGCCATCTGGGTGATATGAATCCATAGCCCCCTTGTAAACCTCATACATAGCAGAGTAAAAGCAATCTGGTCCAGCGCCAAAGAGCTTTTTAAAAAAGTCAAAACCCTGATAGAGCTTGAGGCTATAGACATACTTGTAGCCTCTCTTATTTCCCCATAAGTCAGTAAACTTGAGATAGGACACCTTCTCGAGAGCCGGCAATTTTCCGTTTGAAACTAAAACCATCAGTATTACAATGCCAACTATTCCAATAAGAGTCAGGATATAGATACATATTGGGATTATAGCCATTTTCTTTTCATTGAAATCCCTCTTCTTAAGACAGAAGCGAAGGAAAAGATAGAAAAGGATTACAATAGCCAAAAGTATCCAAGTTTCCAGGCTCTGAGACATCTTTCTTGACAAAGTATCAGTCTTAAAAGCAGAGCTTATTGTAAGCTGAAGAATTCCCATAAATTTGAAAGCCGCAAGGTTGATAATTAAAACCTCCACAAACTTAACTAAAGAGTGGTAAGTCTTGACAGCATACCAGATAAGAATCAGATAGATGCCTGTAAGCGCTATATAGGCTCCATCCGAGTTCTGTGTGACAAGTGAACAGAAGCCCAAAAAGCTGTATATGCCAAAAATAAGCCTGTTGTACCACTGATCATACTTATAATAGCAGTATATTCCTACAGGCAAGACCATACAAAGATAAAGAGAATACCACGAAGGCTGTCCTAAGGTAGACAAAAATGTCATATCCATAAGTACCTCTGGGTCATAGCCAGAAAACATACCAGTGACATCGATATTAAAGCGGTTGAGAATCGCTATAATAAATTCAAATGAGTTGGCAATTATAAAGAAATACTTTATAGCGCCAATATACTCAAAGTGTCTTGATATAGCAAAATAAGCCACGATCCAGGCAGTCTGAGCCATGAAGCCAACCTTCCAGTCATAGCTTCCAGCCCAGGCATATTCTGGATATTCTGAAAAGCCTGCCGAGATTAAAAGAACTAACCAATAAGCTATAACAAAGGCATCTGTTATATTTATTGTCTTTAAAAAGTCCTTAATATGCAAAAGATACTTCTTGATAAAAACAATGAGCAAAAGCAGGATAATCAAAGGTATCAAGCCATTGTTAAAAAGAAGATAATACCTAGTCTTTATAGTCAAGAGATACTTGTGACTGCAAAAAGGGAAGATAAAAAGCATTACAATAACGTATAAAGATATTGCCAATTGTAAAAACAATTCTGGCTTCAAATCAGATAATTTCAAATCCTTGTGCATAAAATCAGCTGACTCATCTCTCTTTCCAAAGATTTTTTCTCTTAACTGACCTATTTTATTCTTTTCTAAACTCACTTTTCTCCTCCATCTAGAAACAAAATATATTTAATTCATAACTCCATCAAATCGATATTAAATCAATCCAGCAAACCATCAATCAAATGGATTTTAATCACGCCCTCCTTGAGGTCGACTTCTTTGACAAACTCCTTAACATCAGGGATCAATACTTCCTTGCCCTCTGTGCTCTTGATCTGTAAGAGCTTGCCAGCAGCAGTCTCTAGCACATCTTCAAGTTCTCCGATAAGATTGCCTTCCTCACTCACAATCTTAAGGCCTATAAGATCAGCCACAAAATGCTCACCCTCCTCGAGCTTCACAGCATTTTCCCTGCTGACCATCAGGTCTGCCTTGACATAAGGCTCAATATCGTTGATATTATCAAATCCCTTAAACTTCAATATTACGTACTGCTTAAAGTACTTGACCTGACTTACTTCTAAATCTAGAGCCTGATCAGCCTTAATAAGGCTACATTTCTTTAATTTATCAAAGCGCTTGACATCGTCTGTAGTTGGAAAGACTTTAACTTCTCCCCTAATTCCGTGTGTTTGGGTTATCACACCCACCCTCAAATAATCCTTATATTTCTCATTCATCTTTCTTATTTTTCCTTTTCTTTAAAACAATTAAGGCAAAAGCAGCGGCAAGAAGGATTAGCCCCATTACAGCAGCTGTGATAAGTCCAATTCTCTTATTATGCGTCTCACTGTTAGAGCTTTCTGTCTTGTCTTTGGCATCTTTGCCATCCTTAGTCTGATTCTGGCCTGACTCCTGGCTGTTATTTTTATTAGAAGTATTTGAATCAGCATTTCCCCCATTCTCTGAAGTCTTTTCGGATGCAGAAGCTGTCTCTTGATTTGCTTTTGTGTCAAGAGAGCCTGTTTTGTCCTGACTATCCCTAGACTGATTCTGAGATTGAGATGCAGAATCTCCCGAATTATCATCATTATCACTGCTAGCAGCCGAAATATTATAAACATCGCCTATGTCATTGCTAGTGTCTTCGACATATTTTCTATTATCCTGGGGAATCTCATCGCCATTGCCGCGGACCTGATATCTATCCTCATCTTTCATGTCAGATCTTCCAAATTCAAGATCCACAAGATTGGTTCTTGGACGGTACTTTACAATATTTTCATCACATACACTCATATGGCTTAATATAAGGTTTGTGCTCTCCGCCTTATCGTCAGTTATCTTAAACTTAACAGTGAATATAGGTCCTGTGTAGGACATATTACTTGTCTTTGCGTAAACAATGGAAACAGCAGACATGTCAGCTGTTTTGTCATAAGCTGATTTGTTGACTATAGCGTCAGAGAAAAAATCATCCAAACTTACATCCTCGACGCTTAATACATCACCGTCATAGAGTAAAAAATAAGAAATACCTGCGATTCCAGGATTATTTTTCAATTCTACCTGACAGGTCACTTCCTTTGAATCCTTATCCATAGAGACATTCAAATCAAGATATACAATCTGCATAAGCTCAGCCTTTGCAGTCATAGGTTTTTCTTCCAAAAAGAGGCAAAAAACCATAAGAAAAGACAGGACCATACCTGCCATACGATACTTCCAATTAAATCTAGCATTCATATCATCACCTAAAATCTTTCAGAGCTAATTAGAAAAAATAAAATAAAATTCTAAATTTCCTAATTTATAATAACTAAATAAGAGGCATTTTTCAAGGCGTAAAAAAGCACTCCTGCTTTTATCTAGATTTAATATCTATCTAGAGCAGTGAGTGCCTTTTTTATTGCTATATTTAATTTAATACTTAATATCAAAATTCCTACCTAAAACCCTTTCTGTTGAAGATAAGATATTATTTGAAAACCAACTTAGGGTAGCTTCATTTACTTTTGATATCAATCCCTGTATATCTGCTGCGGTAAGAAGATCATCATCCACAAAAAGCCCCGCTTTTGTAAGGCTGTTGCGGTTGACTGTGTATTGATTTTTTTGATTTTCGACCGCCTTAGTAGCCTCATATGCCTTTAGAGCATATGAATTAGCTGCCGATATGTTAGAATTCTTAGGAGCATAATCCTCTGAACTTCCCACATAAGGTGGCTCCTTGCCGCTGGCATTATCCATAGTCTTTGTGACCATCTTCACGCCCTCAGCACTTATATCCGAATTGCCCGACACTGAAAAGCCAAGTCTTCTAGCGACTGAAATATCAGAACTATTAAATACAGCATAGTACTTATCATCTAGTGAAATATCCATTCCATATACTGCCAAATCGTCTCTAGCAAAGCCTGTGTTCTTAACAGCATCTCTGACAGCTTCTTGAGCCTTAGCAATATTGCTCTCAACCCTATCTCTATATTCACTGTCATATGCCATTCTTGAAAGTCGACTCTCGTCAATTATAACTGTCATCTTACTTGAATCATAGATAGAAGCTGAATCCATCCTTGGATCTGAGCTATAATCATCATCTACGACTATAAAGTTCATAGAATCAAACCTTTCCTGTAATTCTCGTAAATACTCTTCAGTAGATTCGCTTAAGTTAGGATTTCCCAACCTGCTGGCCTCTACCTTATTGGTTCTGTCAGTCTGGTCTCTTCTTGAACCATCAGACATCCCTGTCCTTTCATATGTTTCCTTAGCGAAGGTCTTAATGTCCTTTTCGCTATTTGAAAGCTTAAGCGTCTCAGGGTTAAATATTGAATTGTTCTTTACACTATCAGATGGAATCGACGCAATAGCACTGATAGCGTTGTTCATTCCGATTGCCATAGTAAAGACTCCTTTCAATTATAAATTCGTACATCCTTGTACTTCTAATTGTATTGTCGGCAATTATATCAAAAAAGTAAATACTTATATAGGAATTTTTTTATTAAATTTTCAAAAATCTTATTGGATATCCTCTTTTATTACTAAACAATAAAAAAGAGTCAGAGATTTTTCTCTGACTCTGAAAAAGCTATTAGGCCCTTAACCGAACTTTATTCAAATCCGGAACTTTTTGTTTATTAATCTATTAGCTGTCGATTTCAACAACAACATGCTTATCAACCTTTGTAGCTGCAGCAGTTACCACAGTTCTAATTGACTTAGCGATGCGTCCTGATCTTCCGATCACCTTGCCCATATCAGCAGGATCAACCTTAAGATTTACAACGATTGTCTTATCTTTCTCAGTCTCGGTTGCCTGAACCTTGTCTGGATTATCAACTAATGCTTTAGCAATGGTCTCAACTAGTTCCTTCATAGAGCATCACCTCCGCTGCAATTATTATTCAGTAATACCAGCCATCTTGAAAAGTTTTCCAACAACCTCTGTTGGCTGAGCACCGTTTGAAAGCCACTTCTTAGCTGCTTCAGCATCGATGTTAAGCTTACATGGATCGTAGTTAGGATCATAAGTACCGATCTGATCTATGAATCTACCGTTTCTAGGAGATCTAGAATCAGCTACGATAATTCTATAGAAAGGAGACTTCTTCTCACCTAATCTCTTTAATCTGATTTTTACTGCCATTTTAAATTACCTCCAAAAAAAATAAATATATGTGAAGGGCTTTGCCCTAATCACCTAATTAATTACATCCCGAATGGGAACTTGAAACCGCCGCGCCTCTTTGCGCCCTTCATCATGCCAGGCATTTGTTTCATCATCTTTTTCATCTGATCAAACTGCTTTACAAGACGATTAACATCTGCGATATCAACACCTGCACCTTTTGCGATTCTGTTTTTTCTACTTGGGTTTAAGATAGAAGGGTTAGCCCTCTCCTCAGCTGTCATAGAGAAGATAATTGATTCTGTCCTCTTCATACCTGATTCAGCATCAGAGGCCATATTTTCATCCATTCCCTTAATCTGACCAGCTCCCATACCAGGAAGCATGTTAAGGATTGAACCTATGCCACCCATATTTCGGATCTGACCCATATAGTCCAAAAAGTCATTGAAGTCGAACTCAGCTTTCTTAAGCTTTTTCTCCATTTCTCTGGCTTTTTCTTCATCAATCTGAGCTTCAGCTTTCTCAATAAGAGTAAGCACATCACCCATTCCAAGAATTCTTGATGCCATTCTATCTGGATAGAACTGCTCCAAATCAGAGAGCTTCTCACCCATGCCGGCATAAAGAATAGGCTTTCCTGTGACTGCCTTAATTGAAAGAGCAGCACCGCCTCTTGTATCACCATCAAGCTTAGTTAAGATGACACCGTCAATTCCAATCTTATCATTGAATGAAGATGCAACATTGACCGCGTCCTGACCAGTCATTGAGTCAACAACTAAAACTGTCTGGTATACATCAACTGCATTCTTGATCTGAATGAGCTCATCCATCATGTCCTCATCGACATGGAGACGACCTGCTGTATCAAGGATTACTATATTGAAACCATTTGCCTTTGCGTGGGACACAGCTGCTTTAGCTATATCTACTGGGCTTACGCCAGTTCCCATGGCAAATACTTCAACGCCCTGTTTTTCGCCGTTGATTTTCAACTGCTCTATTGCCGCTGGTCTGTAAACATCACAAGCTACAAGTAAAGGCTTTTTACCTTTTGCCTTGTACTTACCAGCAAGCTTAGCTGTTGTGGTAGTTTTACCAGCACCCTGAAGACCTGCCATAAGAATTACTGTAATCTCACCGCTTGGTCTAAGTGCAATCTCGGTAGTAGTCGAACCCATAAGGTTGACCATTTCCTCATTTACAATCTTGATAACCATCTGTCCAGGTGTAAGACTCTTCATAACATCCTGGCCTATAGCTCTCTCTTCAACTGTCTTTACAAAACTCTTCACAACCTTAAAGTTTACATCTGCCTCAAGCAGAGCCATCTTAACTTCCTTCATAGCAACTTTTACGTCTGCCTCAGAAAGTCTTCCCTTGCCTCGAAGGTTTTTGAATATGTTTTGTAGCTTATCAGATAAACTGTCAAATGCCATATCTTCTCTCCATTAGAATTCTTCTATAATCTCTTTGGCAAGATGTCTGATTTTCTCAATTTCATCACTGCTGCCCTGCTTTTTAGCCATGGCATCAGCAATATCTGAGATTTCTCTGACCTTGTCCTTGGTATCTTCAAACTTTTCAACCAAGTGCAACTTATCTTCATACTTCTTCAATGAATTGTTGATTCGCTTCAACATATCTGAGACACCCTGTCTTGAGATATTATATTCGCTAGCTGCCTCACTCAAGGTGAGATCATTAAAAACAACATCCTCATAAACTCTTCTCTGGTGCTCATTTAAGAGCTCTCCATAAAAGTCATATAACAAAGATTGTTCCACAAAACGTTCCATAGTCAGTTATCCTCTAAATCAAACAAGGCATATCTTACCATCATAAAAATAAACTGTCAAGTATTTTTACTTGACAATTTAATTTTGTCCTGTCAATTTCTTTGCAACTTCCTCTGCTGTCAAACCTTGAGCAAACTTGTAGCTTCCACTTTTAAGCCTTGTTGTCAGATTATTGTCTCTCAAATAATCAAGAAGCTTATCAGAGTCATCGATAACTCCTGCTCTCTCAAGGGCTTTAGCCACATCAGAAGCATTCACGATCTCTGAGAGATCAACTTCGACCTCTCTGCCAGAGGAATCTGTGCTTTTCTCATCATCCCCTGAGCCTGACTTCGAGTCTGAATCTTTTGAATCAGAAGCAGACTTTGAGTCAGAATCCTTTGAATCCGACTCTGTCTTAGAATCTGAATTTGTCTTTGAGTCCGAATTTGTCTTTGAATCTGAATCAGATGACTTGGAGTCCGAGTCTGAAGAGCCTGTGTCAGCCTTCTTAGCTTCACTTTTCTTATCATCATCGCCAGCCTTTGTCTGTGCTTCCTTTGTGTAAGAAATGATAGATGATGCCTTAGTGGTCACACTTGTATCAGCGCTTTTTCCCTTAGCCGCTACATTGTAGATAGCAAGAATTAAGGCAAGTACATAAAAGCCTGAACCTAGCCCCCTAAGAAAATACTTAAATTTATTTTGCATAATAACCTCGAATTAGGATTAAAATTAAAATAGCTATTTAGAAGCAAGCTTTGTTATCAGGCTCACTTCGCCTATGCCCATAGAGAGTTCTTTTGCAATCTCTCTCTCGCTCTTTCCTTGCCTGTGAAGTTCAAGCACCCTCTCCTTAGCTGAGACCTGAGCTTTGCCTGAGCCTTGATTTTTACCTAAGCCCTGAGCTTTGCCTGAGCCTGATTCTTTGGAGGAAAGCAATTGAGCCTTTGCAGAATCAGTTTTATCGATGCTATCAGTTCTATTTATGTTGTCAGTTCTAACTATGCTGTCAGTTCTATTTATGCTGTCAGTCCTATCAGAACTATCAGTTCTAGTCTCTGACTTATCTGTCTCTTTCTTCTTCCCGTCTCTGGCCTTCTTAGAATTCTTTTGGTTCTTCTTTCTGGCTTTCTTCTCTGGGTCATTGCGGTATCTGTTCTTTTTGGGTTTGTTTTCAAGCTGTGATTCCGAATCATCCAGCCCATCTTCAGATCTATTCTGATTGTCAGACAGGTCTAAGTCAGCAGCCAATGCCTTTTCCTGATCAATATTGCTCATTTCAAGAGTTCTCTTTACCTCCCTCTTAGCTGTGTTAACCTCTCTAACCGTATTCTTTACATCCTTAGACTTCTCATTGAGCATGTCATAGAGAAACATCACCTCATTGTGATCCTTATTGATCTGATCAATTACTGTTTTAGCATAATCGCTCATCTCAAGAATCTTGGTGTTGGAAATTTTATCCAAGGAGGCCTCTGTTCTTTCCTCTATTTCACTGAGTTCTCTCTCAATCAGTTTTTGAATCTCTTCTTGAATCCTAGCTTTATTCTCATCAGAAAGTTCAGCCGGAGTTGTAATCTCCGGCTGTTTTTCCTCTGTATTTGGTATTATAAAACTGGCTATAAGACATACTGTGCCTATTGCAATCAGTACAAATATTAATGTAGCCATACACACTCCTTGCCCATCTACAAAATAAACTATTTGATTATGGCTGTCTAGATAGATATATCAAAGCCTCCGCCATACCCATAATCATGGCTTGAGCCATTCTTTGACTTTGTTGTGACCTTGCCATCAGCAAGACCTGTCTTCTTATCCTGGCCCTGATACTTATTGTCAGCCTCATCCTTGGCATCCTTTTTTTGATGCTTATTGTCGGCATTGTCCTTGCTGGTAACCTGATGCGTTTTCACATCAACTTCCTTCTGAACCAAAACCTGCGCATTGGCCTGCTCCGCAATTGGTCGTGCTGTCTGTTCGCGTTGTTTCTGATTTGAAACTTCTGGCATCTGCGGCATCATAACCATATCAATTGGTCTTACTCCCATTACAATCACAACCTTTCAAGCATTTTTACAAAGCCATCAACTTAATGTCTGCTCTCTCCTTCATAAACTGACAGTAAGAGTATTTTTCTTTGACAAACATTGATTGATCGCCAAATATGAGTCTGGTACCTACAAAGACATCTCCTCTGACCTTAATTCTAGCATTAGTCTCCTCAGTAATCTGACTCTTTAAGTTGTCTAGCTCTTTCTTCTTCTCATTGAGTTCCTTGTCAATCAAGAGCATCTGAGTCATAGTCTTAGACTGCATTTGTTTTTTATTATCATCCAGTTCCTGACCAGAATCCTGCATCTTTCTTAAGGAAGTTACAATCTGTTTTAACTGAATCTTCTTGTTTCCAAGCTCAGATAAATCTTTCTTTAAAGAATCAACTTTTCTTTTAGCAGCTGGATCAAGTCCTACCCCTACAGTAGTGTTGGTTCCCATCTCATTGCCTATGTTGGTCGCTTCAATAAGAACTATAGATCTGACATCACCACCTACGATGAGGCCATTTCTTCCTGTAGCTACAATCTTATCCTTTGCAAGCACCTTAGAGTGAAGAATAGAATCAGTCTCAATATAACCACCAGCCTGGACAAGTTCAGCACTTTCAAGGAACTTAGAAACAATATTGCCACCAGCTATAATTCTAGCTTTTGTCATTCCCTGAACGCCTCTGTTTAAAGTAATATTTCCGCCAGCTTCTATTGTAGCACCTTCAACCAAGCCGCCAACAATCACATCTCCGCTGGCCTTAACCTTAAATCCAGCCTGAACATTGCCTTTTATCTTAACATTGCCCTTGTAATCAACATCTCCGCTTGATGTGTCGACATTTTCCAACTCAAGTACATCAAACACAAGAATCTTTTCACCGTCAAGAACTACATGTCCATTGACATCAGATATAAGTTCCTTGCCATCTTCTGACAATCTGACATTGCGGCCATGATGGAATATAACATGTCCCACTGCCTTTGGCATTACAAGCCTGTCATAGACATCCTTGCCCGCATATCCTCTGTCCTCAGGATGCAAGACTGCTACGACCTGATCTTTTTGAACATTGTTTACAACCTCAAGTGTATGAAAATCAACTGTTCCATCTTCATTCATTTTGGGAGCCGGTTTGAGATCAGGATTAAACTTGTACTCAACATATCCATCACATCCTTGTCTTGGCTCGGTTCCCTTAGCCACAATCACACTGTCAAAATAATTCTTTTTATCCAAAAAAGAAGCAATAGCTTCTTCGTCAAATCCATATTTAACACCGATTGACTTTAAATCTTTTTTGATTTCATCAGAAGAAAGACAATCAGCCCCTTTAAAAGGAGGATAAAAAACTGCTTCAACCCTCATAGCATCGGAGCTTATCCTATAATCTCCAAACTCCTGAAAGGGATGTGGTTTTTCATCAGAAATCTTAAGACAGGTAATTTGACTAGCTCCTGCCTTACAAGCCTCAGACAAAGTTGCTGAATCACAACCGTAAAGTTTTCTTTTTTCTACATAATATAGAATTTCGTTGATTGAGACAGGCCTCATATCTGTCTTAGGAGGATAGACAGTCAAGTACAATCCATCTTCCTTAGTCTCAAACTCAAAATATCCTCTTTGGCATTCTCCCATCAAAAGCCCTCCCTATATTTTTACATCAATATTCCCATATATGATCCAAGCTTTTCTCTCATCTTGCCCAAAGCCTTAGTATGCAGCTGGGACACTCTTGATTCTGAAACTTCAAGAACCAGGCTAATCTCCTTGAGTGACATTTCCTCATAGTAATAGAGAGTCACTACACTTCTCTCTTTATCTGTCAGACCATTTAAGGCATCAACAAGCTTTTGCTTAAGCTCTTCTCTCTCGACAGCGTCTTCTGGAGCGTCAAATCTGACATTGCCTATTGATTCCATCTTAGACTCACCTGTGCCCTCTTCAGTGGCTTCATCCAGTGATACCAAGTTAGTTGCCTTTGTCTGGCACTGCCAGTCAAGCAATTCATCAGCAGAAATACCTAGTTCAGCTGCAAGTTCTTCATCGCTGGCAGGTCTGCCAAGACTTGCCTCAATCTTTGACATTGCTGCATCAATTTTCTTTTGTTTCTGACGCAAAGATCTAGGAATCCAGTCCATCTTTCTTATCTCATCAAGTATAGCTCCACGAATTCTCAGAGAGGCGTATGTCTCAAATTTAACATTTTTACCATAATCAAACTTATCTATAGCATCGATTAAGCCGAGGACACCATAGCCAACCAGATCATCGTACTCAACATTGTAGCCCAGATAGATGCTTAATCTACCAGCCACAATCTTGACAAGCTGTGCATATTCAATTATTAGCTGGTTTCTCAGCTCCTCATCTCGACTGTTCGAATATTTAATCCACAGTCTATCTCTGCTCACCTCATCCATTGTATGCCTCCGGCTTATTTATCAGGAATCCTTTAGTCATTTTCTTGCGCTTCAATCTTATCTGCATCCGTTTCTTTTTTCTCTGCCTCTTTGGCAGCCTTTTGAGCCTCAATTTCGGCCTTCTTTTTCTCTTCCTCTTTTAGTTCCTCATCATGAAAGACCTTGTTTAGGATTACAGCAATCGCCAAACCCAGGACAAAAAAGCTCGACATGGTTAAGACTAAAATCCACAAGAAGTCAACGAATGCATATTTGTTTACAATCAAGACAAGACATGCTATAAAACCGGCAGTCAAAGTCACTATTGCCGGAACATGTCTAAATTTCTTCATCTTCATATTGCCCATGCCCCTTAAAAAATCTAATTTAAATGATTTTTTCCACTTTACCAACAGCCTTAATCAAATAATTACCATTGTCCGAATAAAACTCTACTGTACGTCCATAGTTCAAGCCACAGTCTTCTGACAATAGAGGAATCTTATGAAGTGCTAGGCATTTCAATACAGACTCTCTATTTCTAGCTCCAACCTGAAGGGCTTCTGAAGCAGAGGCAAGCGCAAACATCTGTGCACCTCCAGCAATCTTGGCAACTAACCTTCTTTCATTGGCGCCTATTTCAACCATCTGCTTAATCAGTTCCTCTATACCTGTGTCAGCAAATTTGGCTTTATTGCTATTATTGCGTATCTTGGTACTGTCAGGAAGCATGCAATGCAAAAGGCCACTAACCTTAGTCACTGGATCATAAAGGGCAACCCCTATGCAAGAGCCCAGTCCCAATGTTGTCAAGGCCTCAGGTGCCTTGCACACCTTCAAATCTGCCATTCCAACTTTTATCATGTATTATCTCCATATATTACATTCCAAGCGATGAAAGAATTGTATCATATGATTCCAGTTCTGGGATTAAGAGAAAATAACCTGTTACAAAGTTATCTTCGCCAAACTCTGACTGAATCATCAAGAGTTTATCACCGTATTTTCCAAATTCTGATGCAGGAACACTCAAAATTGCTCCCAGCATATCAACTGTCAAACTAGGAACTGTTGATATGATTTTGAGGCCTGTCAGACCTGCAAGTGCATTTAAGTAAGAACCAGAAACAATATTTCCGATTTCCATAAGCGCTGATGTATCCATCTCGGTAAATGTATGTGCATCCTCATTTTCATCGGTGTGCACATCTCTCCCCATAACACTATTTACCAGATGATGAGCTGACTTCTGATCAAAGATAAACATCATCATGCCGTTCACATCGTCAGCTATGCCAACCATAATTCCCACTACAATATCATCTTCCTTGCCGACCACTGAAGCTATATCCGCAAAAGGAAGAAGTTCAACCTTGGGAACAGTCATATCTACCTTGATATTCAACATCTTAGAAAGGGCTGTTGTTGCATTTCCTGCTCCAATATTTCCAATTTCCTTTAAGACATCAAATTGCATGTCACTCATGCAATCAAGATCAATTTTAGCCATAATATCACTCCCTCAATACTTTATTTCCCCATTTTGCTACTTTAAAGGTCTAGGAGGGTTGTGCCCTCCTAGTCCCAAAAGTGAATATTATTATTATTTAAAACCCCTAATTTCAGCCTTCCTCAATAAGGCTTACAATATCTAACAAAGAAATCAACTCACCCTTACTCTTACCAATAGCACTGATAAAACCAGTAGTATTCTCAGAAGTTGGATTATGCTGAACCTTTTCAATATCAGCCTCTGTGAGTGTTACGACTTCCTTTACCTGATCAACAATAACACCGATTGTTGCAGATTCAATCTTTATAATTATAATTCTTGTCTTGTCTGTGTACTCATCATCATCCAAGTCAAGTTTGAGTCTTATGCTCATTACAGGCATTACCTCACCTCTGAGATTGATAACGCCCTTGAAATATTTCTGAGACTTTGGAACCCTTGTAATTCGCTGATTTCTGACAATGTTATCAATGTACTTGATATTGATACCGTACTGTTCATTGCCAATCTTTACTACTATATACTGTACTGTCTCCTGAGAATCAGAATTGTTTTCTAATAATTTTACTTCGTCCATGATGTCACGCACCTTTCCAAATCATCAAACAAGTGTATTAGCATCGATAATCAATGCAACTGAACCATCACCAAGGATAGTAGCACCGCTGATCATCTTGTTAATACTAATGTACTTGCCAAGAGATTTGATAACAATCTCCATCTGTCCAATCAGGCTGTCAACCACAAGTCCAGCCATCTTATCACCCTTGCTTACAATTACAACAGTGATGCTTTCAGACTCCTCTGGCTGTCCAGGAACATCAAGAAGATTCCTTAATCTTACAAGTGGGATTACATTGCCACGAAGATTGATAACTTCTTTTGCATGAACATACTTAATATCTGTTACTGGTATATCCTCGATTGTCTGGATAGATGCAAGAGAGATAGCATACTTCTCATCACCAAGCTTAACCATGAGAGCCTGAATAATTGCAAGTGTAAGTGGAAGTCTGATTGTGAATGTACTTCCCTCACCATAGCTTGTCTTAACCTCAACATCACCGCCAAGAGCCTCAATCTTTGACTTAACAACATCAAGTCCTACGCCTCTGCCAGAAACCTCTGTAACTTTTTCAGATGTAGAGAAGCTTGGTCTGAATAAGAGATCAATAATTTCCTTATCGGACATAACCTCAGCCTGTTCAGCTGTGATTGTTCCCTTAGAAATAGCCTTATCTCTAACCTTTGCTACGTCAATACCGTTACCATCATCTCTTACTTCGATAACAACATTGTTGCCATCCTGGTAAGCATCAAGGAAGATAGAACCTACCTCATCCTTACCTCTCTCTTTTCTGATTTCAGCACTCTCAAGACCGTGATCAGCAGAGTTTCTAAGCAAGTGCATAAGAGGATCACCGATCTCATCGATAACTGTACGATCAAGCTCTGTGTCTTCACCAGACATATAGAGTTCCATCTTCTTATCAAGCTTTTTGCTCAAATCTCTGATCATTCTTGGGAACTTACTTACAACGCTCTCAATTGGCATCATACGAACCTTCATAACTGACTCATGAAGATTTGTTGTAACTGTCTCAAGATATTCAATCTGTTCATTGAACTTCTGACCGATTGATCCGTCTGTATTTTCCTCGCTAGATACAGACACAAGTCCATTCTTAGCGATAATAAGCTCACTCACAAGGTTCATAAGAGCATCAAGTTTTTCAATATCAACTCTTACAGTTCTACCTACTGCCTTGCCCTTACTTCCTGCTGCAGGTGCCTTCTTTGAAGAAGCTGTAGCTGGAACCTGAGCCTGTGTTGCAGGCTTAGCTGCATGTTCCTCAGCCTTTTTTTCTTCCTTAACTTCCTCTTCCTTAGCTGGCTGCTCTTCTGGGAAAAGCTCTGTGAATTCCTTGCCATCTGCATCCTTAATCTCGGAAACATTCTTAATAATTCCGCTGATGTCCGCATATGACTCATTTGTAACGATTACGATTGTAAAATCAAAATCGAATTTCTCATCTTCAATATCCTGAACGCTTGGAACTGACTTTACAATATCGCCATGTCCCTCAAGGTTCTTAAATACCAAGAATGCTCTAGCAGCTTTAAGGATACAGTTTTCATCAACTGAAACCTTAATCTGATATGCATGCATGTTCTTTTTGATTGCCTCATTTACGGCATTCTTTTCAAAATCAGCAAGTTCGATTGTAGAAGCTGCCGAATCAGAAGCTGCCTGTGCTGGCTCTTCTTTCTTCTCCTCAGCTTTTGCTGCTTCCTGTTTTTTCTCTCCAGAGATAAAAGCATTGAGAGCCTTTATAATTGGCTCATTGTCCTCTGTGCCTTCATCCTGAGTCTGCTGAATATTTGAAACATACTTTTCAAGTGCATCAAGGCACTGGAAGAGTACATCTACAAGGTCAGAGTTGACCTTCATATTTCCATTTCTAACTTCTGAGAAAACATTCTCCATATCATGTGTGAGAGTCTGCATTCTCTTGTATCCCATAGTGCCTGCCATACCCTTAAGGGAATGAGCTGCACGGAATATTTCGTTAATAGTGTCTTCATTTTCAGGCTCTTTTTCAAGGATCATAATCTGATCGTTCAAGCTCTGCAAATGCTCATTTGATTCATCAATAAAAATTTCTAAGTACTGACTAACATCCATTTTAAGATACCCCCACGTTCTTCGTGATTGTTTCGGCTACCTTATCAAGTGGAACCACCTCGTCTACTAATCCAGACTGGGCAACTGCTTTTGGCATACCGTAAACTACGCAAGTTTTCTCGTCCTGAGCAATTACATGAAGGTTTTTACTAGCTGACAGGCCTTTAATGCCCTTAGTTCCATCGGAACCCATGCCAGTCAACACAACACATGTAATTTCATCACACTGGACTTGTGACAGTGATTCGTACATAATATTGGCACATGGTCTTAGTCCGTCGACAGGAGGCTCATCGCTGAGTTTTATAACATCCCTTCCCATCTCATTGCTAATCTTCATATGCTTTCCACCAGGAGCCAAATAAACGTGTCCTTTCTCTAATACATCTCCTTCTTTGGCTTCTGTAACAGTAACCTCGCTTAACTCATTAAGTCTTAAAGCAAGTGAAGCTGTAAAACCAGCAGGCATGTGCTGAACCATAATCATTGGTGCATCTAGATTTTTAGGCAATTTAGGTATAACCATCTGTAAGGACTTTGGTCCTCCTGTAGAGCAAGCCAGTGCAACCAGCTTCTTCTTTCCAGGTTTTACGCCACGATACTCTGATGCATTAATGCTGGTATTTTCAGCAGCCTTTTGAGCTGAACTAAGGATAGAGGTCCTTCTAAGCAAAGGAGTTCTTCCCTCTTTCTCTCTCTCGCTGGCTGACATAGAACCTTCTCTTTGAAGCCTAAGTCTTTCAAGAGCTGACATTGAATCACCTGTTGTCGTCCTGTTTGAAGAATTCGAATGTGAGTTTAGTGTTTTCTTCTGTGATTCGTCGCTCTTTACACTTGGCTTTGTGCTGATAAAAGATGCCTTGCTATCTATGATACCATTGGCTTCGCAAGCGATATTCAACATATTGTTGATTGCATCCTTGAATTCATCACTCTTGGTTTCGAGATAGTTTTCAGGTTTAGTTACGAAATCAAAAGCTCCAAGTTCAAGGGCTTGGATTGCTTCTTTAGCACCTTCCTTGGCTACAGTAGAGACTACTATAACCGTCTGTTCTATACCATTTTTTTGAAGCTCTGCTAAAAGCTCAAGACCATTCATTCTTGGCATATTGATATCAAGAATAATTGCATCATAATACTTAGGCTGAGACAATATCATCTCAAATCCCTGCAAGCCGTCTTTTGCTGTTGCAGCCACTTCATACCCATCACATGCGTTTATTATATCAGAGATAACCCTTCTCATGAGTGCAGAGTCATCAATAATAAGTATTTTTTTCAATTTATTCGCCTCCTCGCTCGTGGCGCTGTATTCTACGCTGTTCTTCAAAGATAAACTTTATAATAAAATCTCTGACATCTGTTGCTATTTCCTTATACTGAACACGCAGATTATAGGTATCTGCAGTGAGTTCGTTTTTAGAGCAGTCTATAACCTTACCGAGGACCTGCACTTTTTTCTTGTTTTCGCTAGTCTCTAAATTGAAGCATAAGAAAATATAAGAGTCTCTTTCAAACTTAGTATTGGTGCCAACTCTAACACCACCACCACTTATATCAAGAATCATGCCAGCACTGGCCTCATTGGCAAATGTTTCTGGCGTCTTGTGTGTCTTTGTGTATTCAAGGACTTCATCAATCTGAAGACTGCGAATATTGACAGAGAACATGCTCTCAAGCCTGTAATACTGCCTTCTCTGAAACTTAACAACATCAGATACAGCTTTGAGTGTCATGGTGTATATATTGCCTTCTTTAGCCCTGTCAACCATGAGACACTCTGCCTTATATATGCCCTTACCTGTGTAAAAGAAGGTCTCTAATTTAGCCCCCTTCTCCAAAGGAATAATATGTCCACCTGAAATAGGCATTGCAGCAGTAATCAAATCCCCCTTGATATCAAGCACTTCACTCACGTAAACATTGTTGCCACTATCATCTCTTTTAATCTGATTAATCTCAATCTTATTTCCAACATTAAGCACATTCAGCATATTTTTATCTCCTCACTGATAAAAGGTCTTAAAGCTCGCTTTTAATTAAGCCATCTTCTTAGCAAAAATGGTTCTAAAAAAGTTTCTGACTCCACCAGTCTTTTCCTCTGGCTTTCCATTTTCCAAAATATCGACAATCTTCTCATAGCTCTTAGAAGATATAGCATCTGGATACATGAGAGTAACAGGCTTCTGATTCATAACAGCCTTGCCAAGCTGGGCATCGTAAGGCACAATCCCCAGGTATTCCATGTCCAATTGCAAAAATTTTTGAGTCACAACATTGAGCTTGTCGTAGATATTCTTACCCTCTTTCTCTCCGGACACTCTGTTACTAATCATCTTAATCTTGCTGTAAGCAGGATTAAAGTTTTCATTAAGCACTAAGGCCTTTAAAAGAGCATAAGAGTCCGTTATAGAAGTTGGCTCTGGAGTTGTCACAATTACAGTCTCAGGGCTTGCTGTCAGGAATTCCATAACACTCGATGAAATACCAGCTCCTGTGTCTATAATGACTACATCGGCCAATTCTTCGAGCTCATTCATCTTGTTGATCATCCTCTTGATCTGTTCCTTATCAAGATCAACAAGCTTGGCTATTCCCGAACCACCTGATATAAATCCAACTCCATCCGGACCTTCAGTGATTATTTCCTTTAGGCTCATTCCCTTAAACATCATATCTGCAAGGTTATACTTTGGAATTACTCCAAACATAACTTCCACATTGGCAAGGCCGAAATCGGCATCGAGAATAATAACCCTCTTGCCCAGTTTTCTAAAAGCCAAAGCAAGATTGATTGATGTAGTTGATTTTCCAACTCCACCCTTACCACTTGTCACGGCTATAACTCTTGCATTCGATATATTATTTTGATTTTGTAATTTAATTATATTTCTAAGCTGTTCTGCCTGGTCCAAGTTTTGACCTCCCATCAATCTCCACCCAGCAATTGTCTTGCTAATGACTGTTCATCAATCAATTCAATATCTTCTGGTACATTCTGTCCGCTCGTAGTGTATGAGAGCGGAGCACCTGTAAGAATCCTGATATTAAGAATATTTCCCAGGCTGACTGTCTCGTCAAGCTTAGTAAAAATAACTGACCAATCCTTAATATCTTTATATCTCTCAACTATGTCCTTCAAATCCCTGTACTTAGTAGTAATACTGAGCACAAGATAGGTTTCACAAGAAAAGTCCTTTTCAAGTTTTTTAGCCTCGTCAATAAAGTCTTTCAACTCATCAACCTGCTCACTCGCTTTATGAGATCTTCCTGCTGTATCAACAAGAATATAGTCAAAGGCCTTGAGTCTTTCACAAGCATCCTTGAGCTCATCTGCTGCGTATATAACCTCTACCGGGCTATCAATAATAGCCGCATAAGTGTTAAGTTGTTCAACTGCAGCAATTCTGTAGGTATCAGATGTGATAAATGCTATTTTTTTATGCTCATCAAGCTTAATATGGCTAGCTATCTTAGCAATAGTAGTTGTCTTGCCCACGCCTGTAGGTCCTATAAAGAAGATAATTCTGGTCTTTTTGTCATCATCCTGCTTTTCAATAGAAATAGGCTCACCAAGTTTTAAAATTATCTTCTGGTAAACTGCTGCAAGTATGCTGTTTAGGTCAGACTCATTCTTTAAAGAATTCTCAATCGAGCCAATAAGCTCATCTGCATATTTGGCATCGACCTCATTGTCTACAAGTTTTTGATAAATCATCTTAAGGAAGCGAACATTTTTGGCATTCTTCTCCTTAAGCTTGGCCTTTGGCTTATCAAAATCAACTTCCTCCTGATCTGCCTCATCGCCATCAAGCTCTTTGATAAATTCGAGTTCATCCTTATTGAACTTGCCAGTGAGAAGACTCTGAAGAGAATCCAACTTATCCTCAAGAGCCTTTGCATCAGTCACCTTGCCAGTCTTATCAGAGACTGAATAGTCAACATGGCTGCCTTTAGAGTAGATATCATCAATCTTTTTCGAATTTTTAGCTGAAGTTAGAGATTCTGCATACGCGTCAAATGTTTTTGTTTCAGTTTTTGTTCTGTCAAAGTTCGAGCCGGCGTCATCAGCCTCACTTCTAACCTTGTTGGCAAACTCATCTTCCTCAAGCGCCGCAGTTACTTCAACCTTATCTTTTTTAAATAATTTAAATATGCCCCTTTGCTTGAGCACCTTAACATTTAGCACAACTGCCTTGTTTCCGAGCTCTTTCTGAGCAAGCAGTATAGCCTCATTTTCTGTATCTGCACTAAACTTCTTAACTATCATTCTGCTGTTACCACCCCAACTGACTGAATCTCAATATTTGAGTCAATCTCATTATAAGATACAACTATTAGATCGTTGTAATAATCCTGTGCTAATTTTCTAAAGTATAGTCTCACAATCGGTGATGTTACTACGATTGGATTCTTCCCCATATCCTCAAGGCTCTTTATCTTGTCCTTAAGGCTGTCAATAATCCTTCTGACACGCTCTGGATCAAGTGAAAGATATGATCCTTGTTCTGTATTCTTTACAGAACCCATAATCTCCTGCTCAACCTGAGGATCAAGAGTCACTACACTGTTGACCTCATCAAGCATGAAGTACTTGCTCGATATAGCCCTCTTAAGCCCCTGTCTCACATACTCTGTGAGAATGTCAGTGTCACGAGTCATTGGCGCGTGATCAGCCAAAGTCTCAAGTATTGTAACCATATCTCTGATGGAGATACCCTCCTCCAAAAGATTTTGAAGAACCTTCTGAACCTCGCCAATACCCATAAGCTTAGGCACAAGTTCTTCCACAACCTCTGGATTCTTCTCCTTGAAATTGTCTATAAGGCTTGCCACATCCTGTCTTGTAAGAAGCTCTGCCACATGCTGGCGCACAACCTCAGTCAAGTGAGTGGCAATAATTGAAGGTGGATCAACTACTGTATATCCCAAAGATTCCGCTCTTTCCCTCTGTCCCTCAGTAATCCATATAGCAGGCAGATGGAATGATGGCTCTATTGTAGGAATACCAGTAACCTCTTCCTCAACATAACCTGGATTCATAGCCATATAGTGGTCAAAAAGAATCTCTCCGTCACTTATCTGTATACCCTTCATCTTGATTATGTACTGGTTTGGATTAAGCTGAATATTATCTCTAAGTCTGATGATAGGTACAACTACACCCAACTCAAGAGCAATCTGCCTTCTGATCATGACAACTCTGTCAAGCAGGTCTCCACCCTGCTTTGCATCAACTATAGGTATAATTCCGTATCCAAACTCAACCTCAATAGGGTCTACATTCAAAAGATTTACCACATTCTCAGGTTTTCTAATTTCCTGAGCCTCCGTCTCCTCAGCTTCGGTCTCCTCCTCTATGGCAGCTACCTGCCTGCCTGAAGCGAGTTTTCTCGAAAAGATAATCATAATCAAGCCCAAAGGTGGATAGATATAGATTGGCAGAGGAGTGAATATTCCAAGTCCTATAAGAGCCATACCAACCATCAAGAGAACCCTGTCAATAGAGAAGAGCTGGCCAATAATCTCATCGCCCAATTCTCCATCACTAGACGCCTTTGTAACCAGAATACCAGTTGCAAGCGATATCATAAGAGATGGCATAGATGAACTGAGTCCGTCACCTATGGTGAGGATTACATACTTAGAAACCGCATCCTGAATTGTAAGGCTGTTGTAGAGCATACCCATGACAATACCACCGACAATATTAATGCCTGTGATAATCAAGCCTGCAGTCGCATCTCCCTTTACGAACTTAGTAGCACCATCCATGGAACCAAAGAAGCTGTTTTCCTGCTGGAGTTTCTTTCTCTTCTCCTTAGCTTCCTTGTCAGTGATGGCACCTGTGTTCAAATCTGAATCGATAGCCATCTGCTTACCAGCCATGGCATCGAGTGTAAATCTTGCAGTTACCTCAGATACTCGCTCAGTACCCTTATTGATAACTACAAACTGAATAATTGTAATAACTACATATATGATGGCACCTATAACCAGATTACCACCACCTACGAACTGTCCAAAAGTCTCTACAACCTTACCAGGATTACCTGTCGTAAGTATAAGTCTGGTTGATGATACATTTAAAGCCAGTCTAAATATAGTTGTAAAGAGTAATATTGTTGGAAAAGACGCCATGTCAAGGACTTCCTTGGCATAGAGTGCATTGAACAAAATAATAAGCGCAACCGACATATTTACGGCCAGCAGCACATCTAACAGTCCAGAGGCAATAGGTATTATGAAGAATATGATTGCCGCAAGGAGATAAACGCCCAGGGCAAGATCTGTCTTTTTTATCTTCATGACCTTGTCAACCTTCCTCTTTTAAACACTTTTTTACTGATATATCATACCATTAAAGGAAAGAATAGTAAAGTCATGCAGCTAGCACTCTTGCAAGGATTTCGGCCACTGCCTGGTAGAGTTCCTGAGGAATTTCTGTACCTATATCGACATTGTGATAGAGAATACGCGCAAGTGGCTTATCTTCTACGATTGCTATATCAAGCTCGCGAGCTTTTTCCTTGATCGCATAACAAAGATAATCAGCTCCCTTTGCTATTACAAGAGGAGCAGTTCCCTGATCCGGCTTATAGCTTAAAGCAACCGCAAAGTGAGTAGGGTTTGTGATTACAACATCAGCTTCAGGAAGTTTCTCCATCATACGTCTTCTGGAAACTTCAGCCATTCTCTGTTTAATCTTACCCTTTACCTGAGGATCTCCCTCGGTATTTTTATATTCATCCTTAACTTCCTGCTTGGTCATCATGGAATCATTTCTAAACTTAAATTTCTGATATATAAGATCAACAAAGCCAACAAGGAGGTATACTGCCGCTGTCTTAATTCCCACACTAAGTACAATATCACCTATAATTCCCAAAGCGTCATATAAGGTCACATTGTAAAATGTGTAGAGCAAGGTATACTTGTCCTTAATTGAGTTATAGACTACAAGTCCAATGATTATAAGCATGGCAATAGACTTCAAAAGCTCAAAGAGCTGACGCACTGAGAAGATTCTCTTAAAGCCATTTAAGGGACTTAACTTAGAAAATTTAGGTGCAAGAGGCTTTGTGGTAACCATCCACTTTTGTTGCAGCATATTGCCCAAGACAGCAATAAGCACAGCAATGATAAAGATTGGAAATACTATGATCAATCCCTTGAGGCCAGCCTCTCTCAAAAGACCCAAGCCTATCCTGATTGGCAGGCCTTCTGATGATGTGTCAACCACCTTTCCCATAACCCCATAGAGGTCCTTAAAAGCTGCTATAAAGGATGTCCCCATCCTGGCGACATAGATTTTAAGCATAATAAAAAGAGCCAGCAAGCTTATAGCCATGATTAAATCACGGCTCTTTGCCACCTGTCCCTCTTTTCTCATATCATCAAGTTTCTTACCAGTCGCAGGCTCAGTCTTCTCTCCTCCAGGACCATCCTTGGCAAAGAACTGCAGATTAAGGGCAAGAGGCTGTTTTGCCTGGCTAATCTCCTGCAATTGACTATATTTTATATAGTTTGATCTCTGCATCTCGCTCCTCCTTCCGCATAATCCAATCTCTTATATCTTTTGTCCCAGCTTGGCTTAAGACAAGTTTCTTTTAGCCTTATTCTGTCTAAATATGGCCTTTTTCGACTTTATCTAAGGCGTTAAGCCTTTTACAATCTCATTGAGCATAGTCTTGGTCTCAGTCTCGATATAGATAGAGACTGATGGCAACATGCTTATAGTAAAAAATATTGCTATAATTCCCACAAATATTTTGAGTTGCATACCGACAACAAACATATTCATCTGAGGTGAAACTCTTGCCAGTATAGCCAGTACCACATTCAAGAGAATTGTACATGCAAAGACAGGAAGAGCTATTCTAAAGCCGATTACAAAATAATCAGACATAAAGCCAATTATATCCGGGTAGAGGCTGGCATTGATAACCGCCTTACCGATTGGTATAACCTTGTAAGTCTCCACTATAGCCTCTATCAAGTATCTGTGAAGTCCAGATGTCAAGAGCAAAAGAATCAGCATATAGTGATATAAATTGCCAAAGATACCTACCTGAATCCTTGTTGTAGGGTCAAAAATCTGAGCCATAGAGAGTCCAGTCTCCATATCTATGACCTTACCTGCAAAGAGGATGATCTGAACGCAAAAAGCACAAATCAAGCCAGTCAATATTCCCACTCCAAACTCTTTGAGGACTATAAAGGCATACTCAAGCACACCGTCATAAGAAGCTGTCAAGTTTGGATTTATGGAAAAGACAAGGACAGATATAAAAAAAGAGACACCTATCTTAACACGCCTCGGAACACCGCTCGTGTTAAAAATAGGGGCCACATATATGAATGTCGCGATACGCATAAGTATCAGGATAAATATTTCAAACTTATCCAGTGCATAAGAATACTCTATCATAAAACTATCCTATATATTTATTAAAATCACCCCAAAGTGTCTGCATAAAGCTAACTTGTTCATTGAGCATCCAAGCCCCAAGAATCAACAAAGCTATAAGAATAGCCAATAATTTAGGAACAAAGGTTAAGGTCTGCTCCTGAATTGATGTAAGGGTCTGAAAAAGGCTGATTACTAAGCCTACAATCATAGAGACCAACAAAACAGGCAGGGAAGTCTTTGCTATAGTCCAAACAGTCTGTCTTGCTATATCGATAATATCACCAGATGTCATGGTGTCCTCCTAATTTAAAAATACCTTAAAGGCTACTTAAAAGTCATTACCAAGTTTCCTATTATCAAGTTCCAACCATCAGCCATTACAAAAAGAAGAATCTTAAAAGGCGTAGATATAGTTGTCGGAGGCAACATCATCATACCCATGGACATGAGAGTTGAAGAAACAACCATGTCTATAACTATGAATGGCAAATATATCAAAAAACCTATAATAAAGGCAATTCTAAGCTCACTTATCATAAAACTTGGGATGAGGACCTGAAGTGGGATATCATCCTCACTCGAGATTGAATTCTCCTGATAGTCCGCTATTCTCAAGAATGTATCAAGGTCTTTAGTAGATGTCTGCTTGAGCATAAACTTTCTCACTGGCTTGACACCTATGTCATAAGCCTCCTGGGCTGAAATCTCATTCCTAGAAAGAGGCTGAATAGCACTGCTATAAACCTCATTAAAGGTTGGTGCCATGACAAAGAAAGTCAAAAATACAGCCAAGCCTATAATAACCTGATTAGGTGGCGCAGTCTGCGTACCTATGGCATTTCTAACAAAGTGTAAGACTATTACTATACGGGTAAAAGATGTCAGCATCATAAGTAATGATGGAGCAATAGCAATGACTGTAAGCACCAAAAGCATCTGCAAAACACTAGCCATGTCACTTCCATTACCTGCTGAAATTCCAATGCTTATAAGTCCACTGTCAGAGGCACCATAAGCTTTTTTTACATAAAAAAAAGAGCACAAAAAAGCCACTGATAAAGTCAGTGAAATCATATAAATGATCTTTTTGTGCTTCTTATTTTTCTTATTCTTGACTGCTTCCATTTTTACCTTCATCTCTAGTTTTCTTCTCATCGACAGGCTGTGCGGATGCCTTAAACCTATCTAAGATATTATTAAAGCTCTCATCACTCTTAGTAAATGGCAGATTGGTCTTAGTTTTATCAAAAACCATAAGACTATCCTCATCAATCTCCCCTAAATATGTGATGGAATCCTTTGCTACAGCTATGGCAAAGCACTTGTCTGCAACTCTTACAATCTGAATATACTTAGTCTGAGATATCTTCAAGCTATCAAGAACCTTGATATTAGAATAAGCTTCCTTGCTCTTCTGATAACCAGCCATAAACTTAGTTGCAAAATATGCAGCTGCCAAAACTATAATAAATATAAAAATTAAAGTAAGCAGCTGTGCAAAAGCTTCTACACGGCTGCTTAAATTCATACTTGATAAAATATACATTATCCAACTACCTTCTGAACTGCCTCGATAACACGATCAGCTTGGAAAGGTTTAACAATAAAGTCTTTAGCTCCTGACTGAATAGACTCAATAACCATAGCCTGCTGACCCATAGCAGAACACATAATTACTGATGCATTAGGGTCAGAATTCTTAATCTTCTTCAATGCCTCAATACCATCCATCTCTGGCATGGTAATATCCATAAGGACTAGATCCGGCTTGAGTTCAGCATACTTTTCAACAGCCTTGGCGCCATTCTCGGCCTCTCCTGCAATATTATATCCATTCTTTGTGAGAATGTCCTTAATCATCATTCTCATAAAAGCAGCGTCATCGCAAATCAAAATATTCTTTGCCATACTCCAACTCCAATCTTAATTGTCACTCACATTCTTTTCTGGTCGACACCAGCTACTAAACCTAGTTGTATTATACATCAATTCTGTGAATTAGACTACTTATTTTTCTCATTTTCTTTGAAAATTTCAGTAATTCTTACACCGAAACTCTCTTCAATTACTACAACTTCGCCCTTGGCAACATACTTGCCATTGACTAAGACATCGATAGCCTCACCGGCAATCTTGTTAAGCTCAATGATAGTACCTGGTGCAAAATCAAGAATTTCCTTGATTGTCTTCTTTGTTCTACCAAGTTCAACTGTAACCTCAAGAGGTACATCCTTGATAAGATCAATATTCTCCTGCTGTGAAAGAGCTGTTAAATCTCCAGCAAAAGGCTGAAATGCAGCTGGTGCTACATTTACGTTCTGTGCTTGAGCAAAATTCTGCATAGGTGCCTGTCCATAGCCCTGTGGTGGCATAGCATAACCCTGTGGCATTCCATACATACCCTGTGGCTGCTGAGGCATTCCATACATACCCTGTGGCTGCTGAGGCATTCCATACATGCCCATATTCTGGCCCTGCATAGGATCCATCTGTGGCATAGGATAGCCCTGTGGCATTCCATTATAAGCCTGAGGCTGCTGTGGCATCTGTCCCATCTGCTGATTGTAAGCATCCATTGCTGGCTGTGTAGCAGGCGCTGGTGCAGGTGCTGGTGCTGGTGCAGCTTCCTCTTCCTTAATTGCATCCTCACCGCCAAGTGAAGGTGCGAAGAGGTTGAGCAGTTCCTTGGCAAATTCTATTGGATAGAGCTGCATAATCTCTGAATCAATAAGATCACCAATCTGCATCTTAAAGCTAACCACAACAAACTGTCCATGGAGGAACTTAGGTAAGTTTTCCTCCAAAGTAGAGTAGGTCTCGATAACATTGGCCACTGGTGGGCTTATATCAATCTTTCTGTTAAACATAGATGACATGGAAGTAGCTGCAGAACCCATCATCTGGTTCATAGCCTCTCCAATAGCACTCAAATGAAGCTCTGTGAGTTCATCATTGTCATCGACATTACCACTGCCACCCATCATGAGGTCAGTAATGATCTTTACATCCTTTTCCCTAAGAATAAGCACATTGTTGCCATCAATTCCTTCTTTGTAGGAAATCTGCAACATTACACATGGTCTGTCATACTTTACTGAGAGTACATCCCAAGTTGTAATTGAAACCGAAGGTGTTGTGATATTTACCTTTTGGTTGAGCAATGAGCTGAGTGTTGTTGCTGCAGTACCCATGCTGATATTGGAAATCTCACCAACGGCATCCTTTTCGTAATCTGAGAGCTCGAAATTTTCTGTTGCTGTCATATCTGTGCTAGTTCCGTCCGTGGAAGCATCGCTTACTGAAGGATTTGGACTTTCGCCTTCAAGTGTTGCTGTAGCAGTTTCTGCTGTATCGGCTTCTGCAGCCTGGCCTGAATCAGATCCCATGCCCGCAAGTAAGGCGTTAATTTCGTCCTGCGATAACATTCCATCCATTTCTACTCACTCTCCTCTCTTATAATATCTGTAACTCTAACCGAGTATTTATCATTAGAATATCCTGGCAATGCATAAAACTTTTTAATGTTACCAACAAATACCTCTAATTCTTCATCGACATTTTTATTCAATCTTATTATGTCACCAACTTGTAGATTAGCAAAATCTGCGACATTTATCAAGCTATTTCCGAGAACTGCTTTAACAGGAATTCTAGCTGAGCTGATTGAATTACCAATTGTCTCCTCATAAGACTTAGTATCTTTCTCTTTCATAGTCGAGAACCAGTACTTTGTATTGAGCTTGTCTATAACAGGCTCGAGTGTGTCAAATGGAAGACATATATTCATCAGACCTTCAACATCACCAATCTTTATGTTTAGTGTTATGATGGCAACTGTGTCTGATGGCGAAATAATCTGGGCAAATTGGGAATTTGTCTCAATCCTTTCAAGTCTTGAACTGATTTTCACAACATTTTCCCAAGGCTCCCTGAGGAGGCCTACACAGATTGAAAATATTCTTTCTATGATTGAGAGCTCTATCTCTGAGAACTCTCTTTCTTTTTCAAGTGGCTTGCCATCGCCTCCAAGTAATCTGTCAACTATAGTGAAGCCCAAGTTTGAGGCCATCTCCATAATCACATTACCTGTCAGAGGGCTCATATTAACTACGCCCAAAAGAACTGGATTACTCAAAGCATTGCTGAACTCTGAGTAAATAACTACTTCTGAGTTTACAACATCGACATTGACCGACTTTCTTAGATAAGCTGGCAGATTGGTCGCAAGTAATCTGGCAAAGTGCTCAAATATGATTTCTAGCGTTCTCAAGTGCTCTTTGGAGAACTTAGAAGGACGTGCGAAGTCATAATTCTTTACCTGTTTTTCATCAGAGCCCTTGGCTTCATCGATATCGAGTTCGCCCGAGCTAAGCGCTTTAAGCAGATTATCAATCTCATTCTGCGAGAGAACCTCGCCCATCTATCTCACCTCCTATTGAAAGTCTCTATGCAAGTCTAAGTAATTTCCTACTGAACAAGTATCTGAGACAAGGTAACTGTGTAAATTGCCTGTGTCTGGAACTGATCCTGAAGGCTCTTAAGAATGCTTGCCTCAATGTTAGTCTTATTGCTTGTAACAGAATCGTAAGAATACTTTAAAGCCTCTGTTGTAACTGTGCTCACAATACTACTCATACCATTGTTAATACTAGCACTCTTAGCTTCATAATCCTTAGCCTTCTTGTTAAGGCCAATATTCACCTTAAGTACTACATAGTGAGTCTTACCGCCGGATGTGTATGAAACTGTAATCTTGTCATCATCACCGTTCTTTACGCTGACATACTCAAGGTCGTCAACTGAGACAGCGCCGCTGCCTGAGGCTGTAGATGATGTATCTCCGGCAACATCAAGATCAATTATCTCTGCAACCTTTGATATAAGATTATTTGTTTTATTGTTTGTTGTGACAAGTGAAAATGTCAGGACAACTGTAAGTGCAAGGTTAATTATGCTGATTGCAAGATTAACCACGCTAAGCATGCTCTTCTTCATAGTGTGTATCCTTTCATCGGTTATTTAAAGAATTGTAAATCTTAATTTCTACTCTTCTGTTCAAAGCTCTTCCATCTGCAGTATCATTGCTAGCCACTGGAACAGCATCCCCACGTCCTGAGGATGAAATTGACTTTTCGTTAAAGCCTTTATTGCTCACAAAGTAATTAAAGACAGAATATGCTCTGTAAAGTGAAAGCATCATATTGTTTGGATATAACGGCGTATTGATAGGCACATTGTCCGTGTGTCCCTCTATAAGGATGGTATTGTCATCATACTGCTTTACAGCATCTGATACTTTATCAATCAACGTGACAGCCTCATCCTTGAGTTCCGCCTTTCCAGAATCGAAAAGAATAGCACCATTCATTGTTAACAATACATAATCACTTGTTGCTGTTATCTCCACCTGATCAGCCACATTGGCCTGAGCAAGCTTTTTTTCAATATTTTCAGCCATTCTCTCAGATTCTTCAAGACCTTCTTGTTTTACCTGTTCAATAGCTGAGACTGTACTCTCTTGAGCCTTAGTAGTTGCGGCGCTTGTAGCACCAGCACCACTGCCATCAGGGTTATTTACATCTATACCTGAAGCATTCTGCTTATCTTCATTAATTTCACCGTCAGTGTTAAGTCCCATATTGTTATAATACTGACTCAACTCTGTCAGCTGACTGGCACCACTGCCAATCAGAATACCATCATCAGTCAGGCTTGAGCCGCCAGATGGAAGTACGCTGAATGAAGCAGCGAGTGAAGCCGCTAACTCTTGGAACTTCTGTGTATCAACAGTTGACATAGAGAACAAAAGAACGAAGAAACAAAGGAGCAAATTCATCAAATCGGAGAATGTTGCCATCCACGCTGGTGAACCAGCTGCTGCCTCCTCTTGTTTTCTTGCCATCAGCCTTCACCTTCTTCCGTTGAAACTGATTTTCTAATCACAGGTGCAAGGAAAGACTTAAGTTTCTCTTCGATAACTCTTGGGTTTTCACCAGCCTGAATTGAGAGAAGTCCTTCAATCACCATCTCTTTAATCTGATATTCCTTGCCGTTTATGCTCTTTAACTTGTTAGACCATGGAGCACAAATCCAGTTAGCGATAAGTGAACCATAGAGTGTTGTAAGAAGAGCAACTGCCATGTTTGGTCCGATAGCTGAAGCATCTGAAAGATTCTTAAGCATGTTAACGAGACCGATAAGGGTACCAATCATACCCCAGGCAGGACCCATAGCAGCCCAGGTATCGTAGAAGCCTGCAACAGCTCTGTGTCTCTCATCCATATTGTTAAGTTCTGTCTCTAAGATGCCACGAACAAGCTCAGGTTCAGTACCATCAACAATTAAGAGACATCCCTTTTTCATGAACTCATCTTCCATGTTGTTGGCAGCTTCCTCAAGAGCAAGCAAACCCTCTTTACGAGCAACATTGGACAAGTCAATAATCTGCTTAATCACACTTGCATAATCAATTTTGGGATCTTTAAATGCAACTTTTGCAGATTTAAAATTATTAATAAGCTCAGGAAAGGTATATGAGCCAATCAGACATGTTATAGAACCTCCAATTGTAATAATAACAGAAGGAATATCTATAAAACTGCTTGTGATGGCTGAAACACCACCTGATGATACGATTCCAAAGATAACCATTGCAAAGCCGGCAACGGTTCCGACAACTGTAGCTAAATCCACGAGCAATACCACCTATCTTTAATTATTTTCTATAAGACCAGAAAAAATCCTTTGCTTGTAAGCAATGACCAAATCTATAAGCTCTTGGCTCTTCTCTTTGACAAGATACTTTGTTCCATTTGTCATTGTAATGACTGTATCTGGCGTCTCTTCAAAGCACTGAATCAATTCTGCATTAATCACTAATTTCGTATTATTAAGTCTTGTGACTGTGATCATAAAACCTCACCAACCCCACTATCTAAGTGAAAAAATATCTAATACTTAATCCTCAACTCAAGGCCATAATACACCTACTTTAGTAAACTATTTATATTAAAGCACTTTAAACTCACAAATGCAAGAGTTTACGGGCATTTTCTCCTATTTTGTAAGGGCAAATCCCCTTAAATTCTAATTTCTAAAAATATTAAAATAGATAAGCAAAAGACCAGACTTAAAAAAGCCTGGCCTTTCACTTTTATAGGAATTATTTCAGATTATCTCTTTAAGTTGATTAATTCCTCGAGCATGCTATCAGAAACTGTGATAATTCTAGAGTTTGCCTGATAACCTCTCTGAGTTGTAATCATATTTGTAAACTGATCTGCAAGATCTACGTTAGACATCTCCAAGTATCCTGAAGAAATCTTACCATCTGTCGCTCCAACTTCCTGTCCAATTCCGTCAAATGTACCAGAGTTCAGTGTTGCAGCGTAAAGGTTTTCTCCAACCTTTTCAAGACCAGCAGGGTTCTTAAATGTAGTGACAGCAATTTGTCCAATAGTCTTTGTATCACCATTGCTGTAAGAAGCAACGATCTTACCAGACTCATCGACACCAACGCTTGTCATCTTACCTACAGCCTTACCTTTTCCAGTAATTCTGCCTGTTGTATCATTCTTGATACCTTTTTCAGACTTGATATCTGTTGTATCAGCATACATAGTAAGATTGCTGGCATCCATTGTGATTGTTGATGTTGTGCCGCCATCATTCACACCGATATTAGCGATAGTGTTGGCGCCATCATCGCTCTGATCCTCAAGTGTCAAAGTAATATTCTTGTTAGAATCCATTGAGGCACCTGTGTTAGAGTTAAATGAAAGCATCTGATCACATGATACTGATAAGGCAGTAGCCTCACCATTCTTAGTAACTGTTCCGCCAGTGATTGTATATGATGTAGTACCTGAAGCTGCATCGTTCTCATTAAAACGAAGAGTCAAAGTAGCCTGATACTCATTACCTAATGAATCATAAAAGTTAGTTGTGCACACAGAGTCAGTCTTGGTTCTTGAATCAAGGTTACCAGAGATTGAAACACCTGTTGTTGCAGCTGGCTGAGTATATGTGAACTCCTCACTTGTTGCGTAAAGTGGAGTAACAACGTCTTTGTTGATATTGCCATCCTCATCAACCTGCCATCCACACACATTAGCACCATCACCTGTAACAAGGGCACCGTTAGTATCAGTTGTAAAGTCTCCAGCTCTTGTAAAGTAAGTGTTGCCTGCAGACTTTACGATAAAGAAAGAGTCTCCCTGAATGCAGAGATCCCATGGATTATCAGTACGCTCTGTAGCACCCTGTGTTCCGATTGCAGTAGCAATTGAGCCTACACCAGCGCCGAGACCTATCTGCTTAGCATTGGTACCGCCCTTTCCTGTAGTATCACTTGGTCCTGTAGCTGTCTGAGTTGTCTGGTAATATACATCACCAAATGTAACTGATTGTGACTTGTAAGCTACAGTATTAACGTTAGATATATTGTTACCAATTACATCCATCTTTGTCTGATGTGCCTTCAAACCTGACACAGCAGAGAACAAACTTCTCATCATAAGACATTTCCTCCATAATTGAGAGGAATATTGATAGCTGCCTGATTCCTTCAAGCGCTCGGGAATCACTAACTTCCATAAGGTCCAGCTAGACTATAACAGCCCCATCAATATTCGTATATACATTTTCGTCCGAAGACTTTTGATCCATCGCCGTAACAACCGTGTTATTCTCGGTATTGACAATGAATGAATAATCATCCATCAATACAAGCGTTTCCTTGATTCCTTTCAATACAGCTTTTTTAGTACCATCATTTAAGCGTTGTACCTGATCATCTGTCAGCTCTATATTTCTTTCTCTAAGTCTCTCTTCAGCGTGTCTAGAAAACTTTACCGGTCTTGCCGCCTTGAGGCTTGCAGTATTGTCAACAACCTGGGCTATACTTATCTTTTGTTCAAATATATCGGCAAATGAGCTTGTAGCCGAAGCTGAACCGGTTTTCTTAGCTGATTCTGATTTTTTCAAGGAATTTGCAGCCTGTTCGATTGAAGTGTACTGTCCTGAGATTGTATTTCCCATATAATCACCTCACCTTTTAAGCTCTTTCCTTAGAATTTAAATATCTCCAGAATTCTTCAAACCATTGTAGTAAGAATCATCGAGCACTGTATCAAGATCATCTAAATCATAAAGCTTTTTATCAATTCCAAGATAAAGCTTTCCGTCTATCTTCTCCCAATAATCAACCTTGCCTGAGATAACTCCATCTGCATTGTCATTAGTCTTCATAATAACTGACTTTCCAACAAGACTTGAAGCCATAGCCTCCGATGTCTTAGCTCCCATCTTAGTTGTCGCATCAACCTGAGAGAATGTAGCCATCTGAGCTATATACTGGGTATTGTCAGTTGGTTCCATTGGATCCTGATACTGCATCTGAGTAACAAGAAGCTTTAAGAAATCATTCACATCAAGATTTGCACCACTTTTTGTAGAGGCATCTTTTTTCGTAGAACTTATATTGCTTGTGCTTGAAGTGTTAGAAGCCATGCCGTTCACGATATCTGAATAAATCATATCACACACTCCTTTCTTTTTTTCCTTACAGGATATATTTCGGCTCTTAAGGCCTAAAAATTAACCACCAAAGCTAGATTTAAGTTGATTTTAATTCATTTTTTTACAAATTTCAATCGCTCTGTATTAAGCCTGAAAATCAACTCCGCTGCCTGACTGATCATCAGCTGTATCTGAACCTGTAAGCTGGCTTGCATCTGCAGTCTCTTCCAGTTCATCATCATCAAGATTAAGTGACAGTCTTCTTGAAGCCTTCTTGGCATCAGAAGCTGAATTATCGCCATTCTTAGCATTTGGATCGCTATTGCTGAAAGCCTGGGCCTGAACCATAACTTCCACACTGTCAACCTTAAGTCCCTGCTCAGCGAAATTTTCCTTAAGCTGAATAAGCTGAGTCTCAAGTGCCTTCTTAACCTGCTCGTTCTCTGCAGTAATCTGAGCTGTGAGTGTTCCCTGCTTCATAGTAACCATAAGGTTTACTCTGCCAAGGCTCTCTGGGTTAAGCACCATCTCAATGCTTGACATCTGCTTTGTAACTACCACCTTAGCCTGCTCCACAACCTGCTTTGCAACTTCAACTGGATTTACATCGCTGCTAATAGCATCAAGTGCCTCCTCGAAATTCGAAGCCACGCTGCTGGCCATATTGTAGACCTGGTTTGGAATATCATCGACTTGGGCATTCTGACTCTGATTCATATAGGAATCGCTGTCTGAAGTATTTGAATCAGACTTAACTTCCACACTTGTCTTCTTGGCAAATGTCTCAACAAAGTCAGACTTCTGGTCAGCCGTCTCTTTTAAGTCAAGCTCTTCCTTTGCATCTGTCTTATCCTGGCCCATATCTTTGAGTCCAGATAAATCCTCCTCAGCTGCAGGATTAGCAATCAAGTCATCAATCAGCTTATAATTCTCATCATTTGCTGCTCCACTTGCATCTTCGACTGCCTCATTAACCAGATTCAAGAGATCCCTCAACTGGTCTGAGAGATTCTGGTCAGTTAAAAGGCTAGCCTGATCCACCTCTTTGTACTGTGTAAAAATTTGGGTAAGCACAGCCGGGTTCAATAAATCATTCATGCTAAGCCCCATCTGCTGCATGATTGTCTCGAGTTCATCGTCGGTAAGTCCTAAGCTCTCCTTAAGCCCGCCGGCAATCTTCTCTACTGCCTCATCGACTTTTGAATCCTGCTTGTCTGTCTTATCGCTAGACTTTGAATCAGTCTTTTTTAGTCCGGTCTTTGAGTCATCTTTCTTGCTCACCTTAGCTTTGTCGCTTATCTTACTCTCAGCTGTCTTAGTCTTATCATTAGTCTTGACATCTGCCTCAGTCTTTTTTAAGAAAGACTTGTCAAAGCCAGACTTTGAGTTAAGGCCACTCGCAGCTGTCTTTAGTCCCGCACTGCCTGCAGTCTGATTTGATCCAGTTTTGAGATCGCTGTTCTTTTGAAGCTGTGCTCCAAAAAGATCCATAAAATTTGAAGCAGAGCTGTCATTTGCATCTTTTGCGAAATCGCTGGATGTCTTTGCAACTGCAGCATCAATTTTTGGACTGCTCAGTACGTCTTTAGCTCCTACCATCTACTATGCCTCCTTCCTTCTCTTATGTATATTATATCGGTCATTCTAAAGAATACTTTAGTTATTAGAAGTGCAAAAATAAGGCAAAATTAGGCAATATAAGCTAATAAGAGTAAAAAACAGCCGCCTCGCTCATGACACATGTCAGAAGCAAGGCGGCGAAAAATCGATTTTTGCTTTTAAAATAATAATTCAAATTTATAATTCAAATCCAATTTCAAAATTCAAATTAAAAATTCAAATTTCAAGTTTCAAATTTAAATTATACTTATATTTTTATGGGAACATGAGATGGGTCATCTTGCCCGCAAAGACTGGATCCATTTCAGCCATAACTGCAGCTCTTTGTTTAGCCGTCATAGCACCTAGAATCTGAGCCACAATCTTAGTATCACCCGTCATCTCCTCAAGAACCGAGGCCGCTTTAGCAGGTTCCATAGTCGCATAGGTAGTTGCCCAATCCTTTATCTGCTGAGAATATTGTAATCTCTCTACAACTTCCTTATAGAGGGCCGCAGCATTGTCCTTGTCTATACTCTCATACCACTTCTTGTACTCCTCGATGTTTGGAGCATTGGTAGTGTAAACTACGTCTCTGTCAAACTGGTCCTTAAGTTTCTGATAATACTCTTGATTTTCTTCGTATTGCTTAAGTCTCGCAACCTCAGTCTGAAGATCAGCGATTGTTTTTGAGCTGTCATTCTCGCCGTTCTTATACTGGTCAAGTTCCGCCTCAAGAGCCTTTATTCTCTCAATAGCCTCACCCATATTTTTAAAGTTATAACCAGCTTCAGCCATGAGTTCCTCCTCAGATGCCGCAGGCAATATCTTATTGATGACAGGCACATTTTTCAAAGCAGGTCTTAACATAGTACCTACACCGCCCACATCCATCTTAATCAGGAGGGCAAAGATAACAAGCCATATCAAGATGATTGCCAAAGCAAGCAAAATTCCTGATATAAGGCCCCCTTTTTCTTTTCCTTCTTCGCCATTTTCTCCGTCAAGATTAAGATTGTCTTCATCTTGATTTTTCTTTTTCTTAGCCATATTTCCACCCTAATCATTTTCTAATATTTTGAAATTTAGCATCGCTCAAGTCATTTGCTTGATTTCTCTTTAATATTTAAAGTCCAAGTCAATTGCTTGATTTTATCTTTAATATTTCAAATGCTATTCTTTCTTTTTCTTGTCATTATAAGTAAAACTGACAAGCTGGTCAATTTCTTTTATCTCTGACGCATTGACCTCGAGCTTAAATTCTTCAAAAGCATTCTCCTTGAGCTTTTCCTGAACCTTTCTCTCCTGTATAGCGTCATTAAGCTTAAGTCTGGCCTTGTCTCTCTCTCTTTCTGCAACCCTGATTGCCAAAGCCTGCTTGTCCATCAAATCCTTCATAGCTCTGATGGCGTCAGTCAGATGTCTCACCTCAACAAAATCGACCTTGCCAGACAGCTTCTCAAGCTTTTGAGCCTCATATTCTTCCTTTCGAAGAATAAGCTCTCTCATCTTTTCCTCTTCCAAAGCCACCTTTGCCGACGCTTCTGAGAATTCCGTTTTTGCCTGAGTCTCAAGCCTTTCCTTCAAATCGAGGATATTTTGCATTCGATAGATAAATTTTGCCATAATTAGCCCTCAAAAATCTTACCCAGCATGCCAACTTCCTCGTCAAATGCGAATTTTTCGTCAGTCTGCTGGCAAAGATACTCATTGACCTCATCAATTTTAGAAACTGCATAGTCAATATTCTTATTGCTGCCCTTCTTATATGCGCCAATATTTATCAAGTCTTCAGCTTCATTATAAGTAGCAAGAACATTTTTCAGCCTTCCAGCAGCCTTCTTGTGGTCCTTATCGACAATTTGGCTCATACATCTTGAGATAGACTGCAAGATATCAATAGCTGGATAATGGTTCTTCTGGCCCAGTCTTCTGGACAGGATAATGTGACCATCCAAAATACCTCTAGCCGTATCTGTGATTGGCTCATTGAAATCATCTCCATCAACCAGAACGGTATATAGGCCAGTGATTGAGCCCACCTTAGCCATTCCCGCTCTTTCGAGAAGTCTTGGCATCTCAGAGTATACGCTTGGCGGATAGCCCCTGGTAACAGGTGGCTCTCCTGAAGCCAGGCCAATCTCTCTCTGTGCCATACTAAATCGAGTAAGTGAGTCCATCATAAGCAAAACATCATGGCCCTGGTCCCTGAAATACTCAGCGATAGCAGTAGCCGTCATAGCCGCCTTCTTACGAATCAAAGCCGGCTTATCTGAGGTTGCAACAACAACCACACTTCTCTTCATACCTTCTGGTCCCAAATCCCTCTCAACGAACTCTCTAACCTCACGGCCTCGCTCGCCAATCAGGGCAATAACATTGATATCAGCATTTGTGTTTCTCGCAAACATACCAAGCAAGGTGGACTTACCAACACCCGATCCGGCAAATATACCAATTCGCTGTCCCTTGCCCAATGTGAGCAAGCCATCTACCGCCTTTACTCCCAGAGGAAGAACCTGACTTATGATTTCCCTCTGCATAGGATCCGGTGGATTAGCATCAATAGGATACTCAGCAGACAAGCCATCTATATGTTCACAATCCGAAGGATTTCCGATTCCATCCAGAGTATGACCCAAAAGGGTATCTCCAACAGATACCGTGAGAGGATGCTCTGTGTTTTCTACAACACAGCCAGGTCCCACACCATCAACACTGTCAAAAGGCATGAGCAAGACCCTGTTATCCCTAAAACCTACAACTTCAGCAAAAACGCTTGAGCTTCGGTCCTGGGTATATATCTTACACAGGTCATTGAGCTTGGCATCAGGGCCTACAGACTCAATCGTGAGACCTACGATCTTGGTAACCTTGCCAAGCTTTTCATAAAAAGTCTCAGACAGGAGCTGTTCATATTTTGCTCTAATTCCATTATCCATAAACAGCCTCCTTATCGCCATATTCAATCATTTTTTTAGCTGCAAGGACTACTCCATGCAGCTAAGTAACTTAATTTTCTTTATAAGATTATTCAATTCAATATCAAGTCCGCAGTTAAAAACTCCACCGTCAGTCTCAATAATACACTCATTCTGTCCAAGCGAATTGTCTTCCACAATATCAAGGTTCAAATCCCTGTCAACGCCCATATAAACCTTGCCCTGATTATTGACCATAAAGTCATAATCAGCAGATGAGACCCTGATAATATACTCATCGCTCTTATCAGCATCCTCAAGAGCAGAATTTATAAGGTGAAGTAAAATTGACTTATCGCCATTAGCTTCAGCCTGGGTAAATCTCTCAAATACATTGCACAAGACCTCAACTAAATCAGGCTCTAAAGTCTTCTTTTTTTCTTCATAATCCTGTTCAAGTTGTCTTAGGGTATCTTCTTCCTGATTCATAAGCTGAGCTTTTAAATCTTCTATCTCCTGCTCGGCTGCCTGAATGCCAGCGGCATAACCCTCATTCTTCGCATCTTCAAGTATTTGACCAGCCTCTTCCTTGGCAGAATTGAGCATATTTTCAGCTTCAAGCCTAGCATCATCTACTATCTGCTGGCTCTCTTCCTTAGCAGACTCCAGCCTTTGCCTTGCAAGCTCTTCAGTATCGACAGGCTCATCTCCCTGATTTTCAGTCATTGCTGCCAGCTGATCTGGGCTCAAACCAGTAAAGTCATCACCGTCTCCAACCAGGCCATCAACTCTTGAAACATCAAGTCCATCTATAAAGCTATCCGGATTCACCCCACTGTTCTGTGACATATCCAATACAGCCTGCACTTTTTCTTTTATAAGTTCATTATAATCGATCACGCGCTCGTCTTCCCTGACTGCGTAACCTGCTTTCACCAAATTAGACAATTATCTCGTCTCCTCCGCCTCTTGCAATGACAATCTCGCCAGAATCTTCAAGCTTTCTTATGATATTAACAATCTTCTGCTGAGCTTCCTCAACATCCTTCATACGTACAGGTCCCATATAATCCATATCTTCCTTGATCATAACAGCAAGACGCTTTGAAAGGTTGTTGAGAATAACATTCTGAACTTCCTCTGTAGCTCCCTTAAGTGCAAGAGCAAGATCTGAATTGTCAACATCTCTAAGCACTCTCTGGATTGATCTGTCGTCGAGTGAAAGGATATCCTCGAATACAAACATCTTCTTTCTGATATCATCAGCAAGCTCTGGCTCTTCGACTTCGAGAGTCTCCATGATATGTTTCTCTGTACCTCTATCAACAGAATTGAGGATGGCAACGATAGCATCTACGCCACCGACAATTGTGTAATCCTGATTTACCAAGCTTGAAAGCTTTCTCTCAAGTATCTTCTCAACCTGCTTGATTACATCTGGAGATGTTCTATCCATCTGGGCTATACGTCTTGCAACATCCGCCTGTTTTTCAGGAGGCAGAGCTGAGACAACCTGTGATGCCTGTGATGGAGGCAGGTAGCTCAAAATAAGAGCAATAGTCTGAGGATGCTCGTCCTGTATGAAGTTGAGCAGCTGGCTTGGATCTGTCTTTCTGATAAACTCGAAAGGACGAACCTGAAGGCTCGCTGTAAGTTTTCCAATTACATCCTTAGCCTTATCTTCACCAAGGGCTTTTTCAAGAAGCTCCTTAGCATAGCCAATACCACCTTCTGCAATATACTGCTGAGCGAGACAGATTTCATAGAACTCGTTGAGCACAGACTCTTTAGTCTGTGGTGAGACTGAGTTTGTATTGGCAATTTCAAGTGTTAACTGCTCTATCTCATCTTCTTTTAAGTGTTTAAATATCTTGGCAGATTTCTCAGGTCCCAAGGCAATAAGCAAGACTGCTGCCTTCTCTACCCCATCCATCTCCTTGTTATCTAACTGAGGCATAATCTATCTTCTCTCTTTTCCTTATAGTGCCCGCCAAGCCAAGCTTGGCATTATTTTCAATTATTTAACTCAAATTTCTTAAGTCAAACTCCCTTAGTTCCATCCATCATTCAGCCAGTTGCGCAAGAGCAAAGCAACCGCTTCCGGATTCTCGTCGACGAACTTCTCGATAGCACGCCTTGTCTCCGACTTCTCCTGCATGTCGATATCATCAACCTTAGGCTGAGCTTCTCTTGTAGTTGCAAGCATCTCCTCAACAGAGATTTCTGGCTCTTTCTCCTCAACTGTGAGAGGTCTGGCACTTCTGATAATAACAAAGGCAAGTAAGCCAAGTATTGCAAGAGCAAGTAGAATCTGAATCCAGAATGTGAGTGTTGAAAATACTGATGTTGCAGGGCTATCTTCAAAAAATGGTCTCTGATAGGCCAGAACTGTTATGTTATTGGCATTAATTCCAGTACCTCTTGACAGGTAATTAACCCAGTTGTTATCAACATCGATTGCTGTAGAATCAGCATTGGCCTGTTTAAACTGCTCCCAAGTCATGCCGTTGAGCATATTGTTGTCTTCCATCTCTTTTTGGTTATAGACAACATTTCTGATAAAGGTAACAGCAAGAGTTGAATCATTATAGACAATTGAACCTGGCTCCTGTGTTGTTGTTGTAACCAGCTCATTAGGCATGTACTGGTACTTTTTAACTTCATAATTGGAGCTTGAGCCCGAGCCATTGCTCAATTCGTATGTTGTGTCATCATCGTTGGAAACTGTTCCAGGAGTTCCGCTGGCTGCATTTGTTCCCTGTGACTTTTCCTCATAGGACTCACCAAAGATTGCCTGGTCATCGCCCTGAGTTGAGTACTCAGTTGCAATCTTGTTGACTGCATCCCAGTTGAGGACATAGTTCAAAGTAATATAAGCATCGTCATAGAGTCCAGTTGCCAAAAGTCCCTGTTTCAATGATGATCTTGTTGTCGACTCAATCTGTCCCTTATACTTCTGCTTACCGGCATAGCTGACGCCTGAGCCTGATGAAGCATTGGACGGGCCAGAAAAAAGTGTAGTTCCATCGCTTGATACGATTGTTATATTGTCAGTCGATTTGTTGCCCACTGCTGTGGCAAGGAAGTTAGCAATTGACTCTGCTGTGTCATCAGACAAATTCTTGCTAGTCTCCAAAAGGACTGATACTGACGATTCGGATGTCTGCTTATAAAAAGAGTTTGTATCCTGCGCAATATCTACAGTTACAGATGCTCTTTTAATACCATCCATGCTTGTCAGATCTTCGGCAAATTTTGATTCAAGATAATGCTCATACTGCTTATTCTTATCCGAATCAGTTGTTGTAAAGCTCGATTTCATGGCATCTTCAAATGAATAGCCACTCGACTTAATATCAGCGCTCGCAATCGCCATCTTTGCGTCTGTGAGTTTTGATTTTTCAACTTCTACCAACAAGGAATTATCCTTAACTCTGTAAGTATAGGCACCATCCTTCAATATTGTTGTAATACTGTTGAGTTGCTCATAGTCACTGGCTGTTGTGAGAATCGCATACTGAGTACGATTCATAACAAATATAAGTATTGTGACAGCTATGATGACCACAGCAACAGAACTTATTATTATTGTCTTCTGTTTTCTAGACCAGTTTTTCCAGATTTCAACTATCCTGTCGAGAATCTTTCTTAAACGCTCTACCATCTTGTTTTATGCTCCCAAATTTTATCTGCTAAATCAAATCTGCATATTCATTATCTCTTTATATGCCTCAAGCGCCTTGTCTCTTACAGCTACAGTGAACTGCAGTGCAACATTGGCCTCCTGCTGATAAACTCCCAATTCATGTGTGTTTGTCATATTGCCAAGAGCATAATCTACTTCTGCCTTCTGAGCACGCTGAACATAATCATTGGTGCTGTTCACAAGTCCAGATACGGCATTAAATACCGAGTCAAATGTTTGATCGCTGCTTATCTCTTTGGCATTAGTTCCAAGCACTGCTGAATCCTTCATTGCTGAGGAAACCTTGGAAACATAATCTCCACCAAGCGAATTAATCGCTGTCATAAGATCCATAATTCAGATCCTTTCTAATTCTTTATCTAAGACTAATACTTATCGTCAATCTTTAATATCAAGAGTTCTGTCCTATTGAGAGTCCCTTACTTGCCATGCTCTTACTTGCATTGAAGGCTGAAATATTGGCTTCATATGATCTAGAGGCATCAATAAGATCTGTCATCTCCTGAACTACATTGACATTAGGATATGTGACATAACCATTCTCATCAGCATCTGGATGAGATGGGTCATATACCATATTCATATCAGTTGAATTATCCTCATAGACAGATGTAACC
This sequence comes from uncultured Lachnospiraceae bacterium, assembly GCA_947164605.1. Lineage (GTDB taxonomy): Bacteria > Bacillota > Clostridia > Lachnospirales > Lachnospiraceae > CAMUXE01. The sequence continues at coordinate 85,505 of CAMUXE010000002.1, read as the reverse complement.
TTTACTCCATCACCCAGAGTTCCACCATTGGCATTGTGAAGATATGACGCAAAAGATGAACCTGCTGAATTAGCTCCTCTGATTGCAGTTGCAGCTGAGAGAGTTTTCTCAGTGAAGACAACTGCCTTTCTGACATAAGGTGTGCCATCTGAAGTTCTTGTTGTATTAACATTTGCAATATTCTGAGCTATAACATCTGTACGCAACTGCTGAGCAGTCATACCTGACGCAGAGATGTTAAAAGATGTAAACATAGCCATAGTCTACTCCTTCCTGTATCTAAGCAAAATCCTTTACTTGAGTACTGACTTCATCCTTGAAAACTCGTTGTTCATACTGTCAATCAAAGCATTATAGTTGAGCTGCTCACTAGCAAGCTCTACATTCTCTGTCGACAAATCCACATTGTTTCCATCCAGCCTGTAATCAAGTGTTGACATATCTGTATACGTCCTTGTTGTCACATCACTTAAATCCAGTTTACGAACACGCTGTGTAAGCGTTGTATATGGTTTTCCAGCCTGTTCAAGAGCTGAGTTTAAATATGTCTTGAACTCGACATCCTGTCTCTTATAGCCGGGAGTATCTACATTGGCAATGTTGTTAGTTATTACTGATTCTCTTGTCCAGCTTGCATCTGCTGCAGACTTTAAGAGATTAACATAGCCATATGCACCTGAGCTTCCAAAAATTTGTGAACTACCAAAAATTGAATTACTCATATAAGCTCCTTTCCGCTAAATTGGGTTTTAATTGTATAAAACTCCATACTGTCATTATTATATGATATCCATCCCAAAAAATAAAGTATTTCATTCGAAAAATGCCCTTAAAATGCAATAAACAGCCGACTGTTTTATAAGCAGAATTTAATTCTTCTTATAAAACAAATATCGGCTGTTTTAAACAATATGCTTATTAGATTTTATCTAATTTAAAGGGCATTATCTTTGGCTTTTGCTTCGACATAGCCACACTCTTGATTGGCACAGGCAACCTTGTTGCCCTTCTCGACCATGAGGCCACCACATTTTGGACATGGCTTAGCGACTGGTTTCTGCCAACTATTAAAGTCGCACTCTGGATAGTTTTCACATCCATAAAATTTACGACCCTTTCTGGTCTTTCTGATAACAATATCCTTGCCACACTTAGGGCAGGCAATTCCTATCTTTTCAAGATAAGGTTTAGTATTCTTACACTCTGGGAAGCCTGGACAAGCCAAGAACTTTCCATGTGGTCCATACTTGATTACCATATTGCGTCCGCACAATTCACAGACAACATCAGTAACCTCATCCTCAATTTTAATATTTTCAAGCTCTTTCTCTGCTGCTTTGACAGCTCTATCAAGATCTGGATAAAAATTCTTGATTATCTCTTTCCACTTAATATTGCCTTCTTCAACTCCATCGAGCAAAGACTCCATATTTGCGGTAAAGCTTACATCAACAACCTCTGGGAAGGCCTTAATCATAATATTGTTAACTGCCTCACCAATCTCAGTCACATAGAGATTCTTCTGTTCTTTAGTAACATACCTTCTTGCGATTATTGTCGAGATAGTTGGAGCATAGGTAGAAGGTCTGCCTATTCCAAGTTCCTCAAGTTGCTTAACCAGTGAAGCCTCAGTATAGTGAGCTGGTGGCTGAGTAAAGTGCTGCTCTTTTTCCACCTGCTCAAGACTAATCTTAGTGTCCTTATCAATTGACTTTAATAAGGTATTCTTCTCAATCTTATCTTCTTCATCAGAATAAACTGAGAGGAAACCTCCAAATTTAACTCTTGAAGCTGCAACAGTGAAATAATACTTTCCACTCTTTATCTTAATACTTCTTGTCTCATACAAAGCTCCACTCATCTGTGAAGCTGTAAAGCGCTTCCATATAAGGTTATAAAGCCTAAACTGGTCTCTGGACAAAGACTCCTTGACATGTGTCGGTGTGAGAGTTATAGATGCCGGACGAATTGCCTCATGGGCATCCTGTACATTATGCTCCTCTTTGCCATTCTTTTTTGAAGCCTTAAGTTCAATCTTTGCTGCATACTCCTCTCCGTACTGCTCAAGAATAAACTCTCTTGCAGCCGCAACTGCCTCATCAGCTACTCTTACAGAATCAGTACGCAGGTATGTTATAAGACCTATAGTGCCATAGCCCTTAACTTCCACACCTTCATATAACTGCTGAGCAATTCTCATAGTCTTAGATGTAGAGAAATTCAGCTTGCTTGCTGCCTCCTGCTGAAGAGTAGATGTTGTAAAAGGCAATGGAGCCTTCTTGTTTTTATCGCTAATCTTGATGCTATCAATCTCGTGTTTAGCCTTCTTGACCGAAGCCTCAATTTTCTTAGCTTCCTCCTCAGATGGAATCTCAATCTTGCCATTCTCATCCCCGTGGAATTTAGCTCTCAAAAGCTTTTTCTCACCCTTAATTGCAAAATCAGCTTCCAAAGTCCAGTATTCCTTAGGAATAAATGAGTTGATTTCATCCTCTCTGTCACAGATTATCTTTAAAGCTACTGACTGTACTCTTCCTGCGCTCAAACCTCTTTTAATCTTTGCCCAAAGCACAGGACTGATCCCATATCCCACAAGACGGTCAAGTACCCTTCTTGACTGCTGTGCATCTACAAGATCCATATCAATCTTTCTAGAATTCTTAATTGATTCCTTTACGGCATTCTTAGTGATCTCATTGAAGGTAATACGGTGTATATCCTTATCTTCCAAGCCCAAAGCCTTCGCCAAATGCCAAGAAATAGCCTCACCCTCACGGTCAGGGTCGGTTGCAAGATAGACTTTATCAGCCTTCTTAGCTCTCTTTTTAAGATCAGCAAGTATAGGTCCCTTGCCTCTTATAGTTATATATTTAGGCTCAAAATCGTTTTCGACATCTATTCCCATCTGACTCTTAGGCAAGTCCCTAATATGTCCCTGTGAAGCGCACACGTCATAATTAGAACCTAAGAATTTTTTAATTGTTTTAACTTTAGCTGGAGACTCAACGATCACCATATACTTTGCCATAAAACAAAAACCTCCGATGTAAATACTAAGAACGAATGTAGGTATTTGGACTAGTTTCCTTAAGCTTTCCCTCCATAAGCAGAAGTGCAGTAATCATGCCCACACTCGCAACATCCATTCCAGTTTTTTCAATTATTGAATCCATAGTTTCTGGATACAAATTGACTACACTATACACCAAATTTTTTTGCCTTTCAAGAAAAATATTTTCATAAGTTATGTTTTCTTCACTATCATCCATATTATTTTTCACTTTTTCCAAGTCCAAACTAAGATTTTTCGGCAGCTCTATCTCAAACAAATCATAGAGATCTTTTGGCTTTGTAATGGGCGAAGCCCCACTCAAAAGGAGTTCATTGCAACCCTCACTTAAAGGATCTCCTATTCTGCCTGGAACTGCACATACAAGTCTGTCCTGATTGAGGGCATCTGCTGCTGTTATCAGAGAACCTGATCTCTTTCTAGCCTCAACTACCAGAGTCGCCTCACACATACCACTTATAATCCTATTTCTTTGGGGGAAATTTGACTTATAAGCCGGTGTTCCTGCTTCATACTCAGATATTATGACTCCCTCTTCAACTATATCCCTATAGAGCCCTATATTAGTCCTAGGATAGCAAATATCGACCCCGCAGCCCAATACAGCAATAGTTGCCCCATCAGCCGACAGAGCTCCCTCATGCGCCGCCTTATCAATTCCCACGGCCATACCACTCACAACGAAATTCCCCCTGCAGGTAAAATCTCTTGCAAGATCAAAGGCAATTTTTTTGCCATATTCTGTACAATTTCTAGCTCCAACCATGGCAATTCTTGGAAATGACTTATTAAAGTCCAAAAGGCAGTCACTCCTGCCATATACATAAAGCCCCACAGGCGGCAAATATATTTGATTCAATAAATCTGGATACTTGTCATGAAACCTGGCAATAAATTCTATCCCTTTGTCAGCCAGCCTGCTATATTCCAAAAAAATATTGTCATCCGCCTTAACTCTCTCCATATCCTCCAAGAGACTATCATACTTTTTCTGATCCTTTAAACCGCTCAATATCAGCTCTTCCTTATTCATAGAAAGAATTTTTCCTGCAAGATACCTTAATTCTGTCTTATCCGACGCATCATAAAGAAGCGAATTGATAACTTTTGTCACTGAATCTAGGTTCCTAAATCCAAGTTTTGAAACCATATACCACTCATATTCCTCTTTCTTTAAAGAAGAATCTCTTATAGCTTTCTCCAAAAAATCCCCCTCACTATAGCAATTTATTGAGTAAATTTAGCCTCTCACTGGCATATTCACGTTTTGCCCTTATCAATTCTCAAGTTATACTTGACGTCACGACTCTGTATGATATAGCCTCCAAAAGATGCTTTATCCCTATCTCATCGCTATCATCCAGATCCGCAATAGTCCTTGCCACCTTTATTATCTTATTGTAGGCCCTCATAGTAAGACCAAATCTTGAATAAGCCTGCCTCAAGACCTTACTGCACTCATCAGACAAGGGGCAATAGCTCTTGATATCTTTAGCGTTCATATCCGAATTAAATCTCAGTTTTCTTCCTCCTAAGGCAAATTGATCATTTTCATCCCTGTAATTTCTAATTTCGAATCGCTCTTTTTGCCTTAACCTGGCCCTCTCTACAGCCTCCTTCATCTTGCTGGTCGTAAAGGTCTCATCCCTGTCATCTCTTTCCTTAATAAGCTCTTCTAGGCCCACAGACTCAATATGAACCTTCATATCAAATCTATCCCACATAGGTTGACTTATTTTATCCCTAAACCTCCTTATGTCTGACTCCTTACAATTACACCTAAGTCTGTCTGGGTAATAACCACATTTACAAGGATTCATGGCAGCTACAAGCATAAAATCAGCTGGGAATACATAGTCAAGTCCGACCCTAACTAAACGTATATACTTATCTTCGAGGGGCTGTCTCAAAGATTCCAAAATCTGAGCCTTGTACTCAGTCAATTCATCTAAAAAGAGCACTCCTGATGTGGCCAATGTAATCTCTCCAGGTCGCGGAATGGCTCCACCTCCAAGCATAGCAGCCTGAGTTACTGAGTGATGCGGATTTCTAAAGGGTCTCTCATATATCAAATCACCATCTTTCAAGATACCAGCTATTGAATATATCTTTGTTATCTCAAGTTTTTCATCCATCTCTAAATCCGGTAAAATACCAGGTATTCTCTCTGCAATCATAGTCTTACCTGCACCAGGTGCTCCTTCAAGCATAATATTGTGCATACCGGCAGCAGCTATCATAACAGCTCTCTTTGCACTCTTCTGACCGACGATATCTAAATAATCATAAGCCTTAGCCCTATCTTTATTATCTTTATTATCTCTTATTTCGTTATTATCAACTTTATCTACCTTAACATCCTTATCTTCTCTCTCTTGCAGCCTTACTTCCACAGAAGGCGAAAGTTTATTTATACCATTGAGATAATCTGTTAATTCCTTTAAGTTTGCTACGGGGCATATTTCAAGTCCATCTAAAATCCTTGCCTCCTTCTCATTAGCTTTTGGAATGAATATTCTTTTTAAGCCAGCTTCTTTTGCTGCTATAACCGACGGCAGTATGCCATTAACTGAGTTTATGGAGCCATCAAGACTTAGCTCGCCCAAAAATACAGCCTGCTCTACAAGGTCTTTCTTAAGCATAGAATTGGCCATAAGAATACCTATAGCAATCGGTAAATCAAAACCTGTACCTGCTTTTCTGACATCAGCAGGTGAAATATTAACAATTATTCTTTGTGGTTTAAGCTTAAAGCCTGAGTTTCTTATGCTAACCTGTATTCTTTCCTTTGACTCCCTAACCATAGTAGACAGGCAACCACTCATCTCGAAATATGGAATTCCATTATCAACATCTGTCTCCACCTTAACTATACAAGTTGTAAGGCCAGTGATAGCTATACTTAAGACCTCACTATACATTAGCTCCCCCCTTTGAAAAATGAAAGAAATCACACTTAAGCTCCTACATTAACATTTCGCATTGTAATATATATAATTGATACTATATGTATATTATACTTCTTGTATATATTGTTGTCAATTAATTATTTCTTGTCATATACACAAAGGCCCAAGACAAAAAAACCCCAGGGCCTAAGCCCTGGGGACATATTCATATTAGAATCCATATTAGAATCCATATTGAATTTAATTAGAATTTTAAAAAGTCAGATTACTCTAACTTGAAGAGCTCTCGCTCTGTGAACTTAACTTCAGCAAAAGCTTCCTGATTACCGATACTTGTAGCATTTACACCAACAACCAAGCTATTGTTAGCAAGATCTGAGTACATATCAGCTAAATCAACGTTAGTAAGGAACTCTTCGCTCTTACCTGTAGCAGCCATCTTTCTAGCAGCTTCCCAAAGGTTGAATCTATACCTATCACCACTGATGATAGTCTCAGAATTTCTACCACTATCTTCTGTAAGTATCTTAGCATATCTTACGCCATCATTTGAAACACCGTCATCAGTTACATATGAGATAATCTTATCAGTTCCAGCATCATATACATTGTTACGATTTCTGTCGTAGTAAATGAATGTTGAAGAAAGCTTACCAGTTCCAGAAACTACATCAGGATCATTTGCAGTAAAGTCAAACTGAATATCTGTATCACCTGTCTTTGTAGAAAGATCAGCTCTGTAATACTTAGTGTACATACCATCATTGCCATACTCAGCATCGTTAATTACAACATTTGGCTTAGAGTGACCTGAAAGCATTGCACGGATGAATGTATTTACAAAGAGCTTCATCTCAAATGAGTTAGGATCACTAACAGTAGAGTGTCCAGCACTTGAGTATGTGATATTACCCTTTGAGTATACGTAGTAGTTATTTACACCATCTTTACCCATGACATCATAAACTTTATTGCCACCAGTGAAAGCTGCACTAGTATTTCCGAGTGTGTACCATACTACAACATCGTCATCATAAATCTGTGGATTCTCATTTCTAGACTCAAGATCAAGTGAATAGTACTGAGAGTGTGTTGTAGCAACTGGAATTGATGAACTAATTGCATATGGATACTCTGTAATCTCACCCCTGTTAAGTCTGTTAACCTTTGTTGTTATAAACATACGGTTGTTAGTGTATGAACCCATATAATCAGTTGTGTAAACACCTGTGTAAGAACCATATGCTCTCTTAGTTCCAAGATAACGAGTTACGAAAATATCTGTTAATGAATACATGCTATCATCAAGATAAGTTGGACCATTACCATTACCCTTACATCCAATTAACTGCTTGAATACTCTTGTAAACTTAGCAACCTCAGAGTAATTAGAACAGATATTAAGGTTAGTAGCACCATCTTTACCATATGTCATAGTATCATGTGTAAAGAGGGCTGAATTACCAGCATATATATACTTCTGAATCTGGGCAATAGCATTGTCATCAAGTTTCATGCTAGCACCATAGCTATCAAGGAAACCAAGAACGAGAATCGAATAACCGCCATTCTTAGTATCATTAATAATGGATGGATTTCTGTTAAACTCAGACTTAGTCATAATATCAATTTTGATATTATGTCCTGTAACTCCAATAGTCTTTGCAAAGCATTTTAAGAAAGCTGAATTATCCTTTAAGCTGAGTGAACCACCACTAGTCTTTGAGCTATCATCTACAATCTGAAGTACATTTACTGACTTCTTCTTTAAATCGTAGATGGCAAATGCACCCTTGTAAACCTTAACACTTCCTCTGCTGACATCTGTGACTTCCATCTTCCATCCGATATATCCCTCAAGGGCAGTAGGAAGACTAACAGTCATCTCAAAGCTACCATCCTCATTGTAAGTAAACTTCTTACCAAGAATGTTGCCATATGAATCTTTTAATGGCTGATTGTTATCATCTCTAGCGAACTCCATAAGTTCAGCCTTATTAGAAGTTGTATCTTCATTGAACATACTATCACAGTTACGATCAATATAGAGTTTTACTCTATAGTCACTTCCCACAAAATCAGGAGTTGGAGCGTTTACAGTTCCCTTAAATGTAAGATTCTCTAACTGATCAGCAACATTTACATTTGAAATACCCACATTACCATCAGAAGCTGAATATTCCTTCAAGCTTGAAGCTACATCCTTAATCTCTGGTTTCATGTAGTATGAAAGCGATCCCTTGATTGTCTGAGATCCCATAGTGTCATAAATATTAGTCTCATAAATGTTAGTAGCTGCACCACCGACAAGCTTCTCAAGCTGAGACATACGCATCATCTTATAGAGAACTGTATCTCTAGAAACTGTAGATTTAACAGTCTCTTTTACTCTTTGACCATTCTTATACACAACTCTGTCATAAGAGCCTGTATAAATATCCTTATCAAGTACAATTGGTAAGCCCTGCTTTACATACTTAACAAGCTTGTTTACAGCCTTAACAGTGATATCATCACCATTTACTGCAGGTGAAGTTGGTCTGTTTTCAGTGATGTTTTCAGGCTGGTAAACAATACCATCCTGGAACCACTGAGGATTCAAAATTGGCTTACCTTCTTTACCGTTCCAGTCACCCATGATGACAAGATCAAAGTCTGAAGCGATATCTTCTGTGTAACCAATAAACTCATTCATAGACATCTCTTTAACGTTGATGTTCATGTTATAGCTATAGTGCTTAAGAACCTTTCCATCAGCATCAGTTACATCAAAGTCTTCCCAACCATACCACTTCTTAATCTGTTCCTTAACAGCATCAGTGCCATCGTTGTAGATACCTACACCGGTTGGCTCGATTTCGAGAACATTAATTGTGTAATTAGACGAATTCTCAGGTGTGACAAAATGCTTATCGCCATAAGCACCAAGAAGATAACGAATTACATCAGCAACAGAAATATCTCCTGTCTTACCTAACTTCTGCTTACAGTCACTATATGCTGTATCAGTAAGGTAATAAGTTACTCCATCTGTATCTCTAAATTCATCAATTTTATCCTTGGTAGCTTCAGTAACTGCCTCGTCAGAGAAAATAGAGTTGAAGAAGTAGTTATCAGAGTTAACCTGGAATGAATTCTTACTCAGGTAATTAGACTGTCTCATATCACCTGATGTTGCATTATATACAGGATATTTACTTACATTGTTACCATTTGGACAATAGCCGTGGTAACCGTATACACCTAGGTCATTGCCATTTTCCAAAATAAACATTGTAGCAGCCCAAGGCATTTGCTCATAACCTAATGATTCACCTGTATCTTCATCAAATGTGTAGTAGTAAAGCGAAAGGCTACCTAAATCGCTATTATTTGATTTCTCAACCCAAAATTCACCGGCATTACCAGCATAGTACTCCCATTCACGACCATTATAAGTCTCAGTACCAGCAAGATATGTATCAAAATCTACAATAAATCTATTGTAGTCAATACCAGTCTGGATAAGACATATATCACCTATGTTAGTATCTACCTCACCCTTGTTAACTGTATCATAGAGGAAGATTCTCTCATTGTTATTGTTCTTATTGAGCAAGTAATAAGCAATCTCAGCTCTTAAATCGTGTTCACCACTAAACTTTAAATCCTTAGTATTATTTCTAGATGTATACTGGCTAGGATCCTTTATTTTGTAGTAATCTAAAACATGATTATAGTTAGCAGAGTTATGGTGAGCATCAGAAGCCTTAATAAGAATTGAACGATCAATATCTTCCTTTGTTACATCCTCAGCCAACTTATAAACAACCTGTAATTTTCCTTCACCATCACAAGTATTATCAAAAATCTTAAATGAAAGAAGATCTCTTGCATATCTAACAGTTCCTGCTGGGTCAGTATCGAGCTTGTAAGTAACAGGCTCAGTATTACCCTCATCATCTGTATAACCAATAACAAGGCCTAGATTTGAAGGATCATAATCAAGAGCTTCGCCCAATGTATAGAGGATACCTCCGATATTCTCAGCACCACCGCCATTATAATTCTTAATAATAGTGTTAGTCTTTTTGTTAAAGAGGTAAAGTGAATACTTACCACTTGAATTTCTTGGTGCTGCATTAGCAACAGCCATATAGTAATCAGAAAGAGCTGTTGCAGCCGATGAAGTTGAAATGTTAGTCCAAGCAGAAGACTCCTGCTTACTGATATTAGCACTTAGGGCCTCAATAGAAGCATTCTTTACATCCAAAGCTGCCTTTGAAGAAGCAATCTGAGCCTTATATGCAGCAATCTTATCAATCGCAGCAATAAACTTATCCTTCTGACCATTTGCAAGATTATTTATAGCATTATCATACTCAGTATCAGCCTTTGCCTTAAGCGAATTAGGATCAAGATATCCTGTATATGATTTACCAAAATAATTATCCTGCTCTTTGTTGATTATTGAAATAATCGCATCAACCTCTGCCTTCTTATCAGGATCTGGGTTATTATAATAATTGGCATAAAACTTGGTTGGATCAATCCAATTAGCCTTCTGTGACCAATCAAATGGATATTTAGAAAAATCATAGTTTGGATACTTATTATTGAGATATCCGTCAAATGTCTTGTTTAAGTATGCTGTATAAGCCTCATTGCTTATAGATTTTGCACTTGTAACCTGCTCATCTAAAAGTGCCTGTGTATCTGAAATGCTCTTATTAATCTGAGCAGCTTCTTCAACCATCTTATTCAAGGCCTGTGTATTAATTGTTACTGAATCAGTAGCTGAGGAGTTGGCATATTTGTCATAATCCTCCTTAAGCCATGCTGTAAGCATATTCCATGAAACATCACCTGCATCATCACTTACAAACATAGAAAGTTCATCATAGGATGCATCAGGAACAACCTGCAAAAACTGCATCTTATTGGTCTGAGTATATCTCACGCCCTTAATGTCTATGAATGATGCAATCTCTTCAGCATCAGCAGCGTCTGTCTTAAGCCTTTTACTCTTAGCCAGGAATACCGCACATGCAATCAAGGCGCAAACTGCGACTAGGCCAAATGAAATTATAAACTTTTTGAGGCTTAATTTCTTCTTACTCTTTGCACTCATATTCTCTCCATTTCTGCTCATCGCGATTTTAATGTGTTACTACGAGATTGAAGCTTTTAAGTTCTTCAACCGAATACCCAGGGTTTGAAACAGCCCCCGTAGAATCAAATGTTACAAATACTGAGTTACCGTTATAATTAAGGGTCTTAACCTTATTTCTCATAGCTGTAACTCTCTCAATCTCTCTTATCTCATTGTTAAGTTCAACCTTGAGAAGAACTCTAATCTTCATACCACCTTCAACTTTTGTGATCTTACCCTTAGAAGAAGATGAATTATCTGTAATGACATCAAAATTGCCTTCAATAATTTCCACCTTCATATCTGTTACATTTGTACAAAGTAAGCTGGCACCATTCCATGTTATAGAGCTTGCTGAACCTGCACCAGAATAAAGTGAAAGCTCCTTAGTAGTTTTATCAAGCTCAAACTTAAAGTTTCCAGCCGAATCACCATAGAGTTCATAAGTAACCTTGTTAGAATCTGATGTATCAACTGCAATACCATTTGCCTGTAAAATCTTCTCACTCATGGTATTCATACTGATGTTTGCATCATTCTGTATTGTGGACTGTGATTGCTGCTTTTTTGAACTGTTAGAACCCTGAACCAGTAAATACAAGAGTGCCGAAACAACTATAGTACTTACAAGTACAGCTACTAAAAGCTCTACAAAAGAGAGTCCCTTATTATTTTCTTTTATAGCCATCTTTTCGACCCCTCCTGTTACCTTACAACTTTACCAGTCTCAAAATACAGTGTAAATCCAGTATCGTACTTAACAGCACCTGAGCTTGTAAGATCCTGATTCTTCTTATTAAACATAACTGCAATAGAAACATCGTGTGCTTGTTTTACCACGCCTCTGACACCTGTAGTAGCACCTGTGGAAGCTGAAGTATTGGTATCTGCCTTATTGAGTTCTTCCGAAGTCAATGAAGACATTCTTTCAACATTTGAAACCATACCAGTTGTAGCTGCAAATGTCACTATCAACTTATCACCAGGAGCAAGCTTTGATACTCCTGATGTTGTTGTAATAAGATCCTTGATAGTTTTGTTTTCCATATAGTAAACATTAACTCTAGAACCTATCTCTTTTTTCTCAACCAGCTCAAAAGGCTTATCTGGATCTGTTGGATTATCCTTAGGCTTTTGCTTATAAGAAGCTACATAGCAACGTCCATTGTCATTGTAGATTTCAAGCTGCCAAAGTCCTACGATAGCCATAGCATTGGTTCTAGTCTTCTGTAACATTTCAGCAATTGTCACATTGGCCTTTTTTGTGTCCCCTGCACGCATAACGTTCACACCCAAGGCAATCAAACCTGTCAGAACCGCCATGATTGCGATAACCACAATAAGTTCAACCATGGAGAATCCCTTGTTATTATTTAGTTTTCGTATTTTCTCCTCATACTTATTTTTACCACAACCCATGCAATCTCTCTCCTATTATTTAAACAAACCTTTTTGTTACCCAATAATTAATTGTTAGAAACTGGATCACCCTTATGCCAGTCTTCAAAGTTAACAAGATCCTTATATGTAAGGCCTTCTACTGACTTGTACTCAAGATTCTGAGTTGAACCAGCACCTGCGAATGTAGAAGTATTCCAAGCTGTGAAGTACTTACGAGCCTCCTCAGCATCTGCATCGCTAAGCTTGTTAAGCAAGTCTGTGATACTACCCTGAGTATTAGTGAATACATCGTTAGTACCATAGATATAGATATTTCCTCTTGATAAGATAACACCATTAAAGCCCTGATCTACATAAACATCACCAGTAGTAACTACTATACCACCAGTCTTGCCGAGAATACTTGTCTTGATATTTGTAATATTGTTAGCTGTCTTAAAGTTATTGTAATCACTTGCTGACTTACCGATATAAACAGCATTTGTAGCCTGATCGTTACCAATATATACTATATCCTTAATATTTGTATCAACGTTATCAATTTCCTTATAAAAAGATGAAACTGCATTAGTCAGATATGTCTCATTTACAAAGTTAGAGAAAATTGTTGCACCGCTGCTAAGCTGGTTAGTGATATCAATGCTCTTACCTCTTACAACTATTGAGTAATGCATTGTTGACCAGTCATTCCAAAGACTTGCCTTATCAGTATAAGCAGCAGAACCAGAAATATTTGAGTTATCTGTGTAGTAAGGTGGCTCATAGAGGAGCTTATTTAAAAGCTCGTATCTGTTTCTGCCGATTGCTGCAAGCATTGCAACCTTATCTGTAGCAATTGCTGAAGAAGAAGTGATATTACCAGTCTGAACTGATACGCTTGTATTGTCCTCAGATGTAGACATCAAAGCAGAGTTTGTATATACCTTACTTGTGTTATTAGTCTTAATAGACTGATTAAGCTCGTTTACACCAGCTAAAAGTCTCTTTTTGATAGATATAGCATATGAGTCATCACTTGAGAGTAAGGCTGAAATATACTCATCTTCCATTCCAGTCTTGATATCAAGATACATATATGTAAATCCACCACTAGTAACTACCTTAACTTTTGCCTTACCATTTTCATCAAGATTAGCATAAGCTGTACCGAAGTAATCAACAGGGATATCAGCATAGACATTAGTTGCATTGTAATCCTTCAAAGCTGACATTGGGTTAGACAAATGCTTATTTTCATTAGTTCTATCCTTAATCATAGAATCAGGAATCAAATATGCCTCCTGTCCTCCTCTTAAGGCAATTGATTCACCAGTTGCATAGTAAGATGATGAAGCTGCAGCATAGTGAGCTGAAGACTTAAGATCAATATAAGCACGACCGCCAAGAATAAGGCTTGTTATAGAGCTCATATCAAGATTAGCATTTTCACCGTTGAGCATGATAGCAGAAGATGTAGCATGATCATTAGTGGCTGCAGTTGCAGAGTAACCCTGGTTACCAAAACCGATGTAGTTACCAGAAATATTTACATTGGCTCCCTTACCATCAATATCAAGGTCATCAGCTACGAATGCTGTACCGTCAATCTTGATTTTAGAAGCACTTGAATTAGATGGTGTTTTAATATTCTCAGCCCAAATTCTTGAAAGATCATCTGCTTCAAGACTGTTGTTTGAAGACTGAGCAATAGGTGCAGAACTTGCAAGTGTTGACTGAGTCTCACCGATCAAGACATCTGCTCCAGATACCAATGCTGAATTTGTAAGCTTAACACTGGTTCCATTACCGATTGTTCTAAATCCACCAAATTTAGTTGTTATTGCTGTGAGTCCTGTTCCTGAAGTAGTTGTCTTGCATCCAGCATATGCCTTAGTATTGTTGATTGATACACCTGTACCAGATGAAACCTGAATACCAGTACAACCTATCAAAGCATAATCTTCGTATGAAGTAAGGCTTGAAGTAGAATTGTTCATAAAGCTGAGCAAACCATCAGGAAGACCGATTTCAATATCAACTATGATATCTGAGTAATAACCATCTTTTGATGACTTATAAAAGATATCACATCCCTTAGCTATGATTGTATAGTTGTTTAAGTCATTGTCCTTATGGGCTAAAACTGAGATTGAATCTACCTTCTTAACCTTGATTACATTTCTATCAGGATTCTCAATATAAGAATTGAGGTTATCAATAAAGGCCACATTACTAGTAGCAGAAGCTGCGGCAGTTGCTTCATCAAGTAAAACAGGTGTTGTATAGTTAGTTGTATTGGTGATACCTGTAACAACTGAATCAAAATCACCCTTTACAAGAGTTGCAACCATGCTTCTTAAGTAATTATCTCTAAGTTTCTTATTACATGCAGTGTTATCAAGAACTACAAGGGCACTTGCTGATCCATTTAAAGCAGTACCTGTTACTGAAGAAAGAACATCTGAATATGTCTCAGACAGCTTTCCAATAGAAACCTTACCCAAACCAGCATATACTTCATCTACCGCTTCCTCAGCTGTATAGAAGGCCTTCTTTGAATTTCGGTCAACAACCTTCATCTGCAGATTCATCAAGGCAGCCAGAATAGTAGTTGCTGCTATAATAGCGATAAATGCAACGGCCAAAATAACTATGACCATTGTAGATCCCTTGTTATTCCCTTTCTTTCTAAGCTTCATCATTCTACATTCTCCTTTGTTGACTCTAATGTAAGAGCAGGATTTCCGCTCATACTCTCATCATTGATCCATATTTCGACCTTCATATTGTAAAGGTATCTAATCTTTGTGTTAGCATACAAATTCTGTG
Source organism: uncultured Lachnospiraceae bacterium (assembly GCA_947164605.1). Classification (GTDB taxonomy): domain Bacteria; phylum Bacillota; class Clostridia; order Lachnospirales; family Lachnospiraceae; genus CAMUXE01. The sequence continues at coordinate 70,186 of CAMUXE010000002.1, read as the reverse complement.
TAAGTGAATTTGTCTGATTTTCAACTGTCTTGTTAAGACTAGGGTCTGTATAGATACTAACCTGTTTAGCATTGGTTAAAAGATTTACGTACTTTTTGCTGGCAGGGCCAAGCTTAGTAGTCTCACTTGAAAGATTACTTGAAGGTGAGCCCTCAACAGTAACCTCTACATTACCGATTGGAATCTGTACACCAATTGTATCAACTGTTGATGAACCAGCTGTCTGAGATGTTCTACTGTGCTGTTCAACCAAGTAAAGGTTGATATCTCTGTCTCTCTTATGAGCTTCGCCTTCTGGAATATTATTGACAACATTGAACTTTATGATATCCTTGCTGTCTCCAGATGCAAAATTGTTCTGATATACTTCAAAAGGTGTGTAGAAAAGATATACGCTGTTAAACTTTTTACTTAAATCGTCAGCCTTTACTACCTTCTCACCTATTTCATACTCTTTCTTTGCAGTGTATGATACAGTCTGAGTTACAGAGTCATTAGAGCCCTTGAAATAGCTAACTACTGCAACTACCTTCTGAACATAATTTTCACCGTCTCGACTTAAGGTAACAGTAACATCGACTCTTCTATGAACATTGTTAATATCTGCCTCTGCAACTTTCGATGCTGCAAACTCATCCTCTGCAATAATCTGGTTGAGAATAGCAAAGTTGTTGTCTTTGTCCAATTTATCAAAGGAAGGCATATTATAGGAGTTGATATTATTCTTACTGTTCTGATCTATTGATGAATCAGCTCCATTAGTATAAGCATTAGGATTTAATGTAACCTTTGCATAGAACTTATCCCCCTTCGAAGAAGATGTATAAGGACTTCCTGTTGAGTCAAATGCCTTTGTTGTAAAGACATGTGTTGCATAACCAGTAGCAGGTGTGCCTAATGGGAATATTTCATCATGAGTAGCAAAGTTCATATTTGGTATATAATTCTTCATACCTGAAATTGAGCTTGCGCTTGATACTGAAACTCCACTCGCCGAAACTCCACTCGCTGAAACTCCACTCGCTGAAACTCCACTTGCACTTGAACCAGGTGCCGACTCGTCTAATGACTTAATCAAGTTGCTCAGGTAAGTTGTCTTAACTCTCTCAGTAATAACCTGGCCTACTGCATTTGCATTTTCAATTTTTCTAGCCTGATTGTTAGTCTTTGAAGAAGAAATAAATGTATTGACAATTGGTAAGGTAATCAAAGCTAAGATAACCATAGCTACTAAAACCTCAACTAAAGAAAGACCTCTGTTATCTGCCTTTCTTCTTCTCTCTTTGCAGGCACCCACTGCCCTACTCTTTAGTTTTTTCAAGCTTAATTTTTTTCTCAAACTCATCATACCACCCATTCCGCTTAATGCTAAATTTTTCTATGTAAAATGAATTAGTTCCATTTGTATTCAAAGTTAATTTACGAATTATTTTGTCATTTTCTTTAAAGTTTAAACAATTTTTTAAAAAATAGGCAGTGACATGAAGCTTTCCTATCACGCCACTGCCCGAAGTCATTACTTATAGATTGTTACATTACCTGTATTTGACTTGATATTAATTCTTGGATTAGTAGCATCATCATTAGTTACCTTGACATTCATATTGAGATCTGTCTGATTATCAATTGATATCTCTGCACCAGACTTATCATCAGCTGAAAGTCTAGCAGAACTAAGAATCAAGAAATCGATAGTCTCGCCTGGAACACATTTTGCACCAGCGCTAAAGTTAGTAGCTGGATACTGCTTTGTGCCACACTCATAAGAAATCTTGTAGTTACCAGCGCTACCCCAAACCTTGATATTTACCTTCTCTACAGAGTTCTTGCTTGACTGAACCATTGTAGATCCATCAGCATCATCCTTACGGCCGATAACAAGTGAATTGATATCAGATGTTGATGCATTAGCAAGCATGTAGTAGTCATAATCACCAAGGATATAATTGCCCTCAGTATCAGAATTCAATGCATTCTCCATAGCAACAAAGAATGGAGTGAAAGCTTCAGACTTAAAGATGTTAGCTGTTCCCTTAGCAATAGCACTATAGTTAGGCTTTGTGAACTTTCTGTCTGAACCTGTGATGCAGTAAGAAGAAAGTGTGATAGTACCTGAAACCTTATCTTCCTCTGCTGAATATGTTGCTGTTAAGTTATCAATTGTGTTCTTGCTGTAGTAATTGTTAAGGTAAGCGAGTACCTTCTTGAAATTGTCATAAGTACACTCATAAGCTACTGTGTTTGTTGACTTATAGCCCTGCATATCTGTCTTATAAGCCTTAGTGCCAGCAGCACCAGGATTAGAAGATGTGATAGCACCAAACTGGTAGATTGGGCTTGAAGCTGCAAATGTAACAGATTTAATCCATGGACCTGTTGTGAGCTCTACCTGTCTTAAGAACATGAGCTGATGATCCTGGCTAGTTCCCTGCTCGTATCCAGCGATAGCGGCATTGAATCTATTCTTGTATGTCTCTGTCTCTGTCAAGTACTGCTGTTTATTAGCATTCTTTTCTTTCAAGTCACGGTTGAGTGCTTCCTGCTTTGTAACCTGGCTGTCAACATTCTTTTTAGACTCGTTGATCTTGCTGAAACCAAAGAAGAAAGCAAGAGCAATAACAGCTACACCTGCGACTATAAAAACGATAAATTTATCTCTTGGATTAAGAGAAAAAGCTGACTTTTTATTTTCTTTGTTATCCATCTATAGACCCCCTTAGTTTCCTGCTGTAATGTTAAATGTTACTGAGAAAGCAGCAGCGATAAGACCTGTTGTTTCATCTTTAGCTTCAGACTCTGCACCAAGTACACAGTTTGATACATTCTCAGTAGAGCGAAGGGCATCATAGAAAGCAGCGATTGACTCCTTGCCAGCAGCTGTTGCAGAAATTGTAACAGCACCATTCTGTACTGAAACACTCTTAATCTGTACATCTGAAGGCATAATCTTTTCAAGAGTAATTACAAACTTGTCAAGATCATCATCATTACTAACTGTGAGCTTATTGAAAGCATCTGAATCCTTAACCATATCCTTTGACTGATAAAAGTCATTGACAATCTGGTTGATACTTGAAAGCTGTTCATTCTCTTTCTTAAGTTTCTGCAACTTAGACTTTGAATTAGTGAGCTGTACGTAAGGAATTATAATCAAAAGTGCAGCGATAACCAAAGATCCGATAAGGATATACTTACCAGTATCTGTATAATCCTTAGTATCACTTGTTGCCTGTCTATCCTTTGGTACGAAGTTAACTGGTGAAAGAACTGCACCAATATTCAAGATATAAGTTGCAACATCTTCAAGCTGAAGATATGACTTTTTATCAAGAATAACTCCCTTAAAGTCTGAAAGAACTTCAAGATTGAGGTGAATCTCATTGTTAAGCAATGGAATAAGACCATTGATTGTTGTAGCATTACCAGTGATGTAAGCCTTTTCGATAAGCTGTGTCTGGTTTCTTGCTGAATAGAAATCCATAAGTCTGTTGATATTAGAAACAAGATATCTCAAAGACTCTGTAACCATATCTCCATCAAACTTCTCATGGATGAGGTTCTTATCCTGAACCATTTTCATGGCCTCATCGTACTTTACCTTGTACTTGCTCATGATAGCATTGATAATCAATGACTTACCATAAGGAATGATACGCTGTAAGTTGAGTACACCACCATTAAAGATATTTACAATTGTTGAATCATTCTCTACCTGAATAACAATTGAGTTATTCTGAGGAATCTGCTTGCTTAAGAGCTGATATGAAGAGTTACCAACATAGTCGATAGCCTGAATATGCAGTCCCATGTTAGCAGCCAGGTCATAGTATACAGAGATCATATCTGCAGGTACTGCCATAACTCTGATCTTGATCTTTGGCTGTCCATCCTCTACTACATTAGCAAGAACCGCATGCTGGATGATTGACTCATCTATGTTAACCGGGAAATAATCTGAGGCATTGGCCATGATTATTCCTTCAATCTGCTTCGGTTTTACCTTTGGAATTGTTACATCCTTTGTAGCAATCTTAGAAGATGCTATTGAGAATACAACTTCCTTTGTTTCAATTCTGTTTTCATCAAGAGCAACCTTGATAACCTTTGAGATGGCTCCTCTGTCTCGGATAATACCATCATTGTAACTTGCAGCTGGTGTAGCTGTTGTTACAATCTTATGGATCGTTACTACGTTCGCCTTGCTGACAGACGCGTCCATAATCTTAATAAACTCGTTGTTAATAACGATACTCAGCACGTTCCCTTTTGATTTTGCCGCCATGAGTAGTCCTCCAATCCAAGCTGAATTTTATATATAATCACGTAAGCTTTAGTCAGGAAAGTAAAACTTTTTCTCCTCCACCTATAACCTCTCGTGTTATATGCATATTTAATAAATTCAAATAATCCAATAATTAAATACTGATATTCATAATACCGAAATACCAGCTGATGATCGCATTTCCAAAAAGCATTGCAATCACGAGTCCCATACAAAGATAAGGACCAAATGCAAGGACATGGTCTGTGTCCTTAGAAACTTTCATTCTAATGCTGTGAATCACAGCTCCAAAAATACACCCAAGTAAGAATGCTAATATATTTGCCTTCCAACCTATAAGCAAGCCGGTTGCAAACATCATCTTGATATCTCCGCCTCCAAAGGCATCGATACCTTTTATTGCTCGACCTATAATCAAGCACAAATACATAAAACCGCTGACGGCTACCATACCTATCAGGCAGTCAAGCCAATCATTAAAATTAAAAGCTAATCTAATGACTGCTATTATAAAAAGGCACACATTAAGACCGAAAGGAATCTCCTGAGTCCTAAAGTCAATAACCGATATCACAAGGAATATCGAAAAAGCTAAGCAGTAACATATGCTAGACAATGAGAATCCTGTAAGCCAGAATATCAAAACATACCCGAATCCATTAATTGCTTCAACCAATGGATATTGCTTTGATATCTTTGACTTACAGTATCTACACTTGCCACCTAGAAAGACCCAGCTGAAAAGTGGTACGAGGTCGTACCACCCCAGCTTGTGTCCACAGGTCATACAATGAGACCTCTCTGTACTTATATTCTCATGTTTTGGTAATCTGTATATCAGAACGTTAAGAAAACTCCCTAATACAATTCCATATAAGAATATAATGATATACAGTAGAATCTCGATTGTCATAATATTTTCCTTTATTAATTACTTAGAAAGGTATTCCATAGCCTGGTTAGAATCAGACTTTGTAATCTTACATTTAGCAACGTTGCTAATACCAGAAGTTGAAGCGATGTAAACTGTTACAGCACTGTTGTGATCAATTTCTACAAAGATGTGACCTGCAGCTACTGCATTACCAGACTTTAACTTACCAACCTTTGAAATGCTGTCCTTAATCTTATCGTTGAAAGCGGTTGTGAAATTGGCATCAGTACCACCTGAAAGTGTTACGTTTGTTGTATCAAGCTCATATGTTGTAGAAGATGCAGGAATCTTAGCAGCAACTGTCTCATCAGAAAGTGTTGTTACAACTGCGCCTCTGATTGTGTCGAGGTTCTGAAGATCTGTAGACTCTCTTGACTTCTCTACATTCTTGATAAGTGTTGGAGCAAGTACACCAACGAGTACTGCCATGATTGCGATAACTACGATAAGCTCAACGAGTGAGAAACCTTTGTTGTTCATTTTTTTCATAATAATTTGTCTCCCTTTTTTAAATTATTTTTTTCTATATAAATCTATTCACATCAACGGGTAATCTCAGTGAAAGATTATATACATTGACCACTCTATTAAATTGCCTTATAGAGTCTCTTATTGTTTTTTGACACATCTGTATCGTGGCTCTCTGTATATTTACATTGAATCACATTATTGTCAGATGAATCAGGACCATTGTCATCACTTGTAACTGCAACAGTAACTTTGGATGAGCTACTTATGATAACAACTATGTGTTTTCCTCTTGCGTTAGCTGAAGAAAGAGCTGGAACTTTATTCATATTTAGAGCTAAAGAATTTAGGAACTTATCTTCAAAGCTTGTTCCACTTCTTTGGTTTAAATCACCAGCACTTAAAACCACCTTCTCATCACTAGTTCCAAGTGAAGCAACCACCTCATTTTCAGCCATAGCTGTAATACTTGCATGAAGTATAGTATCCAGATTTTCTAAATCTGTTGATTCTCTAGATTTCTCTACATTCTTGATCAATGTTGGAGCAAGCACTCCAACAAGCACTGCCATGATAGCAATTACAACAATCAATTCTACAAGAGAGAAACCTGAATTCTTCTTATCTCCCCTATTCATAACTCAGCTCCTTTTGTTAAAAATTATTGGATTGGATTGACCATAATTATATTAACACAAGTTCACAGATTTGTGAATAGTTTTTGAATAAAATATGAAGATTTTTTAAATAATATTTTTATACTATCTGTATTGTGTCTTTCAGAGGACATATTTCAATCCTCTGAAAGATTTCTTATTAACCCAATGTGTTGTAGAGAGTAATCATTGGTCCGTATACAGCAGCGATGATACCACCGACTACAAGTGCCATAACGATAATGATCAAAGGCTCCATAACTGTTGTCATAGCCTTTGTTGCCTGCTCTACTTCTTCATCATAGTAAACAGCAACGTTGTTAAGCATTCCCTCAGCTGAACCAGTCTCCTCACCGATACCAACCATGTGATATACAAGTGGAGGGAAACAACCTACTGCCTTTAACTGTGATGACATTGAAAGACCAAGTGAAACTCCGGTTCTAACCTTTTCAAGAGCTTCCTTGAATACCAGGTTATCCATTGTATTTGCTGTTGTCTGAATAGCATCCATAACTGGCATACCAGCTGCAAGGAGTGTTGCAAGCGTTCTTGAGAACTGAGCACATGCAGTCTTAATTCTAATCTGACCAAGCAATGGTGTCTTTAACTTATTAGCATCAGACATATGCTTGCCCTTATCATTACTTAAGTAGAGTTTTCTTCCTACAACGATCGCAATTACAACTGCCGCAATCAACCACCACTTGTGAAGGAAGATATCTGAGAGTGCTATTACAAATCTAGTTGCAAATGGAAGCTGAGTTCCAAGATCTTCAAACATTGTAACAAAGCTAGGTACTACCTTAGTAATCATTACAACTACAACCGCTATCATAACAATGATAAGAACGATAGGATATGTCAAAGCTGACTTTAACTGTCCCTTTAATTTAGCATCTTTTTCAAACTGATCAGCCATACGTTCGATAGAAGACTCAAGTCCACCGGATGCCTCACCAGCCTCAACCATGCTTATAAAGAGCGATGGAAATACATCATCATTTCTCTTCATACCAGTTGATAAGTTTTCACCCTTCTCAACTGCTGACTGTACATTTACTACAGCAGCCTTAAGAGTCTTATTTTCAGTCTGGTCTGCCATCATCTCAAGAGCATCGACGATACTAACACCAGCCTTCAAGATACTAGAAAACTGTCTACAGAAAACTGAGAAGTCTCTAGGTGATACTTTCTTTTTCATGCCAGGGATGTGAATTTCCTGGTCAAGTGAACCCTGAGGTTTGATTGAGATAACAGTAAGACCATTATCTTTAACTTTTTGAGTAGCCTCAGCAATGTTGTCGGCATCAATAGTGGCTTTTTTCTTAGCGCCATTACTGTCATACGCCTCATAAGCAAATGTTGCCATAAATTATATCCTCCCATGCCTCAATTTCAGAAGCTTAAATTATGCACTATACTCCAGTGTAGAAACCGCCAACTCTCTTATTAACATAAGGAATATCCTGTGAGTAGCCAACAGCAGTCTCCGCATTGATTATTCCCTTCTGATAGAGATTGATTAATGCATCATCCATTGTAATCATACCTTCCTTAGCTCCTGTCTGAATATTAGAAGTAATCTGATATGTCTTACTTTCACGGATCAAGTTCTTAATAGGAACTGTTGCATGCATTACCTCAAAGGCTGCCACTCTTCCCTTAACATCGCTTCTAGGAAGCAATTGCTGTGAGATAACTGCCTCAAGAACCATAGCAAGCTGAATTCTAATCTGCTGCTGCTGATGAGGTGGAAATACATCGATAACACGGTCGATAGTTGCCGCTGCACCAATAGTGTGCAGTGTTGAAAGGACCAAGTGACCAGTCTCAGCTGCAGTTACCGCAGTTGATATTGTCTCCAAGTCTCTCATCTCTCCTACGAGGATTACATCTGGATCTTCTCGAAGAGCTGCTCTAAGAGCATTAGAATAAGATAAGGTATCAAGGCCAATTTCTCTTTGGTTAACCATCGACTTCTTATGAGGATGAATATACTCGATAGGATCCTCAAGAGTGATGATATGAGCATTACGCTCCTCATTGATACGATTGATAAGAGAAGCAAGTGTAGTAGACTTACCAGAACCTGTAGGTCCTGTAACAAGTATCAAACCTCTCTTACGGTTATAAAGATCTATAACCGATTTTGGAACACCCAAAGATTCAGGAGTAGGAATATCCTTACCTACTGTTCTCATAGCGATAGCAACTGTAGCTCTCTGTGAGAATACATTAACTCTGTATCGGCCTACAGCTGGTGCCTGGAATGCGAAATCGCACTCACCTGTATCTTTAAAGGTTTTCTGCTGATATTCATTCATCATACCAAAAGCAATCTTTTTGACATCTTCTGGCATAAGAACTGGATAATTAAGATTAATTAAATCACCCGCAATTCTCGCTCTTGGTGGAAGGCCTACAGCAAGATGTACATCGGATGCATCCATGCTTTTCGCTGAAAGCAGTAACTGTTCAATAGTAAACATTGATTGTCCCCTGTTTTTAAACTAATATTAACTGTTACATTTTATTACAAGTAATCAATCCAAATCAATAGTACTTTAGTACCAATATTTAATAAATATGAAAAATAGTTAAAAAATTAAGCCTCATATGTGGTTCTAATCAATTCCTCACAAGATGTAAGTCCCTGTAGTACATACTCAGTAGCTGCCTCTCTAAGAGTGTGCATGCCCTCTTCCTGAGCCTTTCTCTGTATTACATCAGGTTCTGCACCAGCAGAGATCAATTTCTTAACATCATGAGTAATTGTCATAATCTCATAGATACCAATTCTGCCCTTATATCCTGTATTACCACACATCTTACAGCCAACTGGTTTCTTGATCATAACTGTTTCATTAGGATCAAGTCCCATAATTTTCTTCTCTTCCTCATTAGCTTCTACTTCCTTGCAGCAATTCTTGCAGATACGTCTTACAAGACGCTGAGCAATAATACCTACAAGTGAATCTGAGATTAAGTATGACTCAATTCCCATATCACGAAGACGTGAGATAGAAGATGCTGTCGAGTTAGTATGTAGAGTCGAAACAACCAAGTGACCAGTGATTGAGGCTCTAACCGCAATCTCTGCTGTCTCGCCGTCTCGAATCTCTCCGATCATGATGATATCTGGATCCTGTCTCAAGATAGATCTGAGTGCTGAAGCGAATGTCAATCCAGCCTTAGCATTAACCATTACCTGGTTAATACCATCAATATTGGCCTCAACTGGGTCCTCTACAGTGATGATATTAACATCTTCTGTATTGAGTGAGTTGAGCGCTGTATAAAGAGTTGTAGACTTACCAGAACCTGTAGGTCCTGTAACAAGGATGATACCATTTGGATTCTTTAAGATATCATTGAATCTCTCAAGATCTGCTTCTGTGAGACCCAAATCTTTCTTTTCTCTCTTAAAGCCTTCCTTGAAGGCAAGTCTCATAACTATCTTTTCACCATATACAGTAGGAAGATTAGATACACGGATATCATACTCTCTTCCATCTACCATAACAGTAGCACGTCCATCCTGTGGTTTTCTCTTTTCTGAGATATCCATTCCAGACATAATCTTATATCTAGTTGAAAGTGCGTTAAATACTGACTTATCATAAGTCTCAACTTCTCTTAATGCACCATCAATACGATATCTAATCTTAACTGTTGTCTCAAAAGGCTCTATATGGATATCGGAAGCACCATCTCTTGCTGCATTTTCAATAATCTGATTAGCAAGCTTAACGATAGGAGCGTTCTCAATCTCAGCCTTACGAATCTTCTCTGCCTCGTTTTCCTCTTCAACAGGTGCGTTTTCATCCTTGAAGAGATTAGCAATATTCTCAGACTGTTTTCTACCAAATCTTCTGTCGAGATATGCCTTAATATCTGATGAATTGGCAAGATAAGGCACTACCTGACGTCCTGTCATGATATTGATATCATCCATAGCGAAGATATTCATTGGGTCGGCCATAGCAACTTTAAGAATACCTGCATTGTTGTTATCAAAATCCATTGGGACGAGGACATATTTTCTCATCATGTCCTCAGGGAGTAATGTCATTACACGTTCAGCCGGCTCATAAGTTGCCATATCAACGTAGTCAATATCAAGATGCTCACACAAAATTTCGTTGATTTTATCCTGACTTACATATCCAAGAGTAACGAGTTCCTCACCGAGCATAGTACCTGGTCTCTTTTTCTGCTCTGCAAGAGCATTCTCAAGCTGACTCTGGTCAATGATATGCTTATCAATTAGGATATCGCCCAAACGTACTTTTTTACGAAAGTTCATTCTTAAGCCCCCTATTTCACTTATTTCTATTTACATATTTTATTAAAATTAAATTAAAAAGGCAAGGCTTTTTTAGTTTTTTACTTAAGGCTCAAGTGCTTTTTGTTAATATTGTTAAGATTTATATATGTAAACTATCCGTCATCTCTCAGTTTCCACGCCGTGAGGCCAGCAACCATGCCACTTTTCAAATACAACCCGCATATTTACTGATGTCATATACATATGTGTCAAAATGCCCTTTTTTTGTGCACTTTTACAATTTCAAGACATAAAAACTTAGTAAATATCTCGTCTTATCCCAGCAATCAATAAAGATTATTTTTTCTTCAAAAAGAAAAGCGCTCTGTGAGCCAATTTCACAGAACGCTTATTTATAAAAGCTACATTTAGTATTTTTATACTTGTTTATACTTTTTTAGATATAAGCATAATCATAAAGGTCATACCTTGAAACTGAGTTCTTTAGGAACAAGTCATCAGCATTGGTTCCACAGTTATATCTGTGAGAATAATCATCATGCTCCATGACAAATGTTCCATCCGCCTTCAGATACAGGTTGGTGAACTCATAGTTAAAATACACCCTCTCAGTGACATCACCACAGACTATATCTGTACCGATCAGGACCTCTATATAGTTATTAACCCCCTTAGCTTCCTGTTCTTTCTCAACCATGAAGGTAGTAAGGATAACCGATGTATTCTCAGTACGTTCCTCATTGACAAGTCTTAAATACTCATTTTTGCCTGTTATCTGATATATCATCCGTGTAGTTGTATCGGCAACCTCACTCTCAACATTCTGGACACAGGCTCTTTTGATTGTTTCAACCTCTGCCATATCCAGCTGAGTGTAGGTGTTGCAGTATACAGGAAGGCCATCTGCCTTAACTTCCTTAGTCATCTGATTATCAGTGATATAGCCATGTTTAGCAAGTTCATCCCTGCTGGTAGTGCAGGTAACAAGAACCGAATCACCATTTTTGATTCCATCAGACTTATCACATTCAAAAGTTAAAGTCTTTAAAAAATCATCATCCCAATTGTTTTTTATCTCAAGTATGGCCTTTGGGCTCACTCCTCCAAAGCTAAGTTCCACCTTAGAAAACACATCAATTGACTGACCGTTATCAACGCCCTTCACCTTAGTCTTAAAGCTGTCATCACTGAGCTTGACTCCAGCTTTCTGTGCAGCATCCTTATCATACTCAATTTTAACAAGTGTTGACTGCCCATTAGACAAATTAGAATCATCATTAACAGCCTTGAAAGAATCACAAAATTCAGTCAAAGCAGCTAATTTATCCTGATCAGTAATCTTTTCAGAGTACTTTTGATAAAGCTCAGTTGTATCAACTTTTAAATCCAAGCTGACATAGCCATTGCATCCAGTGTAGCTTATGTCAATATAGTCCTTCGGATTAATCTTATTCCTAGAATTAATAAAGATTAAAAGAGCCAGAGCGGCAAGCACTGCTGCCAAAACTCCTGCAAGGATTTTCCCCTTCTTTGAATCAGCTTTAAAAAACTTATTATAAAACTCCGCAAAAAGCTCTTTAATTTTGCCTAAGCCTGTCTCAAAGAAGCTAATTTTCTTAACTTTTTCAGCCTTAGCAGCTATTTCAGCGCCGTCAACTTTTTCAGTACCATCAACTTTTTCAGCCAGCTTTACTTCTTCGCCACCACCAGCTTTTCCACCCTCATCTGAAATCTCATCAACCTCAAGATAGGCATTTTCATAATCAAGAGCTTCGACTTCCGTCAAATCTTGTCTTTTATTCATTTCTTCTGACATAACAGCTCCATAAAAAGATATATTTATTCAGGCTTGGCATGTAAGTTTTGCTAATTTTTTTCTCTCACCATCACTCATCCTAGCCGATAATGTATCATATACAAATTTCTGATAATTTTCAAGTCTTAATATATCATCCTCATTGAGTAAGGATCTGTCAATAAGCTCCTCATCAAGCGGTACTATAGTAAGAGTCTTAAATCTCAGAAATTGGCCATATTCATTATGGCCATCCTTCTCACACAGAATCATATTTTCAATTCTGATGCCATACTGGCCATCCCTGTAAACGCCTGGTTCATCACTGGTGACCATACCAGGCTCAAGTTTGCAATACTCAGAAAGGCCAGGTGTGTAGCGATATCTAAAAGCATTAGGGCTCTCGTGGACATTCAAAAGATATCCAACGCCATGACCTGTGCCACATCTATAATCCGTATTTTCCTTCCAAAGAGGTCCCCTGGCAAGAATGTCCAAACTATAGCCAGAGCAGCCTTCAAGGAAGACTGCATCAGCCAAAGCAAGCATTCCTTTTAAGCTTAAAGTATAATCCTTCTTCATAGCAGGAGTAACCGGGCCCAATGCTATGGTTCTTGTCACGTCGCTTGTACCTCTAAGATACTGTCCGCCCGAATCCACTAAAAGCATACCGCGTCTTTCAAGATAGGCGCAATCATCCTTGCTAGCAGCGTAGTGCATCTGAGCAGCATTTGCCCCATAAGCACTTATTGTGCCAAAGCTAAGCTCTATATAGTCATCGATCTTTTCTCTCAAAGCATCAAGATATAAAGCCGCATCATACTCTGTTATAGGAGCCTTATCATAATCAGGATCAGCCATTTTTTCCTTGAGCCATATGATAAACCTTGTCACTGCTAAGCCATCATCCACATGAAGATCTATAAGATTTTTAATTTCATAATCATTCTTAATCGCTTTTGCAAGGACTGTAGGATTCTCAAAGCATTCAAGCTTTATATTTACCTTGCCAAGAGCTTGTCTTAGTGCAGGCTCATTGTTTTCAGACAAAAAAGCTGCTTTTGTAAGGGCATGTGCCATCCCATAAATTTTACAGTTAACCCTCTTTGCATCTATAGCAAGGCTTAAGTCGTATGTTTTAGGCTGATTTGCCAGAATATATGTGCTTGTCACCTTATTGATATCGCCATAAAAGCTGTCATAAGCAAAGAGGCTCACCCCATCATCTTCAAGTTTCTTTGACAGTTTCTCATCAATCGAGTCTAAATTAGCGTAGAGTCTGCACTCCTTTGGGCTCAAAATAAGATATGACATAAAGACAGGATTGCACTCTACATCATTGGCTCTAAGATTCAGGAGCCAAGCTATATCATCCAGGGAAGATATAAAGTGTATATAGTCCTCATCAAGCTTCTTAGCTAGTTCAGACCTAAGGTCCGACAATTTCTGCTTTCTGTCCTTGCCTGTCTCAATCTCATAAATCTTACTTGCAGGAAAGGCTGGTCTGTCTTCCCATATCCTAGCTACTGGATTAAAGTCCGGCGCAAGACTGCCTCCTAACTTCTTAGCCACCTTTTCAAACTTAAGGCCAGAAGCCGCATCTATAGTTCTAGCGTCAAAGCCAAGCACAGGCTTAGCATTTTCCTGAAGTTTTGCATCCTGACATAGATAGTCATATATATCAGGAACTCCCTCCTGTCCTTTTCTCATAAGCTCTATGCCCTTGCCCTTTATCTGCAGTTCAGCCTGGACAAAGTACCTGCCATCAGTAAAGAGAGCAGCCTTATCTCTTAAAACTACCAACTCTCCTGCCGAGCCTGTAAATCCAGATAAAAACTCTCTCTCAGAGAAGTAGTCGCTGGCATATTCAGACATATGGTAGTCACCTGTATAGATTATATAAGCGTCGACACCATCTTTTTCCATAAGAGTCCTGACAGCCGTCAGTCTGTCTCTAATCAAGTTGTCATCATATATCTTAGGCATAAGAACCCCCTTTTAAAACATTTCGAATATAGCTCAACCATTGTAAGCATTATAAGTCAATTAGAATGCACCTTAACCATTGTAAGCACTTTAAATCAATTAGAATGCACCTTAACCATTGTAAGTACTATAAGTCAATTAGAATGTGGCATACATCATCGCAACTGCGTCAAATCCAGGTCCGTAGGCCCCAAAAATAATCACAACAAATACAGCTGCATACCAGAAAGCCCATCTGCACAAGAGTGGCATGGACTCGATCTTGCTCCTAATATTGGCCTTTTTCTCCTTCATGATGCTAATTGCAAGCACAAGTAAGAGCGAGAATAAAAGTATTGGATAGTCGTATATATCAAGGCCCAAGCCAGATATATCTGAGAACAAGCGTCCCAATTCAGGATTAGCAAAGAAAGACTTAAACATTGCAAAGCCCTGAGACCAAGTGTCAGCCTTAAAGAACATCTCACCAACTATCACAATCAGGCAAAGTTTTATAAACCTAAAGGCCCTGACTCCAGGGGATTTAGGGCTCCACTTGTGCTTGTTTAAAAACTTCTTAAATTTAGGTTCAAGCATGTACTCTAAAAAGATAATTAGAAAGTAATAGACTCCGTAAAGTATATAAGTCCATTTTGGTCCGTGCCATAGTCCATTGGAAAGCCAAACGCAGATAAGAGACCAAAAAGCAGTTATATAGGTTGCAAACCAGGCCTTATTGGACTTCTTGCAAGCCTTAGCCTGCTTTGTAACAAAGGAAGACAGTGATACAGGGTAGAATATATAGTCCTTAAACCAAGTACCAAGGGTTATATGCCATCTGTGCCAAAAGTCTGAAGCATTGTCCGCAAAGAAAGGCTGCTTAAAGTTTTCTGCCATGCTTACCCCGAGGACCTTACCGCTTCCAATTGCTATATCAATAGTTCCCGAAAAGTCCATATAAAGCTGAATCGTACAGAGGATAGCGCCAAGAAAACTCAAGGCTCCATAATAATCCCCTCTGGCAAATACTGTTTCGACCGCAACATTCATGCGGTCAGCAATAACTACTTTTTTAAAAAGTCCATAGAGTATCCTCTGATAGCCTTGGCAGATATCAGAATATGTCAGGTCATGTCCATCACAAAGCCTATCTGCAACCTCATCATATCTTGTGATAGGTCCCTCCATAATCTGAGGAAAGAAGGAAAGATAAAGAGCCAGCTTAAAGATGTCATGACTCGGAGCTATCTTCTTTCTCTTGACATCGACAATATAGGAAATTCCCTGAAGGGTATAGTATGAGATTCCAATTGGAACTATAAATTTAATGTGATTGTAGTCCCCCATCTCAAGGCCCAAGCCTGTCAGAAGGCTGTAACCAGAAAAGACAAAGAAGTCGCTGTACTTAAGTACTATCAGACATATAAGCTCCAGAAGAAGGCTCACATACATAATTTTCTTTTTCTTCTTAGGCTTCTGTCCCTCCATAAGTCGGCCTGCAGTGTAGGAAATTGCCACTACCACAAGATTAAAGACAATCATAAAGGATGAGAACATCCACTCAAAGGCCAGACTGGCCGCTAAAAGCACTGCCCATCTCTTCTTTTTAGGAAAGAGGGAATAAAGAAGCATTACCAAAGGCAGAAATAGAACAAAATATTGAATTGAATGATATGCCATCTTGACTCCTAACCTTCCTTCAACAAGTTCATATATGATTCATAGTCTCTGTCCCAGTTTTCCTTGATTTGCTTCTCCTTAACCTCAAGTGCAGTCTTTGCTGTATCAGAAAGACCTTCAGGCTTATCAAAAATGCCTGGGAAGTTTTCAATTATAAATCTGCCAAGGTAAGAACTGGTCTTTTTCGCACCACTTGAATTGAGGTGTTCTCCCCCATCACAGGTATCCACTTCCCAGTCAATGCCTATTTTTTCAAGCTGCAGATTCATATCAAGGTAATATATGCCCTTGCTTTCAGCAATTTCAGAAACCGCCTCGTGCTTATTCATAGTCCAATTAGTGGCAGATGGCGCACTCAAAAACATAATCTCTGAGCCTTGACTTCTTGCCAAGTCTACGATTTTTTCCAGATAAGACTTTGCAGTATCTGTCATCTGATAGTCTTCATCCACATACATATAGGCGTCAGAGTCCTCTCCATCTGTGTCATAAGGCTTGACGTCAGTTCTTAAGTGATAGCCCTTTAAGAGTTTTTCATTCCTTCTGCTACTAGTAAGATTTACCAAGCTTTTTGGCAGACTTGAATAGTAGACAGAGTGATAGTGAAGTATAGGAAAGACCGTCTCTGCAGCATTGAAGAAGTAGTCATCTTCCTTTTCATGCACTCCAGGATGGGCATCAATAACCCCATCAACCTCAAGCACGACCAACTTAGGTGCCTGAGTTTTATAGGTCTCAGATAGGACAGCATAAGTATCACACAGCCTCTGACCAGCAGTTCCTGTGTCGTAAGAAGTGAATCCAAACTCCTTATAGATAAGGAGCGGAGAGCACGCATAAAAAGACTGACTATTGCCGGCGCATACCACGTCTATACTATAATCAGCCTCTTTATCCAAGCTCTTCAATTTAGTTCTCACATCTGCATAATTAAATGCAGCATAGTCCTTAGGCCCAATAAGTGCAGAACTTGTGGCAAGTAATACCACAAGTCCCAACACAAAAAGAGCAGCTTTTTTAATATTTTTCATTCTCATAGATTAATTCTAATCCCACTTAAATATTTAATTATGGAGCTCTCAATTATTCACTATACATCTTTACTCTGTTAGAGATATTATTTACGCTCATGTTGTCTGTATATGACTTGAGTGTGTCAGATAAAGTCTGAGAAGCAAGTGAGCTGGCAATGTTGTTGACACTGTCCTCATCCTTCTGTCTGCTTACAAAAAGTATAACTGTGTATGTTCCAGCAGTTGCGTTTTCAAGCACTGTCTTGTCCCCTGCTTTTCTATTCTCATCAAAGAGCCATGTAGCCTGAGTATTGTCCAAGCCTGTGTATGTACCTGCTGCAGTGTATGAAGGATCTGAATCTTCCTTCTCATACTTTGATCTGTCATCCTCAGAAGCATATGAAGCGCAAAGAGACTTGAAGGCGTCTGCGCTAGTTACTTCCTTGAGCATCTCACTCGCCTTAGCCTTAGCCTCGTCAAGCTTGTCGCTGTCAGTCTTATCCTCAGCTACAAAGCTGTATGAGTGGAATGAAACAGTATCGTAATTGTTTGAGTTATTCTTGTAATAATCCTCTGCTTCGCTGTCAGAAGGTGTGAACTCAGCAAGAAGCTTCTTCTGATAAGCAACAGCCTTGAGGTAAGTTAAGGCAAAGCTCTTAACATTAGACTCTGTAGCAGAGCTGCCAAAAACTTTCTTGTAGTAATCGTTAAGGCTCATATTGTTAGAGTTAGCTGCATCTTCGATAGATTTCTTAAACTCGCTGTAATCAGCATCAGCATCTACATCGGAATAAGTATAATTCTTATCTGCGCCTGCCTTAAGAAGAGCCTTGTTGTTCTTAATAAAGTCAACAGTTGTGCTTGCAAAGTAGTCATACCAAGTAGTATCAGAGCTTCCATTGTAAGCCTGTTTCTTATCGTCCTTGCTTGCATCATATCCCAAGTAGCTTGAGAAGTATGTTGCATAAGTAATTCCACCGAAAAGCTCTTGGTTCATTTGATTGCTCTTAGCCAAACCATAGTTAAAGTCGAATTCCTTACCGCTGACCTTCTCGCCATCAACGTCGATAAACTCAACATTTGCCTTGCGATAATTTATAACAACTGCCACTATGCAAGCCACACAGATAGCGAGTAAAAGCAAGCTTCCAACCAACTTTGTGACAAATGCTTCTCTCTTAGCTCTCTTCTTGGCTTCCGCTCTGCGAATTTCCTTTTTATCATAACTTGTGAGAACCTCTTTATTCTTGAGGTCCTCAATTTTCTTTTCTTTGCTCATTGTAAAAAGTCTCCAATACAGTTTGTTATTTTGTCTTACAGATTACTATCAGCAATCTTTGCAACGCCAACAGTAAGAACTCTGTGTCCTTCAAGAAGCTTGTTCTGAATATTGATGAATGAGACAACATGAAGTGTGTTGCCATTCTTATCCTTCATCTCGTGCTGGAAACATGCATATCTTGCAACTATAAACTGTTCTCTTAAGACATCAATAATCTGATTATACTCAACATCTGGAACCAACTGCTTAAAGACAAGGCCGTTTTTGACATCTTCATCAGTGAAACCAAACATCTTCTTAAAGCCATAATCGGCATTTAAGATCTTGCCACTTCTCATCTCCATGGAATAGTGTCCATTAGGGATTTGGTGCATATTTTCTGCCATAATAATCTCCTTTACATGCGTATTTTCAAATCAACCCTTAAGGCTTGATAATCTCTCTTCAACCTGCTCAAGCATCTGCTTGTAGTTAGCAAGCTTTGCCTTCTCCTCTTCAACCTTAGCGGCTGGAGCCTTAGATATAAATCTCTCATTGCCAAGCATGCCTTCGCATCTCTTAATTTCGCCCTGGAGTCTAGCCTCTTCCTTGCTGAGTCTCTCAATTTCCTTGTCGATATCTACAAGTTCAGCAAAAGGAATGTAGATTACAACACCTGGAATTACAGTAGATACTGCGTCGTCCTCGATGCCTGTCTTGTCAGCCTGAATCACAACCTCACTTGCATAAGAAAGTGTTGCGAAGAAGACCTGGCCATTCTTAAAGATATTCTGAATCTTGCTGTCCTCAGAAACTACATAAACCTTAGCTTTTCTTGAAGGAGCAACATTCATCTCACTTCTTAAGTTACGAATATTTCTAACAGCCTGCTTGATAATCTCAACAGCCTCTTCCTCAGCACTGTAGTCGTTCTCAGCGCTAGCCAATGGCCATGTGCTGATCATGATTGACTCCTCATCATCCTGGATATTACAGAAAATTTCCTCTGTGATGAAAGGCATATATGGGTGAAGAAGCTTTAAGCAAGCAATAAGAACAGTCTTAAGAGTCCAGATTGCTGCTGTCTTAGTATCATCAGCATCATTGTAGAGTCTAGGCTTAACCATCTCGATATACCAGTCACAGAACTCTTCCCAGATAAAGTCATTGAGCTTCTGTACTGCAATACCAAGCTCATACTTCTCCATGTTCTCAGTAACTTCACTTGTGAGCTTGTTGAGCTTAGAAAGGATCCACTTATCAGCATCTGTAAGGTTAGCTGGCTTTGCGTCAGTTGCCTTAATCTTGTTGTCAGGATCATTCATCATGATAAATCTTGATGCATTCCATACCTTGTTTGCGAAATTACGGCTAGCCTCAACTCTCTCCCAGTAGAATCTCATATCATTACCAGGTGCATTACCTGTGATAAGGGTATATCTAAGAGCGTCAGCGCCATACTTGTCGATAACTTCAAGTGGGTCAATTCCATTTCCAAGAGACTTACTCATCTTTCTGCCCTGAGAATCTCTTACAAGACCATGGAAGAGAACCTTGTCAAATGGCTTCTTTCCCATATGCTCATAGCCTGAGAATATCATTCTGATAACCCAGAAGAAAATGATGTCATAGCCAGTTACAAGTACATTAGTAGGATAGAAGTAGTCAAGTTCCTCTGTGTTCTCAGGCCAGCCAAGTGTTGAGAAAGGCCAGAGAGCAGATGAGAACCAAGTATCAAGAGTATCTGGGTCCTGAGTCATATGACCGCCACACTTAGGGCATGTGCATACTTCTGTCTCAGATACAAGCATCTCACCACACTCATCACAGTAGTAAGCTGGAATTCTATGTCCCCACCAGAGCTGACGGCTTATGCACCAGTCTCTGATATTGTCTGTCCAGTTAAAGTATGTCTTTGAAAGTGAAGCTGGGATAAGCTCGATATCCTTATTCTTAACACCCTCAACAGCAGGCTTAATAAGCTCGTCCATCTTTACGAACCACTGCTGCTTAATCATAGGCTCAACAGTTGTATGGCAGCGGTCATGAGTACCAACATTGTGCGAGTGATCCTCAACCTTAACCAAGAGACCTAAGTCATCAAGGTCCTTAACCATAGCCTTACGAGCCTCATAACGATCCATGCCAGCATATTTGCCGCCAAGATTGTTGATAGTAGCATCATCGTTGAGTATGTTGATTTCTGGCAGGTCATGTCTCTTGCCGACATTGAAATCGTTAGGGTCATGTGCTGGTGTAATCTTAACCACACCTGTACCAAATTCCTTGTCTACATACTCATCTGCAATTACAGGAATTGTACGGTCTGTAAGTGGAAGTACAACCTGCTTGCCAACAAGATCCTTATATCTTTCATCTGTAGGATTTACAGCAAGTGCTGAATCACCAAGCAAGGTCTCAGGTCTTGTTGTAGCAATCTGTACGAACTTACCCTCTTCTCCTACGATAGGATACTTAATATGCCAGAAGTGTCCAGCCTGCTCCTCGTGCTCAACCTCAGCATCTGAGATAGATGTCTTACAAACAGGACACCAGTTTACTATTCTTGAGCCCTTATAGATAAGTCCCTTCTTGTAAAGGTTGATAAATACAGTCTGTACAGCATTAGAGCAGCCCTCGTCCATTGTAAAGCGCTCTCTGTCCCAATCACATGAAGAACCAATCTTCTTAAGCTGGCTAGTGATAGTACCGCCGTACTCTCTCTTCCAGTCCCAAACATGCTTTAAGAACTCTTCTCTGCCAATTTCGTGCTTATCAATGCCCTTATCCTTAAGTGCGTTAGTTACCTTAACCTCTGTCGAGATACTTGCATGGTCAGTGCCTGGCACCCAAAGTGCCTCATATCCCTGCATCCTCTTAAAACGGATCAGGATATCCTGCATTGTGTTGTCCAATGCATGGCCCATATGCAACTTACCTGTAATATTAGGAGGTGGCATAATTATTGTAAAAGGCTTCTTGCTCTTATCAACTTTTGCGTGGAAATACTTCTTATCCAACCACTTTTTATAGAGTCTGTCCTCTATATCAGCCGGATTGTATGTTTTTTCCAATTCCTTACTCATATTAGATACCTCGATTCAAGTTTTAGTTATACTTGTTTATAATATAGCAGACAGAATTTTTTTGCAATCAAAAACTACTATTAAGCTGTGAATTATGAGTGAACGATGCTATAATGTCACTTATTTATGACATAAAAAGAGGATTAAGACATGAATTCAAAAATAAATTTCACAAAGAAGGCAATAAACTTTTTTAAAAGCGAGACCGTACTATCTATAGCCGGCCTTCTGGCCCTAATCTCCTGCTTTTTTGTAAAGCCCAACAAAGATTATCTCACATATATAGACTTTTCCTCCCTCTCAATTCTTTTGACACTCATGATAATAATTGCCGGCCTGTCTAAAATTGGCCTTTTTTCCATGGCCGCAGACTTTATCATAAGCCGTGCTAAGAGCATGACATCAATCTGCATAAGCCTTGTCCTCTTGCCTTTTTTCTTTTCTATGTTGATAACCAACGATGTCGCCCTCATAACATTTGTCCCATTTTGCATAATCACTCTAAATATGGCTATCAGCGACGAGAAGGTCTTAAACCGCTATCTCATAGCCATAGTCACTCTACAGACTATCGCGGCAAATCTTGGTTCTATGATGCTACCTATGGGCAACCCTCAAAATCTCTATCTCTATAATTTGTCAAAACTAAGCCTAAAGGATTTTGTAGGCCTCATCCTGCCATACTCTGCCCTTTCTTTAGTCCTACTTATTGTATCCTGTCTGCTTCTAGTTAAATTCAATAAAAAATACGAAACCTCCTCTATCCAAAGAATTAAAGAGAGATCTAAATCAATAGAAGAGTCAAGTCAAGATATGACTCAAAAAAAGGATTTGCCTTTGGTTCAGGGCCTTGTTTTGGGACTTCTCTTTATGATTGCCCTCATGACTGTCTTTCACATAATCCCCTATTATGTGAGTCTCACAATCACACTGATAACAACTATCTTTCTGGATAAAAAGTTAATAAAGGAAGCCGACTGGGCTCTTCTTACTACCTTTATATTTTTCTTTATCTTTATCGGAAACATGGGAAGAATCGCCTCATTCAGACATGTGATTAATTCTATACTTGCCGGTCACGAAAGCCTTATAGCCATTCTTGCCAGTCAGGTCATAAGCAATGTGCCTTGTGCCATCCTTCTGTCAGGTTTCACAGATCATTACAAAGCTCTCATTGTCGGCTGCAATCTAGGTGGACTGGGAAGTCTTATAGCTTCTATGGCAAGTTTGATCTCTTATAAGCTCCTAACTGCCCATAATAAAAGAATCAGACTCAATTATCTGGCCTTCTTCAGTCTTGCCAACATAATCTTCCTGATTCTTTTATTAATCGAATACTTTATTCTAAATTTCTGACATTTAATTCTGGCATTTAATTCTGACATTTAATTCTGGCATTTAATATGCAGGCTTGTCTGCCTTATTTATGTCAGTATTATTGTCTATATTAGTAGAAGTATTCTCCCCACTATTAATACTTGTATCAAATAAAAAAACACGATAATTTACAAGTGTAAATTACCGTGTCTATAAATAATCATAATTTTAAAAATTAATTAAATTACTTTTCTCCAAGATAGCCATCAAGCTCTTCTGAAATATCATCCAAATCTCTGCCAGATGCTACTGCAAGCTCACTGTAAAGCAATTTCTTAGCAGTACTCAATGTTCTGGCATCAGCAGACTTCATCTTTCTTAAGTCCTTAGCTCTCTCATTCTTGATATTGTAAAGATACCTAACAAGATGCATAAGTGAAACAGGATCTTGAGACTTAATACAAGCATCATACTCTGCAGGGTGAATCTTTTCATTAAGGCTCTCATCCTTAGCACAATTCTTTGCTTTAGAGATGAGTTTCTTGCACTCTGACTGGCTTATAATAGCACGCATATTAACCTTTTTGCTGTCAACAGGTGAATAAATAATTCCCTTATCGTCAAAAACAGGCTGAAGATAATAATACTGACCCTCAATTCCTTTTATCGGAGGGACTGCAATTTCTGTTACTTCACACACACCATTAACGCCATAAACTACCTTGTCTTCGATTTCAAACATCAATATAACACTCCTTTAAAAAATATCCCCGATCATGCCTACTATTAGTATTATACATGATTGTTAATATTTTTTCAAAGGAAATTTTAATAAAGTGAAACCTGACCGTGAATTGTATCGTTGACTACATAGTAGCAAGCATTATCTTCTGGCTTAATGTAGAGCTTAACTTCCTTAACTTCGATCTTGCGCTCCTTGAAATCTTTTCTAACCTTAGCGATAATCTCTTCCTCGCTAACCTGGTTTCCGTTGTGCTCAACAAAGATTTCTCTCTTAACCTCTGGCTTCTTGCTTGTAGTCTTGTTCTTAGAACCTGGCTTTCTGCCTCTCTTAGCTGGCTCCTTTGCACTAGCCTTAGCTTCTTCCTTAGTTTCAGCCTTTGTCTCAGCGGCCTTAGCTTCTGCAACCTTTGCCTCAACTACCTTAGTAACCTTCTCGTCTTTTGTGCTCATAATTTTTTCTCCTTTACATCAAATTAATTATTATCTTAATTGCAGCTTAAAAAACTTTCGATTGCATCTGCCGCATCTGTTTCATCAGACCCCTCTGCAGAAATTTCAACCTTAATTCCTTTTTTAAGTCCAAAAGCCATCATACCCATAAGACTTTTTGCATTGATAAACTTACCATCGCTCTGAACCATAATATGGCTATCATATCTACAAGCTAGCTGTACCAACTCCGCTACTGGATTACTATATTTCTTGTCGATTTCCCCAACTTCTGTTGTCTTAAGCATTTTTTAAAATCCTTCTACTTTCT
The DNA here is from genome assembly GCA_947164605.1 of uncultured Lachnospiraceae bacterium. Lineage (GTDB taxonomy): Bacteria > Bacillota > Clostridia > Lachnospirales > Lachnospiraceae > CAMUXE01. The sequence continues at coordinate 45,934 of CAMUXE010000002.1, read as the reverse complement.
ACAATTAATAAAATATAATAATTATTTAAAATTTTTATATTGCAATCAATATACACTCAAAACAAAAATATGTCAATTTATTTTTTCTTTGCAGCCATCATGATACAAGACTTCCATCTGCTCATCATATAAATCTTGCACTATATAATTTTCTAATAAATACAAAAGCTTGTCTTTAATGTCTAATTTTATTTCCTGCTCCTCAGAATTTTTTTCTTGATTTAATATTTTTTCATCTTTATCGAGCTGTTCAATTATTTCTTTTCTACAAGCAGGCACATTGCCCATGACCTCTTTTTCTTCAAGGCCAAAGCATGATGTAATCAAGCCCATGGTGTAAGCACACTCATAATTTCCAGTCAGTCCCGCATGTTCAAAACCTAATTTAATTTTCACAGCATTTTTCGCTAATACTGGAACCATTAATGTCTAAGACCTTCCTTAAATTCCTTAATATATTTAATAACAGCGTCTGTTGAATAATTGCTCTCCTCTAAGAGCTTAAGGAAATGAGAACCAACAACAGCTCCATCAACTACATCCATAAGTGGCTTTACATCATCAGCAGTTCTAATGCCAAATCCCATACATGCTGGGACTGGACTTATATCATGAACGCTCTTTAAGTAAGCCTTAATATTCTCATGGAAGTTTGCATCTCCGCCTGTAACGCCCATGTGAGAAACGCAGTATACAAAGCCCTTAGCATCCTTTAACAACATAGGAATTCTGTCAGCTGATACAGGTGAAACTAACTGGATAAGATAAACCTTGTCGCCCCTTGCCTCAAGAATAGTCTTAAGCTCTTCCTGCTCTTCGTATGGAAGATCTGGAATTACAAGTCCATCGACACCACACTCCACACACTTATCGGCAAATGCTTCGAGTCCGTAGTAATATACAGTGTTATAATACATCATAAAAGCAACAGGGCTAGTGAGGCCTTCCTCTCTAACCTCTTTCATCATCTTAAAAGCACCCTCCAAGGTAGCTCCATTAAGAATAGCCTTATATGAAGCAGCCTGAACTACAGGACCATCCGCAACAGGATCTGAGAAAGGAACGCCTATCTCCATAAGGTCAATTCCAGCTTCCTCCTGGGCATGCATAATTTTCTTAGTAGTCTCATAATCAGGTAAATCAACAGTTGTATATGTTATAAAAGCCTTCTCATTCTTTTCTTTTAAAAGCTGCATTCTTTCATCAATTCTATTCATCGCTAATGCCTTTCGTAAATCAATTCTAATCTATAATCGCAAGAAAATAATAATCACTTGTAAATTACTTGTTAATCTCTTCACCATTCAAATACTTCTGAACAGTGTTTACGTCCTTGTCTCCTCTACCTGACAGACATACTATGATAATCTTGTCAGTGCCAAGCTGTGGAGCCAATTTCTTTACATAAGCCAAAGCGTGTGAAGACTCAACAGCAGGGATAATTCCCTCAAGCTTACAGAGCTCAAGCATAGCCTCCATAGCCTCAGAATCAGTAACAGAAGTGTACTCAGCTCTACCTGAATCTCTGAGATAAGCGTGCTCTGGACCTACACCTGGATAATCAAGACCTGCAGAAACAGAGTGTGCAAGCTGGATATTTCCGTCATCGTCCTGAAGGAGATAAGTTCTCATACCATGCAAGATACCAGTCTTTCCGAGAGCCATGGCACTTGCGTGCTTGCCAGTCTCAATACCAAGGCCGCCTGCCTCAACACCGATAAGTCTGACATCCTTCTCATCTATAAAGTCAGCAAATGTACCAATAGAATTTGAGCCGCCACCAACGCAAGCCATAACTACATCAGGGAGTCTGCCTTCCTTCTCAAGGATCTGCTTTTTTGCCTCCTTAGAGATAATGCTCTGGAATTCCTTAACCATCTTTGGATATGGGTGAGGGCCAACTGCAGAACCTATGATGTAGAATGTATCCTCAGCGTGCTCAGCCCAAGATCTGATAGCCTCATTGGTTGCATCCTTAAGTGTAGCACTTCCAGTTGTCACAGGCTGAACCTTGGCGCCAAGCATCTCCATCTTGAACACGTTAAGAGCCTGTCTTTCAACATCTTCCTTACCCATAAAAACTGTGCACTCCATATCAAAAAGAGCAGCACCAGTGGCTGTGGCAAGTCCGTGCTGTCCTGCGCCAGTCTCAGCTATAACCTTAGTCTTTCCCATTCTCTTAGCGAGAAGAATCTGGCCTATAACATTGTTGATTTTATGAGCACCTGTGTGGTTGAGATCCTCTCTCTTGAGGTAAATCTTAGCTCCACCGTAGGCCTTTGTAAGTCTGTCAGCATAGTAAAGAGGAGTCTCTCTTCCAACATACTCCTTGAGATAGTACATATACTCCTCGATAAATTTTGGATCCTTGATTGCCTCATCAAAAGCTGCCTCAAGTTCATGAAGTGTGTTCATCAAAGACTCTGAAACATACTGTCCACCAAACTTGCCATAATAACTATCTTTATTCATTTTAATTTCCTCTTTTCTAAATTATCTAAAGGCCCTTGCCAATTTAAATATTTTCCACCTGGCAATCATGAACCATTTTTACAAATTTTTCAACCCTTTTTAAATCCTTGCCTTCGCTTCGTCCGTTTTCAAGAAGTCCTTCCAACTCAACGCCAGAGCTTGTGTCATAATAATCACAGTCAAGTTCTTTTAGAGCAAGCTCTATATTGTCCGGATTCAGACCTCCCGCGGCAAATGTTTTCTTTCCGCAGCCCTTGATGTCCTTAATAATTTCTTTTAAGACATCCCAGTTGCTCTGCTGTCCACTGCCAGGACTGGCCGCATCAAAAAGTAAAGCCTTGACTTCCTTCATATTAGAAGCCTCTTTAATCTGTATCTTCAGTTCCTCATCAAGATTTTTCAAATTAAAAGCCCTGATTATCTGAATTCCACAAAGATCAAGTATGGCAGCATCCAAATTGCCATGGATCTGAATATAATCAAAACCCGCATCCAATATAGCCTTAGCTTGCTCCAAGCTAGGGCTCACAGTGACAGCGACACATTTAGGAGCTGAACAAGGCTCATTTTTGCTTGAACTAGAAGCCCTTGAACTAGAAGCCCTTGAACATGAATCAGCATGCTCAGCTAAACCATTGGCTTTGGCTCCTTCATTTTCCCTCTCCCTGACAATCTCTAGGAGTTTTTTCGCCTCCTCAAGTTCAAGATTTCTCTTAGACTTAGGAAAGTAAAGCACAAAACCCATAAATTCAGGCTTCAGTGCAGCCACAGACCTTGCATCGTGTTCATTTACTATACCACAGATTTTTGCGCCCTTCTTAGCTGCGCTGGCATAAATCTTATCGTCCATCATAGACCTCTTTAAGACCCTTAGCCTTCTGACATGGATTTTCCGCCTCCATCAAAGCCTGACCTATAAGTAAGGCATCAGCCTTACTGGCCTTAAGCACTCTGATATCGTCATCAGTGAGCACTCCTGACTCAGTAACTATGATATGACCTGCAGGAATTAAAGCCGCAAGTCTTATAGTTGTATCAAGAGAAATTGTGAAATCCTTGAGATTTCTGTTGTTTATTCCAATAATCTTACAATCAAGATTGAGGACTCTGCTCAACTCTTCCTCATCGTGAACCTCACAGAGGACATCAAGTCCTAAACTGTAAGCCAGATCATAAAACTTTTTAAAAGTCTCATCATCAAGAATTGCAGCTATAAGAAGGATTGCATCAGCACCTATAAGCTTAGCCTCATATATCTGATACTCGTCTATTACAAAATCCTTGCGTATGATAGGTAAGTTAGAATTCTCTCTAATTTTCTTAAGATAATCAACACTTCCAAAAAAGTGATCCTGCTCAGTAAGGCAAGATATAGCATCAACCGCCTCATTGTACTGGCTGATTCTCTCATCAAGGTCAACCTTGACATCCATATTTCCACGACTTGGAGAAGCTTTCTTAAATTCTCCGATGATGGACAAACCCGGCTTTGACAGAGCAGCCTCAAAGCTGATAGAAACTCTATCGCACTCAAGTGCTGCCTTCTTCATATCAGCCTCACTTACGCGAGCCTTATCCTCAATCAGCCTTTTTTTCTTATCTTCAACAATAACGTCTAAAATCATAAGTCCTCCTACTATATAAGACCATTGACAAAATTCTCGATCATTCTCTTGCCATGGTCTGTATAGATTGATTCCGGATGGAACTGAAGTCCAACCACTGGATAATCCTTATGTCTGACCGCCATAATCTCGCCGTCATCAGTTCTTGCGATGACCTTAAGGCAATCAGGCAAAGTGTCCTCTATGATGGCTAGGGAGTGATATCTTGCAACCTTAACCGGACTGTCAATTCCCGTAAAAACCCCATCTTTATCATGACTTATAAGAGACTGCTTTCCATGGCATATAGTCTTTGCATGTGAGACTGTAGCGCCCAAAGCCTGTCCTATGCACTGATGTCCCAGGCATATTCCAAGGATAGGTTTCTTATCAAGATACTTCTTAATTACATCCATGCAAATTCCAGCTTCTGAAGGGCTCTTAGGGCCTGGAGAAATGACTATCTTTTCAGGATCAAGCGCATCTATCTCATCAAGGCTTATCTCATCGTTTCTGACAACCTTGATATCGCTGTTAAAAGTACCTATAAACTGGTAAAGGTTGTATGTAAATGAGTCATAATTATCTATAAGTAAAATCATAAGTTTTCCTCCTCTACCAAAGTCTTAGCAAGAGCCATAACCTTATTGCAGCATTCCTTGTACTCAAGTTCAGGCTTTGAATCCATAACTATTCCAGCACCTGCCTGAAGATAAACATTCTCGCCCTTCTTAATCATGGTTCTAATTGTAATGCAGAAATTCATATTTCCGTCAAATGCCATGTAGCCGGTAGCACCGCCGTAAAGGCCTCTCTTAACCTCTTCAAGCTCATCTATAATTTCCATAGCCCTGATTTTTGGAGCTCCTGAAAGTGTTCCCGCAGGAAGGAAAGTAGAAAGAATATCCCATGGATGAGCATTCTCCCTTTTTCTACCTTCAACCAGGGATACTATATGCATTACATGTGAGTATCTCTGAATCTTCATAAAATCAGTAACCTTGACAGTGCCAATCTTTGAGATTCTACCCATATCATTTCTCGCGAGATCCACCAGCATTACATGCTCAGCTCTCTCCTTCTCATCTGCCATAAGCTCTTCTTCAAGTCTTAAATCCTCAGCTTCATCATGTCCTCTTCGTCTAGTTCCTGCGATAGGACATGTATAAGCCTTAGACTCAGAAACCTTTACTACCATCTCTGGTGAAGAACCGATAATCTCAAAATCCCCAAAATTATAATAGTAAAGATAAGGCGATGGGTTAAGTCTTCTTAGCTCCTGATAAAGCTCAAATCCACTTCTCTTAGTGCTTATAGTCCATCTCTGAGAGAGAACTGTCTGGAAGATATGTCCCTCCTTGATATACTCCTTAATCTTTTCAACCTTTTTTGAGTACTGCTCAAGACTGTCTGTCTTCTCGATGATCTTGCCGTCCTTGACAAAGTCCTTCTTATCATCAGCCAAGCCCTGGCTCTTATTGCTTCTTGCCGCATCAATGAGCTCATTGGCCTTTTTAAGGGCTCTTCTCTTGCCCTCTTCGCTATCCTCATCAAGAACAATAGCTGTGATAGTCTCTGCCTCGTGATCTATAGCGATAAATCTGCTTGCAAGCATAAGCTGTATAGTCTCAATGCCAATCTTATCAGGATTTTCATCTGGAAGTTTCTCTGAATACTTGATAAAGTCGTATCCCAGGCTTCCAACCAAGCCTCCGGCAAATTCTAACTCGCTGTCTTCTTTTCTGATTTCGAACTCATCGTAGTAGTTTTTGAGAGCCTCAAGAGGATTACCCTCAATCCTTCTTATGAGCTTGCCATTTAAATCCTTAATTACTAGGGAATTTTTGTCTGATTGAATAATTTCTTCTGGGTCAACTCCCATGAAAGTGTACTTTCCATTTTCCTTGTCTGTAGACTCCATGAGGAAACCTATATGGTCCTGACCTAAATTCTGATAGAGCTCAATTGCCTGCTCATTTACGATGCTCACTGTCTTTTTGTAAGCCTTAAGAATTCTTTTTTTCTTGCTTTCTGTCTGCATAATCCATCCTCCTTGCAATTACTTCTGAGCAAAGGGACCGGATTATAATAAAAAAGCCCCTGACAGGATAATTCCTGTCAGGGACGAATAATCGTGGTGCCACCCTTTTTTCTTTGAAAACAAAAGTTTCCAAACTCATCTCAGATACTAAATAATATCCTTCCCCTGTAACGTGAGGACACGTCAAAGGCTACTCACAGACCTGCTGCTTTTGCTCTTGCATCTCCCAAGCCCATTCACAATAAAATCTTGTACCGGTTTCCACCATACCCAGCTCTCTGTGACTCAACTTTAATGCTACTCTCTTGTTCGTCGACTTTAAATATTATGTACCATAAATTAACACAGACAAAGACCTCTGTCAAGTCTATTTAAGACATTAAGATAACTAATTTGATTAATTATAAAAGAAATTAAAGTCCTAAAGGTCTTATTTTCTGTACTTATTTTCTGTACTTATTATCTGTACTTATTCCTCTTCTGTGCCAAATGGGAAAGAATCAAGTGAATCCTTTGCAGCTGGCTCTGAAGCAGAAGCAGACTCTGAAACAGACTCTGAAACAGACTCTGAAACAGACTCTGAGGCAGTTTTTGAATCTGAAGCAGTTTTTGAAGCAGAAGCAGCAACTTCAGCAGCTTCAGAAGCGAGTTCAGCTTCCTTATCTTCGCTGTCTGACTTATAGTTAGAGACAAATGTTTCCTCATCCTCAAAATCATCATCGTCATCGATATAGAAATTTACTGGAAGAATCTCAATATTGCTTCCTGTAGCCTTACCGATTATGTAAACTGTGTGAGTTCCATCTTCCTCATTATTCTCAACGAGGTTCTTAACACGGCATACAGTTCTTGAGATGTCACATGCAACATTTACGCCCTCTGGGATTATGATAGAAACTAAGCTGTTGATAGCCTCAAGACTGATATATACATCCTTCTCAAAAACAGCAAGGCCTAAATCAAGAACAGTTCTTGCGCCTACAGCCTTCATCTCACAGCCAGTAAACTCCTCATCCTCAACCTCAATAACCTTCTTCTCGAAGATAGCATTGTACTTCTTGATTTCAGCATCGATACTGTCTTCTTCTTCCCTTACATAGTCTTCCTTTGTTTTCTTGTACTTATCGTAACCAACCTTAGCTGCTGTGGCAAGTGCTGCCACGCCAACTATTGCCTTTAATAATCCACCTTTTTTACTCATATTTTTCTTCCTCACTTTCCTAGCTTTCCTAGCTTTCCTTACTTTTTGCCTTCAAATTCACATTGCTTTTAATACCCAAATCCGTATTACAAGCCCATTTATAAGGATATTATAGCATACTATCCTATCTAAATTATAAAGAATGTTTTAATTTTCATTAGTTTTTGAATATTTACAGCCACAGAAATTCTGGCGATAGAGGCAGTACTGCTCACTCAATTCTAGCGACCTCTTAAAGCCACCTGCCTTCTTGAAATCTGAGCACAGATACTTGACATCATAAAAGCGCTCAAGAGCCAGGCCAATCTTGTTTAAAACAAAGCTTTTCTTCATAGGGCTCAGAGTGAGAGTTGTTGCAAAGTAAGGAATCTTAAGACTTTGAGCCACCTTAGCTGTCTCTTCTAGTCTTAGCCTGTAACACAAAAAGCACCTCTGGCCACCCTCCTTACAGTCTTCCCTGCCCGCGGCAATCCTGTAAAAGCTCTCGACATCGTGCTTGCCCTCAATAAAATCCACCTTGTGTTTTGTCGGGAATTCCTTGATAAATCTAATCTCCTCCTCAACTCTCTTCCTGTATTCTGCCTCGTCATCTATGTTTGGATTATAGTAAAAGACAGTCACTGGCATATACTGGGAGAGGAGCTCTATGCAGACAGTCGAGCAAGGCGCACAACAAGAATGAAGAAGCACATGTGCCCCTTCTTCCTTTGCGATTATATCCAATTCTTTTAGCAATTCCTTGTGAAAATTGCGCTGTTCAAACGGAATCATAATATCACACTTAAAATCATATAAATCTTGGCAATCAGGCAACTATTTCTCTTAATGCCTCAAAAAGCTTATCCATAGCCTCATCTGTGCCAATTGTAATTCTTAAATAAGAGTCTATAAGTGGCTTCTTAAAGTATCTTACATAAATCTTTCTCTTCTTGAGCTCGTCAAATATATATTCTGCCTTTACTGTCTTGTGGCTGGCAAAGATAAAGTTAGCCTTAGAATCTGGGAAAGTAAAGCCAAGTTTTGTCAACTCTTCCTTTGAGCGCTCACGAGTTGCAATAATCTTTTTTCTGGTCTCTTCAAAATAGTCCCAATCATCCATAACTGCCACGCCAAGCTTGATTGAAGTGTAGTTCATTGTGTAAGAGTTAAAGCTGAACTTAACATCGTTAAGAGCATTGATAAGGGCTACATTACCGATAGCAAAGCCTATTCTCATACCAGCAAGTGATCTTGACTTAGAGTAAGTCTGAACAACGAGGAGGTTGTCATACTTGTCTACAAGCTTTAAGGCAGACTCTGTGCCAAAATCAACATAAGCCTCATCCACGATAACAACCGAATCCTGATTAGAGGCAACTATCTGTTCTATAGCATCAAGGCCCAAGCTAAGACCAGTTGGAGCATTTGGATTAGGGAAGATAATTCCACCATTCTCCTGCTTGAATGTGTCCACTATAATCTCAAAGTTAGGTCCAACCTCAACTTCCTTGTATGGAACCTTGTGTACATCAGCCCAAACCGGATAGAATGAATAAGATATATTTGGGAAGAGGATTGGCTTGTCTGAGTTAAAGAAAGTCATATAGCACATAGATATTACATCATCTGAGCCGACACCCACAAAAACATTCTCCCTCTTTGTGCCGTACTTCTTTGCAATCTCATCGCGAAGTTCTACAGCTTCTGGATCAGGATAGAGACGCATCTTATCATTTTCAAGTGCCTTCAAGGCCTCCATTACCTTCTCACTTGGTGGATATGGATTCTCATTGGTATTGAGTTTGATAATACCATCTATTTTTGGCTGTTCACCTGGGACATAAGGTTCAACCTTTCTTACATTTTTCTCCCATGCTTTCATTTTCATACCTTCTTTTCTTAATTTATCTATTTATCTGCTTGTCTATTTATATCTTTATTTCATAGACTTGTAAAGATCCTTCAAAGCCGGATATATGGCCTTATAGACCTTATATTTCTCATCATACTTAGCCTCAAGCTCAGGATCTGGTTCAATCGTCCTGCTCACGCCGACAATTTTTTTAGCAGCTTCCTCAACGCTTCTATATTCCTTATTGCCCACAGCGGCCAGAATTGCAGCTCCCAAGGATGGTCCCTCAGAGATTTCTGGCACTGTGAGCTTCATATGCAAAACATTGGCCACGATTTTCAGCCAGAGCTCACTTTTGACCCCGCCACCGCTAATCATGGAGCTTGTAGGACTAGCCCCGTCTTTTTTTGCCAACTCCAAGCAATCTCTCAGGGCAAATGCAACTCCTTCCAATACTGCAAGGGTCATCTCTTCTCTTGTTGTATCCATAGACATTCCAAGAAATGCAGCTCTTGCATCAGTATCATTGTGAGGGGTGCGCTCGCCCATCAGATATGGCAAAAAGAAGACCTTATTGTCAGCCAAGTGCTCATCAGCAATCCTAGCCTGTTCAGCCCCATAATCACTTGTCTCAAGAATCTTGTCCATCCACCACTTATTGCACGATGCAGCTGACAAAATGCAGCCCATAAGATGGTTCTTGCCGTTTGCATGACAGAAGCTGTGCATGGCCCCACTAGAGTCTCTAAGGTAATTGTCACTGGCTATAAAGAGAGTTCCGCTTGTGCCAAGAGAAAGATTCATATCTCCCTCCCTGACAACACCAGTTCCAACTGCCGCCGCTGCATTGTCTCCAGCTCCAACCACAACCTTTGTTGAAGTAGACAGGCCTGTCATATCTGAAATAGTCTTTTTGACATAGCCCACAGACTGGTAGCTCTCATATACCTTGGCCATCTGCTCTTCTTTCAGCCCCACTATCTCAAGCATAGTTTCTGACCACTTCCTATTTTTGACATCAAAAAGGAGCATGCCTGAAGCATCTGACACATCTGTTGCATGAACCCCAGACAAGGTATACACAAGATAATCCTTCGGAAGCATGACCTTGCTTATTCTGTCATAGTTTTCTCTCTCATGCTCTCTTAGCCAGAGCAACTTAGGAGCTGTAAATCCGGCAAATGCTATATTTCCCGTATTGTCTATAAGGGCATCGAGTCCTAAACCTTCATTCAGTCTCTGACACTCGTCCTCACATCTGCCGTCATTCCATAGTATTGCAGGCCTGATGACCTGGTCCTTATCATCAAGTATGACTAAACCATGCATTTGCCCAGCAAAGCTGATAGCACCTATTGTAGCAGGATCCTGATCCTCAAGCATTTCTTTCAAGCCTGAAATCACTGCATCAAGCCAATCCTTTGGATTTTGCTCTGACCAGCCACTGTGAGGGAAATATATAGGATATTCCCTGCTTAATTCTTTTATTTTTCCTCCATGCTCATCTACAAGTAAAAGCTTGAGAGCTGAAGTTCCTAAATCAACACCAATATAGTTCATATTTCGCCTCGATTTATAATCAGATTAAATTGTTAAAACTTAAATGGATTCTCATCTGCATAGAGCATATTTTCAGGCCTGTTAAAACCAATTTCTTCTACTCCAAGCAACTTAAAGACTTCAAAAAGGGCCTTACCGTGATGTCCAAAAGCAACAGCCCCGTGGTGAGGGAAGTTCTTCTGAATCAGATAGTATCTGTAAAATCTAGCCATCTGAGGTATTGCAAAGATACCGATTGAGCCAAAGGACATAGTGTCACATGGAAGGACCTCACCGTTTGCAATATAGGCTGTAAGCTTAGCATCGGCTGTAGACTGAAGTCTGAAGAATGTTATCTTGCCTGGCACAATATCGCCCTCAAGGGTTCCATATGTGACCTCCTCAGGAAGGGCTCTGGCCATAATCATCTGATTCTTCATCTGTGGCTTTTTTAGTTTGCACGATGCTGTATTTCCACAATGGAAGCCCATGAAGACATCTGTGGCCTTATAGGCCTTTTCCTTATCGCCATCCCACACATCTTTATAGCTATAGATGCCGTCAATCTTGCTGTCAAACATATCCTTAGGTACTGTGTTGTTTATATCAAGAAGAGTCACAATATCTGAGCTGACTGCCTGTCCTATAAACTCACTGAGAGCACCATATATATCTACCTCGCACGAAACCGGTATTCCCATTGCTGTAAGTCTTGAGTTTACATAACAAGGCACAAAACCAAACTGAGTTTGGAATGCAGGCCAGCATTTGCCGGCGATTGCCACATACTTTTTATCTCCCTTATGAGCCTCAACCCAGTCAAGAAGGGTTATCTCATACTGGGCAAGCTTATTTAAGATTTCAGGTTTATTATTTCCACTGCCTAGCTCCTGAGCCATATCCGAAGCTACCTGCTCTATCCTGGAATCGTGCTCATGCTTATTATATGCTTCAAAAAGATCAAGTTCTGAATTTTCCTCGATTTCAATGCCCAACTGATAAAGCTGCCAAACTGGCGCATTGCAAGCAAGAAAGTTGTTTGGTCTTGGACCAAAGCTAATAATCTTAAGCTGGCTCACTCCCACAAGGGCTCTTGCTATAGGAAGGAAATCATGAAGCATCTTAGCACACTCTTTAGGATCTCCAACTGGATTTTCAGGTATATAAGCCTTCACACCTCGAAGATTGAGATTGTAGCTGGCATTGAGCATACCACAGTAGGCATCTCCTCTTCCCTGAACAAGTCCACCATCTTGGCAAGACTCTTCACTTGCGGCCATAAACATCTTTGGGCCCTTAAAGTTTGCAGCAAGCATTGTCTCTGAAATCTCAGGTCCGAAATTTCCAAGATATACGCAAAGTGCATTACAGCCTGCTTTTTCAAGATCTTCTATAGCCTGTCGCATATGAATTTCACTCTCAACTATGCAAATAGGGCACTCGTAAATCTCGCCATCATTGCCATAATTTTGCTCATATGCTTGAATTACAGCCATTCTTCGATTTACCGCAAGTTCCTCAGGGAAGCAATCCCTTGAAACTGCAACAAGTCCAATTTTCACCTCAGGTAAAATCATGATAATTCCTCCTTTTGAAAGACCTGCCTCTAAGGGCAGGCTATAATAATCATTAATTATTTGAGTTATCAAATCTTCAGACATCTAAAGATACATTTGCATATGCCGCTTCTAGACAGCCATCGTCAACATTCCATCTATCATGGCACCTGCACAGATTGCTATAAAAAGAATCATTGCTATTATCTTAATAGTATCAAGGGCTGAGCGATTCTGTTTAATAAGAACCAGGGTTCCAGCTCCTGATCCAGCGATCAAGACAGCCATAGTAGAGCCAAATGTTATCAACTTTTTCAGATATCCCACCGTGACATACACAGATATATGGCAAGATGGCAGGATTCCAACAAGTGTTGATATAAGAGTTTCCAATAAAGGAATATTTGGCAAGGATTTTATAATATTCTCCTGACCCAAGAGGTAAAAAGCCAGATTTGCAAGGAAATTGAAAATCAATATATAAGCTTCTACTTTTAAACTTCTTAAAAAGCCAGTTAAAAAAAGGCCATGTTTGTCGCTAAGGCCATCTTTCGAAAATAAGACTTTAAGGCCAGCCTCATAGCCCTCTATTGGTTGCTTTTTGCTGTGCTTAGCAAAAGCATCAATGATGTAACCAAAAAAGACAGCGCAAACCAGCTTAAATCCTAATAGTAGAAGTATGAGGGATGTATCTACCTGGGTATCAATCAAGACAGATAACATGTCATCACTGGTTGCGAGGAAGACAGCGATTAAAGTTCCAACCGTTATGAGATTGCCTGAGTAAAGATTTGCCGCGGCAACGGCAAAACCACAACCTGGCAATAAACCAAAAAGTGTACCAATAAAGGGACCACTTTTGCTTACAGACTTTATTATTTCTTTTACCCTAGCGCTAGGCTTCTGATGAACATAGTCCATCAGAATGAATGTCAGAAAAAGAAAAGGCAATAGCTTAACGCTAGCTAAAATCGTATCCTCAATAAGAACAAGCATTATTTAGATTCCTTTTTACTCTTTGCAAAAAGATACTTATATGGCTTCTTTCCTTCGAAAACAGCATGTATTTTTTTGCTTTTTCTAAAGATAAATATAGTGATTACGTAAGCAATAACTCCGTAGAGTGAACCAAGGATAAGGCTCACAAGTACATCTGTTGGATAGTGAACTGTGAGATAGAGTCTTGAAATTGAAATCAAGGCAGCCAAGACAAGGGCATATGCTCCCTCTTTCTTATACCACATAAAAAGGGCAACGGCAGCAGCGAAAGAAGCTGATGTGTGTCCTGATGGGAATGACCAGTCATCTATTGTGGCAAATATTCCGAATAAGTTTTCAAATGTTGGATCCACGTTAAACGGTCTTACACGCTGGAAAGCGTTCTTCATAACTCCATTACACATAACTACTGAAAATACAAGCGCAATAAGCATTGTAAGTCCTGCTTTTCTGTACTGTTTTGGAAAACAGAGAAGAGCTGCAAGTGTGAGCAAAATCCAAAAGATTCCCTTATCTCCTAAACATGTAATACCGTACATTATGTAGTTAAGTACAGGTGTGTGAAGTGACTCAAACCAATGTAAAATCTGAAGTTCCAAAATAAATCCTCCTAGTTAATTATTCTTGATTCAAGATGTGAATCTGGAAAGAATTTGATGCCTTTTGGCATATAATAAAGCCAGGAAAATCAGTAATCTTCCTTGCCTTTTTATCTTTTTATAGCAGACAATGGACTCTTGCCCCTTATCCTTTTAGAGCAAACCTACTGCCTTTTTAGCCATCTTATCAGCCAGTTCATTGCCCTCTATTCCTGAGTGGCCTTTAACCTTGATAAAGTTAAGCTTTATCCTGTCTTTAACCGATATGATGTAATCGTGATATGCTATTGTACCGCTCTTATTGCGCTTCCACTCGCCAGTCGCCCACTTTTCAATTCCCATGTAATCATAGTATATATCAAGCTCTGCGATGCCTAGTTCAAGTGCTTTCTCAATTGCAGCCACACTGCCGCCTATCTCACCAGAAATATTTCTCATTGAGGCCATCTCTGGATCTGAGCCGCTTCCCATCAGTTCAAACTTATCACCGTCTGCCACCAGGAAGCCCCCATAACCATAGACACTTGTAGTAGCATTAAAAGAGCCATCGACAAATGCATAGGCCTTAGTATACACCTTTTTAGCTTCTTTTGCCTCTTTTTTCTTTTCAGGCTCTGCTTTATTCTCAGCTTGATCCTTTTTTTCTGGCTCTGCTTGTTTTTTAGCTATCCTGTGGAGCTGAGGTTGGAGAACAAGTCTGGTCACCAACTGACCCTCCTCCAAACTAATAGCCTTCATAATTGCATCTGCAACAAAGTCAGCAGTCAGGTGAGCCCCTTGGCTCTTATCAGCAGTAAAATCTGCATCTCTGTAAAGATTAGTGTCAGTCATATCTGGCTCTACTTCAAGAACTCTTACGCCGTATTTTCTGCATTCGTCGAAAAGACTTCTGGCAAAGCTTGACAGGCCTGCCTTTGTGGCACCATATGCACAGCCATGAGTGTTAATCTTATCCGCAGTCACAGAGCTTACAAAGACTATGCTTCCGCCATTCTTTTTAAAACCCTTTAAAAACCAAGAAGTCATGAGCATAGGAACCATAAGATTGGTCTCAGTCATAGCAATTATATCCTCTGAGCTCAAAGTCTCATGCAGTCCATATCTGCCTATACCTGCATTGTTGACCAAGATTTCTACCTGTGAGTCCTTATCTGAAAGTATGGAATCAACTGCCTTCTTCAATTCATGGGTCTGAGTCAAATCAAGACTCAGATGGCGATATTCATTATAAGCTGCAAGTTCAGCATTGCTCTCGCTTCTCGCAAAACCGTACACCCTATATCCCGCCTCAAGCATATTTCTAGCAAGACTCAAGCCTATACCAGAACTTGTGCCTGTAATTACCGCTGTTTTCATCCTAACCCTCTTGCTTCTTTCGATTATTCTTGTCTTTATACAACTCTCTATCCGCTATATCTATCAATTCGCGAATCTGAGTGTCATCCTCAGGCTTACCTGACACATAGCCAATACTGCAGCTTATACTGCCAACCAAGCCGTCAATCTTCATATTTTTGAGTTCTTCCTTCCAGCTATGCACTAACTTTTCAAATGCCTTAATATCATATTCAGGCATTATTACTAAAAACTCATCGCCACCGATTCTAAAACAATTTTCTTCTCCAAAATTATCTATGATAAGTCCTGAAAACTGTTTTAGAACCTTATCGCCCATCTGATGTCCGTATTCATCATTGAATCTTTTAAAATAGTCTATATCTACCATCATGACAGACACTGTTTTTTTGTAATACTGTTCGAACTGACTCTTCAAAGCTCTGCGATTGAGCATAGTTGTGAGCATATCATGGTCTGATGAATTCTTAAGTTCTACATTTAACCTGTCCAGACGAGCTTGATAACCAAAAGACTCCAAATGTATCTTATAGAGTGCTGATGATCCAAATGCTTCAACAAGGATAAATATTGCATAATTTGCTACAAGAATTGAAGCCGCCCTATCATATAAAAAAAGAAGAGTGTAGAGAATGCTATATGTGATGATGATCAATAACCAGCTTATGTAACTTGGCAAAATCACAAAGCAGATGGTTATAACCTGAACCGCATAGAAGGTCAACATCTGTTTTCCCAACTTATAGTTTCTAATCGATGCTGCCATTCCCCACAAATCTATGATAAAGATAAAAGCCACTATCATCAAAGTTGTTCTAATATGTTCCAGTTTATGACCTGGTCTTAGGAGACTCTTTGTAATAAAAAACATTGCTATGAAAAAGAGTGCACAGAAAGATACACTATAAAAACTGGCATAGCTACCAGATACGATGCCCTTACTCGTAATTAAAAGAATTAGAGCCGTAATTCCCTCAATAATTCCGACAATAAGACTGATATTATGAATATTTCTAACATTATATCTATCTATTAAAAATTGTGTATCTTGATCCACACTTGGAAAAATCCAATCTAAAATTCTATTTTTTTTCATAAGCATTACCTATTCTTGTCACTAACTAGCTGCAAAAAAGGAATCATATAAACTTAAGTAATCTCTTCACTTTAGAATTACATAAACTTATTATTATTTTACCATAGAGATGCCTATTTTCGAAATGTTTTTTTGAGTCAAAAGACTATTGGCGGGTTTTTTAACAATATTTTTACATTATGTTTACATAAAAGCGAAGGATTGGAACAAGTAGCAGACTTTCACTCCTATAGCGAGAAAATTTCTAGATCAGGTCAGTGACTCTTTTAAAGCAAAAAAATAAAATTATAGATTTGCATTTCAATAAAAAAAGCCAGGGACTATGTCCCTGGCAGAAGGAAAAAAAAATGAATAGAAATATGTCTACTTAAGAGTCTCCTGAAAATTGTAAAGACTTAAGATATACTTTAAAACTATAATAAGTATATAATATTCATATAGATATGTCAAATGTTTTGAAATATTATTTTTCAGAAACTATTTATAAATCAGGAGTTTACCCAGGATATAAATCAGAACTTAAAAGTATCCTTTAAGCCCAGCCACTTTGTATCCTTGTCTGACAAGTTAAGCTTTGTGCCGTCATCAAGGCTGTAGCCTTCACCTGAAGCACTGCCTGAGTAACTACCCTCAAGATGTGGCCACTCAATGCCAATCTCAGGATCATTCCAAGCCAAACCACCCTCGTCGTTAGCATGCCAAAAGTCATTTACTTTATAGCAGAACTCTGCCTCATCAGTAAGAACTAGAAATCCATGCGCAAAACCTTCAGGTATAAGGAACTGTTTCTTGTTCTCCTGAGAGAGTTCTACTCCATACCATTTGCCGTATGTCTTAGAATCAGATCTCAAATCAACTGCAACATCAAAAACTGTACCTCTGATAGCCCTTACAAGCTTACACTGTGGAAAATTCTTCTGGAAATGAAGTCCTCTAAGTACTCCCTTTGTTGACATAGACTGGTTGTCCTGAACAAACTTAATGTCAAAGCCAGCTTCCTTCATATCATTCTCGTTGTAAGTCTCCATAAAATATCCACGCTCATCGCCGTGAACTGCTGGCTGTATCACGCAAAGTCCCTCAATGCCACCAACATTCTTCTCAACAGTAATCTGTCCCATAAAATCCTTCTTTCTATATCTTCACAATACTTAATTCAATTCCATCTCACACGGATAAATCCTCAATTGTGAGTCAATTATCAATACTTAACCTTACCATCTGCAACTGCCTTTAAATGAGCTCCATATGGGCTCTTTCCATACTTTGTCGCAGAATCAACAAGCTGATTCTTATCAATCCACTTATTGATATAGGCAATTTCCTCAGGTGCTGAGATGGTGATACTCTGACGAGTCTCAATCATCTCAACAAAATTAGCAGCCTCAAGAAGACTTGCCATTGTACCTGTATCAAGCCAAGCATAGCCACGACCGAGAAGCTGAACATTGAGCTTCTCCTCCTGAAGATACATATCGTTAAGTGTAGTGATTTCAAGCTCTCCACGAGCTGATGGCTTAACTTGGCCAGCCTTCTTTGAAACACCAGCTGGGTAGAAGTAAAGTCCTGTAACAGCGTAATTTGACTTAGGGCATGCAGGCTTTTCCTCGATTGAGATAGCCTTTCCATCCTCGTCAAATTCTACGATTCCGAATCTCTCTGGGTCGTTAACATAGTAACCGAAAACAGTAGCTTTTCCTTCGTTCGCATCCTTTGCCGCATTTCTCAATACAGTTCCAAATCCGTTACCGTAGAAAATATTATCTCCAAGTACCATAGCACAAGCATCATTGCCTATGAACTCCTCGCCAAGTATGAAGGCCTGAGCCAAGCCGTCTGGAGATGGCTGAACCTTGTATGAAAGGTTGATTCCAAACTGCTTACCATCGCCAAGAAGAGACTCAAATCTTGGAGTATCCTCCGGTGTAGATATAATCAAAATATCACGAATTCCAGCTAACATAAGTGTTGACAATGGATAATAAATCATTGGCTTGTCATAAACTGGAAGCAACTGCTTACTTGTAACCATAGTAAGTGGATAGAGACGTGTGCCTGCACCACCTGCAAGAATAATACCCTTCATAAAATCCTCCTAAAGAGGGCGAGTCAGGCCTATATGCCCCTCGCCCAAGAATTCGATAATTAAATAAGTTGATAAATCGATAATTAAATAATTAGATAATCAGATAATTAAATAATTAGACAATTAGATAATTAAATAATTAGATAAGCGAATAATCTATGCTCAATAAATCATAAGTGAAAATTAGCTTTTTAGCACTTAGTCGATAACTTCCTTCTTGCCATACATTTCATTATAGTAGTTCTGGTAGTCACCGCTGATGATATTCTCCCACCACTCTTTATTGTCAAGATACCACTGAATTGTCTTCTTGATACCATCTTTAAACATAGTCTCTGGAAGCCAACCAAGCTCGCTGTGAATCTTTGTAGGATCGATAGCGTATCTCTGGTCATGTCCCATACGGTCTGTAACATGCTCGATAAGTGATTCTGGCTTATCAAGAGCCTGACAGATAAGCTTAACGATATCGATGTTCTTCATCTCGTTATGGCCACCAATGTTGTATGTCTCACCAACTGTGCCCTTGTGGATGATAAGGTCAATAGCCTTGCAGTGATCTTCAACATAGAGCCAGTCACGAACATTAAGTCCCTCGCCGTATACAGGAAGCTTCTTGTCAGCAAGAGCATTTGCAATCATAAGTGGAATGAGCTTCTCTGGGAACTGGTAAGGACCATAGTTGTTAGAGCAACGGCTAATTGTAACAGGAAGTCCATATGTTCTGTGATATGCATTTACAAGCAAGTCAGCAGAAGCCTTTGATGTAGAGTATGGGCTTGATGTATGGATTGGAGTGTCCTCATGGAAGAAGAGATCAGGGCGATCAATTGGAAGATCTCCATAAACCTCATCTGTAGATACCTGATGGTATCTCTTGATGCCATACTTGCGGCAAGCATCCATAAGTACTGCTGTTCCAATAATATTTGTCTGAAGGAAAATCTCAGGATTCTCAATAGAACGATCTACGTGAGACTCAGCTGCGAAGTTTACAATGATGTCAGGCTTCTCTTCCTCGAAAAGCTTGTAAACTCCCTCTCTATCACAGATATCAAGCTTTACGAAACGGAAATTAGGATTTCCCATAACAGGCTCAAGTGTTGAAAGATTACCAGCATAAGTGAGTGCGTCGATACACACAATTCTGTAATCTGGATATGTATTAAGCATGTGGAAGACGAAATTGCTTCCGATAAAACCAGCGCCACCAGTAACTACGATGTTCATAGAAATACCTCCATAAGTGTTTTTTATATTCTCTTTTTTGAATGCAAAACATTCTTCTGTCTTTTTCGAAGCCATTATATCATACAAGGTGACCTTACGTCACCTGCAAGAGTTTTTTTAAATTTTATTATTTTATAATTCTATTTTTCAGCTCTGCCCTACTGCCAGACGCTAATCCAAAAGCCAAATTCTGCCTTGGATGGCTCACAGTCCTGTCTTACGCTAATATGCTGAGGAACAAATGGAAACTTATCATCATAGTAAATCACCTGATAAACATATGAGTCCAAACCCATAGCCCTAATCGCCCTGATTCTCTCATCTATCTTCCTCTTGAGAGGTAAGAGCAGAGCCGGCATATAGATTACATTCTTTGAATCATTCTGGCCGCCCAAATCCTCTGGCCACAAGAGTTCCTTGACCAAAATACCCTTGGACTCAAGCTTTAGAACCTCTTCCATGCTCTTGATATCTTCAAGTCTCAACTTAGCTATCTCATACATAAGCTTCAAATCTTCAGTATATAACTCATCAAAATCATAGGAAAAAGCAGTATGGAAAACCACTCCATCCCTGATATAGATGCTTATGCCGTGTTCTTCCTCAAAATCCGCCTCGCCAGTAAGAACGTAAGCTGTCCTGTCATTATTCTGCCTTTTATAAATATATATGGAATCCAGATGAATTTGGTCTAAGACATGACCCTTAAGCGAATCCCCATATATATCAGCAAAAAGCCTATCAATTCTATTGAGCTCAAATTCATCAAGTCCATCAAAGTCAGCAAGACATGCCTTAGCGTATTCGTCAATACAAGCTGGCAGCTGGTCCTGATTAGCATCTTGATAGCCTGCAACTTGATAGCCTGAATCTTTAGAAGCAGCAGCCTGGTCATAAGCTTCTGCATCTGCCAAAAGCTTACAATCCACGTAAAGGCTGAGTTCACATCCAAATTTTTTTGATTTTAATTTAAGCTTTTTTTGCTCAAACATTTCTTCTTTGTCATCAAAACTTTGAATATTCTTGCCTACTTTAAGCCATCTGTCATATGCCTCAGAAATCTTAGCGACCATTAAATCTCGCTCATTTATGTCATAATCAAGACAATAGTAATAACCATGAGGCTTAACACAGACCTCATAATAGTCAAATGCTAATTTATCCTTGTAGATATTGGCAAATTTCAACTCAGCATAAGACTCAAGGAAATCATAGATTCCATCATCAACGTCATCACCATAAAAGACGCAGTCCATATTTGCCACGAGTAAATCCAAACTATTGATGGAGCCATCTGAAAGTCTAGCTTCAAAGCCAGACACATATTCCTTGTAAAAACGCTCCTTCATCTTGTCATTGACAATTAGCCAATAAAAAAGATATACAATTGGCATGAGAGCGTATCGGTATATAGCTTCATTGTCCTGATCCGTCAAGTCCTCAAGGCTTGCAATGCCATTCTTTTTCATATACTCCAAAGCAGCGTCATCCCACGCCCACTTGGCCTTGTAGATATATTTTCCGTGAAAGTCCGAGTCATTATGAGTTTTCCGTCTTTCCTTGCTGACATAGTTGATACAAAAAAGTATGACATAAAACAAGATAGCTATCGACCAAAATACAATAAGAGCATAGATTCCGTCAGGATAAAATGCCATACCCAAGCCAGCAAGCGTGAATATTGCCCCACACTTAGACAGAATTATAGTTCTTATCTTAGGATTTTTCACAAGTCCAAAAATATTTATAGCCATACAGGTCAATGTAATCAAAGGCATTGTCATAAAAGCAATAAAAGTATAGTAACCTTCATCCTCCCCAAGTGCAAAGAGCATCAAAATTAAAAGAAAAGACAAAAGTCCATCAATTACAATAGAGCTTATCAAATAAAATTTTCTCATTTTTTCTCCTTTTTCACTTCCCCAATAATCAAACCCGCATCCTTGCTAATCTTAAAGCCGCCCTCAACATTTTTCTCAACATATGTTTTGAATTCGTGAAAATGGCCTAAAATCAGCTCATTCTGATTGCCGTGACAGCTGAGAATATAAGAGATGAGAGGTGCTGGATCCTCAAGATATATTTCATCTTCGTATTTCAATTTTGTAACCTTATCAAAATAGTCAGCAAAGAGCTCATCTCCATCATCAAGGCCAAATCTTTCATACAGAGCCACTTTTGATAGATTTATCTTAGGATTAAAATCGTGAACAAGTTTGGCAATCTCTTTCATATGCTTCCTGCCATAAGTCGAGGCAATAAGCCTGCCCCCTGCTTTCAAAACTCTCCTCAGTTCAGCTATGGTGGCAGACACATCATCACAATAAAAGAGGCAATGATTGGCCACGACAAGGTCAAAGCTTTGGTCTGCATACGGCAAATGTGCCGCATCCAGGCATTCAAAGCTAAAGATTGGTCCAAACTTAACATCTTTGATTGATTCCCTGGCATCTTTGAGCATACCCTCTGAGATATCAGAGAGTGTAATTTCCAGACCAGCCGGGATCTTGTCTATATTCTTTGACCAAAGGGCACCATTGCCACATCCCACCTCAAGAATCTTCATACTTGGTTTTATCTTACACATGCGGTAAACCCAAGGAAACCAACCTTCCTTGTTAGTCGAGTAAAATTCATGCAAATTTATCCTTGCCATGATATTGCTGGCATTGACATACTGAGATTTAAGGCTTCTGTCAGCTGAAGTCATATTTATCAACTCAAGCAGGCTATTCCACTCAATTTTGTCTGCCGCAGCTCCCGAAGCTGAATCTATATCTGAGCCTCCGCCTTTTTCTTCCACACTTTCAAGCACCCTGTCTATAGCACTTGAAACTGCCTGCATCTCATCTATTCTTTCCAAAACAAGCTTTTTTTGTATCTTTAAGGACTCGTAAATGCTTGATTTATCAAGACTCTGCAAGGTCATATGTCTTATCTCATCGAGTGAGAATCCCAGATACTTGAATATGAGTATTTGCTGCAGCTTGGCCAAGTCAGCATCACTATAAAACCTTGAGCCAGAAGCAGTTTTGTAGGATGGCGACAAAAGGCCTAATTTATCGTAATATCTTATAGTCCTAAGGGTCACACCTGCTTTTTTTGCGAACTTACCAGAGGAGTACATATCTTTACTCTTGCTTGACATATCATCAAGGCTTGACGCATCATCAAGACTCGACCTGGCATCAAGACTTGACGCGGCATCAAGACTTGACGCGGCATCAAGGCTTGACCTCTTCAACTTTTCTTTATCTGCCCACATTTCCAACTTCCTATTATGACTAGTATTTATCTGGCTTTTAAATAGCATTTTTCTAAAAAAAAGACCTATAGACAAATCGACTATAGGCCCTTTTTGTTCTTTATGTACTTATTTTCACGACTTTTTTAGCTTATAGATTATAAGATATAAAAAATACTCTAAAGTTAAAGTCTTAGTCTAGAGTTAAAGCCTTACTCTAGAGTTAGAGACCAAGTCTGCATTTAAAGTCTTGCTCTGCATTTAAAGACTTACTCTACAGTTACAGACTTAGCAAGGTTTCTTGGCTTATCTACATCAAGGCCCTTAGAAACGCTCACATAGTAGCCGAGAAGCTGTAGAGGAATGATTGCCAAACTTGTTGAGAAAAGCTCCTCTGTCTTTGGAACATATACAGAGAACTCAACTGTATCCTCTATATTGTAGTTGCCATATGTTGTAAGACCCATAAGGTAAGCACCTCTAGCCTTAACTTCTACCATGTTAGATCTAGTCTTCTCAAAGAGCTCTTCCTGAGTCATAACACCAACCACAAGAGTTCCCTGATCGATAAGACTGATTGTTCCATGCTTTAACTCACCTGCTGCGTATGCCTCAGAGTGAATATAGCTGATTTCCTTCATCTTGAGTGAACCCTCAAGGCAAATTGCATAGTCAATGCCACGGCCGATAAAGAAGATATCATGGGCATTAGCGTACTTTGCTGCAAACCACTGGATTCTCTCCTTGTCATCAAGAATCTTCTCAATCTGCTTTGGAAGGTTTTCGATAGCTTCTAGAAGGCTCTTCTCTCTAGCTTCATCTATTGTCTCCTTGCTCTTTGCAAGTGCAATTGAGAGCAGGTAGATTGCTATAAGCTGACAGCTGTATGCCTTTGTAGTTGCAACTGCGATTTCAGGGCCAGCGTATGTGTACATAACATGATCAGCTTCACGGGCAATTGATGAACCTACAACATTGACGATTCCAAGTGTTGGGATTCCCATGTCCTTAGCAAGTCTTAAGGCTGCAAGCGAATCAGCTGTCTCTCCTGACTGAGAGATAACTATTACAACTGAATTCTTGACAAGTCTTGGATTTCTGTATCTAAATTCTGATGCGAGGTCAATCTCAACAGGGACACCAGTGAGCTCCTCGATGACGTATTTGCCGACAACTCCAACATGGTAAGCTGAGCCACAGGCTACAACATAGATACGTTCAAGTGACTTTAAGAAGTCAGCATCAATCTTAACTGCAGAAAGATCAATCTTTCCATCATTGATGTAGGCTGAATATGTGTCCTTAACGGCCTTTGGCTGTTCGTAGATTTCCTTCATCATGAAGTGCTCGAAACCGCCCTTTTCAGCAGCTTCAGCATCCCACTCTACAGTCTTTAACTCTTTTTCAATAACATCACCATCAAGGTTGTAGAAAGTGATGCCATCTGTTGTGAGACGTCCTAACTCAAGGTTTCCAATATAGTAAACCTTTCTTGTGTACTTAAGAATAGCTGGCACATCAGATCCAAGGATTGCGCCATCATCAAGAGCACCAATAATCATAGGGCTGTCCTTACGGGCAACATAAATCTCACCTGGGTAGTCCTTGAACATGATAGCAAGAGCATATGAACCACGGATACGAACAAGAGCGTGGTTGATGGCATCAACTGGTGTGTGCTCATACTTCTTGTAGTAGTAGTCGATAAGCTTGATTGCTACTTCTGTATCTGTATCTGAGTAAAACTTATAATCATGGCTTAAAAGCTTTGCCTTTAATTCCTGAAAATTCTCGATAATTCCGTTGTGAACACCTACAACATTGTGATCATCTGAACAATGTGGGTGAGCATTCAACTCAGAAGGTGCGCCGTGGGTAGCCCATCTTGTGTGTCCTATACCACAAGTACCTACAACTGTCTTACCGTTATCTGTCTTCTCCTTCAAGGCTGCAAGTCTGCCCTTAGCCTTAACAACTACTGCATCCTTGTCACCATCTCTGACTGCGATTCCTGCTGAATCATAGCCTCTATATTCAAGTTTTGTAAGTCCATCTAAAAGGACAGGAGCTGCCTGTTCCTTACCTACATAACCAACTATTCCACACATAATAATTCTCCTTTTTCCTTGCAACCATCCACCTTGATAATAAGGCTACAATCTTGAAACATTTTAGCACAATAAAAGTATTAAGTAAAATTAAATAAAACGAAAATATAAAAGTCATCGACAGTTTGATAGCAAATTCAAATTGTCATCAAATTGTCATCAAATTGCCATCAAATTGGAATAAAAAACCGAGCCAGTTTTTCCCCAGCTCGGCTATAAATTATCTGTAATTCTGAAGTGTAGGTGTTGATACTACCTCAAGTGGAGCATCTACGCCTGCTGCAGTTGTAACCTTGTAAGTGATTGTGATAGGACTAGATGGATTGATAAGCACGCCTAGGTTATAAGCTGTATCAAGGCCCATGTAGCTAGTCTTAGTCATTGCAAGGCCGTTGCTTGTTGAAATCTCATCGAGACTTCCTCCAACTGGGGCAAATACATGAACGTAGCCCCTGATTGAACCGCCGTAGTTACCCAAGATATAGGCACCTGCCTGGTTGATAGAGGCCTGATCTATGGCATTTCCAAGAACAGCAGTAACTGTGTAAGTTGTACTGCCATCTGCATTCTTAACCGAATCTTTAACCTCTGTGTCAAGGTTGAAGAACCAGCCCATCTTTGAAGGGTCTGAACCAGAGAAGTAAACTCCTGTCACAGCATTGTCCACGCCTGCGTTTAGAGATCCAGAACAGCCATAATCATCGACTATCTTCTGCTCTTCCTCATCAGCGAGCCAGAAAAGAAGAGTTCTATCCTTAGCTGACTGAGTAAAGATATCAAGGAAGTCAGATGCTGCATCAGCTCTGAAGTTCTCAGTAAAGAGCTCCATTGTCTTCTTTGCAGTCTCGGCAAATAAAGCGTCTGCAATATCATTGCTGTAAGCATTGTTCTCTGTATTTTTATTAAAGTACTTGAAGTAGATATCATGCTCTATGACCTGAGTGGCATTGTCACCATTGAGGCTTGTGCCATCAGAAAGTGTGATCTCTCCGTAAACCGCAAGCATGCGCTGGATAATTACAGGTGAGAGTGAAAGAACGCCGTCAACGCTCTTGCCGCTTGCACTTCTATATGACTCTGCCCATACCTTAGCAACCCTTGAGAAGTCTGGGTTGTAGCAAGCATCTCTTGGATAGTTCATCCAGTTTGCAAAGAGCTCATTCTCCTGTGCTGTAACACCTGCACTTGCTGGTGTTGAATATGACAAAACATTATAAACTGACTCAAAATCGCCAACTCTAAGAATTCCATCCTGGATTGAGATATTGCCGATAGAACCTGGGAAACCACCAGAGGCTCTGACCTCTGACGAGTTCTGAGCAGCAAAGAGGTAGTATCTATCGCTTCCATCACCAATTATTGCCTTGAAAAGTGGCATATACTCTGTCAAGTCAGAGAATCTGGTATTTAATGTGAGTAACTTTTCCTTATACTCAGCAATCTTTCCATCTTTATCAAGATTTAAGTGGGTCTTTGATAATTCATCAGAAACCACTTCCATCTTACTTGCAACTGACTGAATCTGAGGTGTCAATGAATCTGTGAGATCCATATAAGCCTTGAGCTTACCCACGTCAAATCCGTTATCTACCTTGAGGCTTGTGACTGGATACTCCTCAAACTGCGCTATAAGCGGTCTGAAGACTTCTGTTGTCGCCTCATCTACAAGATCAAGTGTGTCATCTACTGCCTTAAAATCATTATCAAAGAAGCTAATCTTTCTAGCCTTCTTCCACAATGGCTTGTTTAAGACCTCTCTTACTGCATTCTCATGAACTTCGACCTGGTCAAGAGCTGCGCTAGCAGTCTCTGTGTCCTGGGTCTTCATAGCATTGACCGCGAGCTTGAGATTGTCCTTCATCTGATTAACCTCAGCCTTTGCCACCTTGGCATCAGCCATTGCTATCTTATAATAGTGATAGCCCATAATTCCTGCACTTGCAAGGATTACCACAAGAGTCAAGAGAACTGCAAGAAGAACTCTCTTCCTTCTCTTTTTTCTTGCATAGTATCTGCTGCCGTGGTGATGATGTCTATGCTTATGACCATATGAATCCGAAGAACTGCTATGATGATGGCCATGTCCATCACTGCTATGCACACCATAGGCATCAAAGTCATAATCGTAATCATCCTCTTCCTCAGGCTCAGACTTGCGTGAGCTGTGGTGATGATGATGATGTGAATGATGGTGGTGATGGCTATGCGACTCATCCTCATACTCTAGGTCTGAGAAATTGATAACGCCGTCACTTTCTTCTTCCTGATCATCAGTATCCACGAGCTTATTGACTAGCTTGTCGGATGACTTAGAGTCAGGCTTGTCGCTAGGCTTTTCTGATGTCTTGTCGGATGACTTTCCAACTGGCTCATCTTCCAATTCTAAATCAAGTTCTAAATCTTTTGAATCTTCTTTATTACTCATTTTTTCCTCTTTCATATTCCATGCTAAAGGGCACGCCAAAGCACTTTCTCTTAAAAAGGCCGGCATTTGCTAAAAGAAAAAAGTGATTGTAAATACAATCACTTTTTTGCAACTTTAATATAATATTACAGAATTGATGAATTATCAAGTATATAAAATACTTTAGAACACACTTATAAGTTTCAAAATTTAATAGCTTGCTTTAGCAATTTATATTTTATCTCATCTTCTGCTTTATACTTATCCAATAATTTCTGATAATCACTCAGGGATTTATAAGAATATCCATGCTTATTTCTAGTAAGTTCTACTGACATTTCGGCTATTGACTTTAATTCCAATTCAGTCCTTTTTATATTATTGCCCCAGTAATAATTGCAAATTTCAATTTCCTTTTGGCCTATAGAAGTGCTGTCTAAAAAGCTTTCTTTGATTTTATTTGAATTCTTAGTCACAAAATCAAGTTTATTACTCTCAGACTCATTAATATTCATTTCAGTATTAAGATTAAAATATCTAAATGGTTTATTCAGTGCTATACAGTAACCAATATGCGTTCCAACACTGTCACCTATCACTTGATCTGCCAAGTTTATATATGATTTTAGTCTAGGCAAGAAACTTGTATCATCCCTAAAGCCGCACGATATAATCTTATAGCCTTCACTTTCAAGTTTTTGAGTTAATGGATCATTAATATTCCACCAAAAAGTGTTTATCAAAACTGTATCAAAACCTTTTGCTTCATTTTCAAGCATATTAATGAATTTTTGCTGATTAACAGTAATTGAACATGCATCAGTAGAGTGTGTTGGAAACACTAATAAAGTTCTTCCAAATTTTTTCTTTAATTCTAACAATTTGTCTTGATCGTAAAAATCTTTTGCATAATTTATGTATGGGCCAACGGTAAATACTGGAATATTTCTGTACTTTTGAATTATATCTTTTCTAAAGTCACTAAATGTACACACCGTCTTCCTGCCTGTGTATCTAACATCAGTAAAAATGTCATCATACAATATAAGACCATGTTCTACAGAAGGCATTTCACAAATCTTATATTGACTAAAGTTGCCAAACATGGAGTCCCAGATCCCGTATATATGAGCATTTGACCAATTTGCATCATAGGTGAAAAATATTTCTTTATCATCGCTTACAGCTTTTCTAAAGCATTTTAAGTCATCGATACTCTCTAAATAATCCTGACGTCCCAGTATTTTGTTTTTTTCCTCCAAAAGCTTTCTTCTTCTATTTCCAGCGATTCTATAAATTTTATCATTCACATAGCTATTGCTAGTAAATAATTTTTTAATCTTATCTTTCATGTCCATTCTCCGTTCACATGACACTTTTATTTAATCCCCAAATATCCTCTATAACTCCATTTAAATTGCTGTAATCATATCCCGCTTTAATTACATCTTCTGCAGATTTGAGTCTATCACTAAGCAATTGGTCTATAGTCTTTGTCTTATTTTTTTTGTAGATTTCAATGATGCTTTCTGCCCAATTATCTGAATTATCTATGCTTAAAAAAACACATTTATCGGTCTTTTTTGTTTCAGTCGATATTTTATCAGACATAATGCATTCCAAACCTGATGCCTGAGCCTCAATTGCAGACACACTTAAACCTTCATATCTTGATGGCAAAATATAAACATCCATAGCACTCAAGTAGCAGTTTACTTCATCAGAATTCCCAAGAAAAATTATATTATTTTTTAAGCCTAATTTTTCTGCTTTTAGCTTTATATCTTCGACCAATTCACCACTACCTATCAACAAAAGTAAGGCATCAGGAATTTTTTTCTTAATCTTAGCAAAGCCTTCAATCATAAATTCATGATTCTTTTGAAATGTAAATCTTCCGACATTTCCAATTAAAAATTCATCTTTGACATTTAGTTTTTTTCGATATCCCTCTCGTTTATCTATATCAAATTTGAATTCGGATACATTTATACAATTAGGAATCACCTTGAATTCCTTTGAATATATATATGCACCCGCATCATGTCCACAGGCGACTGGTGCATTTACACAAAAATTCAAAATAGGTTTTAAAAGAGCGTGCATAAGTGGATGTGCAGTTACAGTGTTATGGCTATGAGTGATTCTAAGTGGCACTTTACATATCTTCATTGCTATAGCCTCAATAGCCATAGTTGCACTGTTACCATGGACATGAACCACATCGTATTTTCTTTTTTTCAAAAGCTTAATTAGATAAATAAAATATTTTAAGGTATTTTTTTCACGAAAAGGCCCTTGATAATACTTGATATTCCTTTTATCTAACTCTTCTTTTTCTTCTTTAATCCCCCCATTAGCCAAGAGAATATCAATTTGACAATTTTCTCTAGAAGTGTGATCTATCAAAGAAAATATTACCTTTGACAGACCATCATATTGTAGAGGACTTGTTGAAATCTGTAAGACTCTTTTTTTCCTCATATAATTCTCCTCAAAACAAACATATAAATAATATACAAGATCAATTCATATCACATTATTTTAACATATTTAAATTCATCAAAACACAAACTCATATGATAATTATTAAAATATGAAAAATCCAGGATTTGCAGCTTATATGCCCATCCTGGATTATTAATTCATATATTCTTCAACTTACATAAGTTCAGTCTTTAAGGCTGCAATAAGCTTATCGTTGTCTTCCTGATTTCTAACAGCAAGTCTTAAATAGCCCTTACCACCTGTCTTTGAAGTAAGTTCTTTAATGAGAATACTGTGCTTTAAAAGAAGTACCTTTAAGAGAGATTTTGGTGAAATATTCTTATCAAGCTCAACCATTACATAGTTAGCCTGAGATGGAATTACACGAATTCCCTTAATCTTACCAAGTTCACCCTGGAATCTGGCTCTCTCAGAACGAATTTCAATAAGAGCCTTTGCATAATCCTTCTTATACTTTTCTTCAATCTGCATATAGAACTCACCAAATGAGTTGATATTCCAGATAGCTACATCCTTCTTCATCTTAGCAATAATATCTTGGTCACCAGATGCAAGAACGCCAAGTCTCAAACCTGGAACACCATATGACTTAGAGATAGACTTCATAACACTAAGATGTGGATTAGCATCAAGTATTGCCTGATCTATAAGTGTGTGATCCTCTTCATCTGCAAAATCAACAAATGATTCATCAATAAGAAGCTTGATTCCCTTATTTTTAGCCCAATCAACAAGGCGGAGCAGGTCTGCCTTCTTGATATAGTTACCGCTTGGGTTATCAGGATTTACCACTACGAGGTTATCAATTGGCTTATCAGCAAAGAAATTCATAAGATCGTCTGCTGTGTATGAATAATCCTTATTCTCTGGAATAAAGTTAACTGAATTCTCCTCGTCATATCTATGTGGATACTCCTCGAATGTAGGTCTCACAAAGCCTGTCTTTCCAGAGAACTGGCTCATTAATGACTTAATCAATTCAGCAGCACCGTTGCCGACGATAATATTGGCCTGGTGAACATCAAAGTTCTTAGCTGCAAGGAGGCTGTTAACCTTCATACCAGATGGATACTCACGAAGAAGGGTATCAAAGTTTGCCTTAAGCTCATCAACCATCTTCTTTGGTGGGAAGTATGGATTTACAAGATAGCAGAAATCAAGAAGCTTTGGATATCTCCAGTAACCACCGTATCTAGACTGAAGAAGGCTTACCTTCTCATCTTCGTCAGGTGTGAAGAGTGATGTTGCGATATCAAGATCCTGAATATCATCAATCTCATACCACTTCTGGCCTGTAAGTCTTTTAGCCTTGATAACAGGATCATCTAGCATTGTGATTACACGAAGAACCTGCTCATAGTACTCATTCTCACCAAGAGCATTCTGATATGCCTCAAGGAATGGAACATAGTGAGTGCATGAGAATTCCTTACTGAACTTGTAGAGATTAACAGTCTTGTAATACTCATCCATCTCATCATAGTTGAACTTCTTACCAGGGACAAATGCTTCAATATCATCATCCTCTGAGAGCTTTACACAAGTTCCATCCATCCAAGATTCATACTTATCTACCAAAGCAAGAGTATCTCTTGGATCGTCGATAAGTGCGTCAAGAACTGAATCTTCAAAGATAATATCTGACTCAAAAAGGATTGTATCCTCTTTCTTGAGATATTCCTTAGCGAGTGCTAAAGAGTAGATATTGTTAGTCTTATCGTAAATAGGATTATCAATAAACTCAATAGGAGTCTTGATTCCCAATGTTGCTATATAATCTATAAGCTTCTGGCCTTCGTAACCTACTACGATTACGATTCTAGAAAGATTTTCTTTTTCAATCTGGTGTAACATACGATCAATAAGACTTACACCATTGACCTTAACCATACACTTTGTGTTGTTCTGGGTAAGTTCCTTGAGTCTCTTTCCCATACCTGCTGCTAAAATAACTGCCTGCATATATCCCCTTTCTTGAGCTTGAGCTATAAGTCCCAGTCACAAGCCCCATGCCATATTTAGTTTCACATCCAAATCCATTAATAGAAATTTGGGAAAGTAAACATAGCATTATTGATGCAAAAAACATTTATAATTATATTCCTATGTCTGACTTTGGTCAAGGCAAGCTAATTTGTGTAAATGTTACTTTAAAACCACTTTTATTTCTGCCAGTGCCAAATCACATTTATGTGCTGCATCGTCTGCATCAAGGCCAAGAGCGATAACATGACCAACTCTATCAGAACTGCTAGCTAACACCTTAATGTTATCACCACTATTCTTATAAATTTCTATTTCCTGTATTCCATCAATTGCCAATGCTTTATCTATTCCTTCGGCATGATCAAAAACACCTTGATCTGACTGAATAAATCGAATAGCTGCACCTTTATTGTATTTTATATTCCAATCAACCGGCGCCCCAAGTACAGATTCCATGCTGCATTCAGTCATATTTACTCCTGTTGAAAGAGGCACCAAGTTAGATGTTATAAAATCCCCGCCCAATCTAGCAGCAATCTCAACAATCTTTGCTCCCTGCGGGGTCACTTTAATCTCTGTGTGACTAGGACCATCTTGTATATTTATGGCCTTAATTGCTGCCAATGCAACATTACGAATGTCATTTTGCTCTTCCTCAGTCAGTCTGCTTGGTTCTGTGTGTCCTATCTCAACAAAATACGGAATCTCGGTAATCATTTTATCTGTTATTGTAATAATTCGACTTTGACCTTTAACTGTAAAAGCCTCTACGCTAACCTCAGGACCTGTCATGAACTCTTCAATCAAAATATCTCCTCCACGAGAAAATTGATGAGAATACTCGTAAACTTCTTTCCAATCATGACTTTCATTTTTGTCCATAAAGACAACACCTCTACTTGCCGCATTATCTGCTGGTTTTATAACAAATTGCTGTGGCATATCGTTAACTGCCACTAAAAATTCATCTATATTATGAATTACCTTAAATGTTGGAATTGGAACTCCGCACTCTTTAAGTCTTCTTCTCATCACAGTTTTATCAGTTGCTGCAATCGAATCTTCATATGAGATACCTGACTTATATCCTAACTTTTCGCATACCCAAGATACGGTTCTTACAGGCATATCGCTGGTAGACGTTGTTATATAATCAGGTTTATACATTTTTGCTGCTTTGAGAACCTCTTCTTTATCAATCGTGCTTACGGGTAAGTATTGGTCTGCATATGCAATGCCAACTGCTTCAGGATCATAGTCCAATACATATACATAAAGGCCTCGTTTTTTTGCTTCTTTAATAGCTGCTAACTGAAGTCTACTGGCACCAAGTATGAAAATGCTTTCCATGCTACGCCTCTCTATCACTAAATAATTTCGTCATACTGCCTTCATAAAGCTCATCTTTCCAATCTATCATCATTGCTTTAAATTCAGCAAACTCTGGATAATAGTCGAAATCTTTATTGGCTTTTTCAATTGATAGCTGATAAGAAATCCCTTTGTTTGCAATTTCCGGACGTGTTTGCACCAATGATTTATGTTCAGAATCCGTGGCAAATACTTCTGCACAGACTTGTGCCTGTTCCAACAAGGTTATTTTCACACCAGATGAAATGTTATACAAGCCATAAGTCCTTTCGCTTTTAAATGCTCTATAGAATGCCTTAGCTACATCCTTTACATAGACAACATCTCTGTAAAGTTTTCCATCTCCAAATACTTCAATAGGTTCTCCCTCACTGGCTTTATCAATAAAAATTTGCAAGCCTGATTTCACGAGTTTTCCATTGACTTTCAAAGAGCCATGAGGTCCCACCCCATATACAGGCGGAAGCCTAAACCAAGCATTCTTCATGTCGTGTTGCTGATTATAGTATTCCATAATATCAGCCGCCGCATTCTTTGAAATTACATAAGCGGCATGGTCCCCCGAAAATTTAAAATTTCTAGGTTCTTCTTCAGTAATTGCATGTCCACATCCCAAAGACTCTGATATATCACCATATGAAACTGTTGATATTACGCGTTTTATCTTATTTCTTCTGCAATACTCCAATACATTGATTGTTCCCAAAGTATTTACCTTAATGTATTTATCAGCATTTTCATTTTCATCTAAATCCGCATCCTCTGACGCCGGTAACATGGCTGAAATAAGAGCAAGACCTTCAACCCCTTCTGTTGGCAATTGATCAAAATCATTTGGATTATTTAAATCAAGATTTATATATTTAACATTTGGGAATTGCTTATAGTACTGACAAAATTTATTATTACGTCCTGTCACTATAAGGTCTTCCCCTTTATCAATAAAATATCTAGCTGTATACACTCCAATAAAACTTGAGGCACCAATTATTATATACATGTTCTCTCCCTTTTAATATCTATAACAAAAAATACTAATTCAAGTTTATTAGTTCTTGAGCAATTATTAAACTGCCATTACCACCCATAATTTTTTTTGCTCTACTGCAGTAATTATTTCTTTCAATTTTATGTTCACACATAAATGAGGCAGCCTCCGCAATTCTTTCTACCGTCACTTGCAAATCTGTATATGACTCTCCACAATAAAGAGTAGCACCCAATTCCGACAATTTACATGCACTGCCTAACTGCTCTTCTACCATGGCAAATGTTATTGTTGGAACAGACGCTGCTGCCAATTCATAAACAGTTGTTCCATTTGCCGAAATTGCAAGATCCGCAGTCTTCATTAATGAATACATGTCTGTCACATTTTCATGCAAATTAATATTTTTAATATCTTTAAATTTTTCATAGAGAAAGTTCTTTGATTCAAACATTCTACCTATAACCACGTCAATAGTTTTTTCTTCTAATATGTCATGATCAATTAAAGACAAAAGTATCTTTTCTACAATATTTTGCTTATCAGTATTCCCTGTAGTTATCAATATTCTTTTCACTTCTTCAGTGCTTTTTTGAGGAATATTCTGGAACTCTTTACGCAAAGGAGCGTATTGTGGTCCTAAAAGCATTTTAGTATCTTTCGAAAAAGAATTTTCATAAAAATCATAATCAATATCTGTACTGTAATTTATAAGCATGGATAATTTTTCAGAATTTATAGCCTTGCTTCCCAAATATACAATTTTTGAATATTTAGAAAGAGAGTCAATATATTCTTTTGTGATCGAGTAGCTATCTATAAGATAAACTGGCATATTATACAATTTAAGTATCTCTGAAACCTGATCTATTTCAAGCGAAAAATCCTCCCAATTACTGTTAAGATTCTTATGAGAAAAGCCAGCCTCTTCAAGCATAGCATCTGAGCACGTGTCAGCTGTAAGGAAGAAAACTTCTTCACCTGCTTCTTCTAATGCTTGTGCTATAGCAATACATCTCATCACATGTCCAGATGCAATTTTTGTATTACTGTCTACTCTAATTATCACCATTACAGTCACCTATATTAATCATCAATATATTTCCAATCCAAGGCTGTACCAAAGGACAAATCCCTATTAGCTTTTTTTCCAATAATATCATATAAGTATTTAGGTTTAATTCCATATCCTGGACGTATTGAGCGAATATTTTCCAAACTGAATTCTTCGCCAGCTTTTATATCCTTTACCACATATAGTGATCTGGAATTTTTCTTTCCCTTTAATTGAAAATCGTTCAAATTATATGTACATACACCGAGTGAAAGCTCAATATTGCGAATATCATTTATCATACTTTGTATTTCTTCCGGCTCCATAGAAAAACTTCCATCAGGTCCACCGTCTGCACGTCTCAATGTCATATGTTTTTCTATCATTGATGCACCTAATGTTGTCGCAGCAATATCAACTGCCGATTCCATCGAATGATCAGATAAACCAACTATGCAATCAAAAGTCTCATGCATATTTGGAATAGTCTTTAAATTAAAATCCTTATATGGTGTAGGATACTCTGACACACACTTTAAAAGAATTACATCTTCATTACCCGCTTTTCTGCACGTTTCCATAGCTAGTTCTATATCAGCCATACTAGCTACTCCTGTAGATAGAATAATTGGTTTTCCAGTTTTAGCCGCACGTTCAATAAGTGGTATATCCATAATCTCATATGAGGCAATTTTATATGCTGGAGCTCCTAATTTTTCCAATAGATCTATTGAAGTAAAATCAAATGGAGATGAAAATATTGTTATTCCTATTTCTTTGGCATAATTAAACAAACCCTCATGCCAATCCCATGGCATGTATGCATCTGAATAGAGATCATGAAGATTTTTACCTTCCCATATACTTCCCTTAGTAGCCATGAAATCATCACTATGACAGTCAATAGTTATAGTATCTGGTGTATAAGACTGAAGCTTAACAGCATCTGCCCCAGCATTCTTTGCTGCAAAAATAATATCCTTGGCTCTCTCATATGATTGTAAGTGATTGGCAGACATCTCAGCAACAACATAAACCGGATACCCTGGACCAATCTTTTTTCCATCAATTGTCACTAGCGAGTTCATTTGTTTTCTCCTTCATTAAGTTGAATTTTAGTTCTGCCATCTTCCAATCTTCAAATGTATCAATATCCTGAACCTCAGTTTCTGGTAAAATGTATGGCATCATATTAGTTGAAATAGAGCCATTTTGAGCTAAATAATCTCCAACATTATATACATAAAATTGACCAGCATCATGATAAAAAGGCTCAAGATCCTGAGATCTAGTAGCTTTAAATTCATCCCATTTCCAAACTAGTTGGCCTTCATTTACAATATATGCTCTTTGAGGCGGAAAAGAAAATTTGACCACAGGAACAAGGATGCTAGACTTGCTATCCTCTATTATTCTAAGAGTCTCACATAATTTCTCAGCTGTTACAAATGGAGCTGTTGGATATATGCAAGTCATATAGTCAAAGCTTTTACCAACTCTTTTATAATTTTCCAACACTTCGAGCAAAACATCTCTAGTCGTTGCAAAATCATTGCTAGTCTTTTCACTTCTCATAAAAGGTACAGACGCCCCACAATTTCTTGCTATTTCCGCAATTTCTTCAGAATCAGTTGACACCATAACCTCATTAAAAGCTTTACTTTTGAGAGCCGCCTCTATACTGTACTCAATAATCGGTCTTCCACAGAATTCTCTTATATTTTTTTTAGGTATTCTCTTAGAACCACCCCTGGCTGTGATTATTGCTATACTACTCATATATTTCCCTCAGATAAATTCAGTCATTCTTCTCATCATATAATCTTCATCTTTAGTTACTATTGTATGTTTTGGATATTGTCCGAAAACCAAAGAGTTATCTGGAATATCTATGTCTTTCACAAAAGCATGATCAGTAAGCTTTATCAATTCATCTCGAGCTATTTCTAATTTCAAAGACATAAAATTCCACCTCAAATAAAAAAGTAAATTTATTTCTTATAATACGATATTACTTTCTTAACAGATTCAATTACATTAGCTACATCTTCATCAGTCATAGCATAATAAAGGGGAATTGTCACAATACGTTCATACAGATGCTCTGCATTAGGACATACAACGCCTTTATATCCATTCTTCTGATAATAAGGAAAATGATATGTTGGAATGTAATGAACATTGACTCCACATCCCTCAGCCGCTAGGGCCTCATAAATTTCTTTCCTTGTAGCATTAAGTTTCTCAAGGTTGAGCTGAAGAATGTATAGATGTCTAGTAGTGTCTGCTCCTTCATACTCTTTCTGAATTGTAATCTCAGGCATCTGAGAGAAGGCATTGTCGTACTTAGCAACAATCTGCTTTCTTCGCGCAGTGTACATAGAAAGCTTATCTAACTGACTGCTAAGCAATGCAGCCTGCATCTCAGTCATACGGTAATTGTAGCCAAGATCAATCTGCTCATAATACCAGCCACCTTCGCTTTCCTTACTCATCCAATCCTGATTACGAGTTATTCCATGAGATCTAAAAAGAATAAGACTCTTATAGAGTTCATCGCTGTCAGTTAAAATAGCACCACCCTCACCAGATGTCACAGTCTTTACAGGATGAAAACTAAAAGTTGTCATATCAGCCATCTTTCCAACTGGTGTACCATTAAACTTAGTGCCTATAGAATGAGCAGCATCCTCAATAAATACAAGATTATGCTTCTTACAAATTTCTTTTATAAGAGGGACATTGACTGGTGCACCAGTATAATCCACCGCAACTACTGCCTTTGTCTTTTCTGTTATTTTTTCTTCAATTGATTTAGGATCAATCTCATATGTTTCAGGATCAATATCAGCGAATACAGGTCTTGCTCCACAATAAAATGCACAGTTAGCACTGGCGGCAAATGTAATTGGTGTAGTAATAACTTCATCTCCAGGGCCAACTCCAGCCGCATGACAAGCTGCATGAAGAGCTGCAGTATCATTCTGAATTAGAACTGCATGTTTTGCCCCTGTCAGATCACACAGTTTTTTCTCTGCTTCAATAAGCTTGGGACCTGTTGTAAGAAAATCACTTTTTAAAACTTCAATAACAGCTTTAATATCAGCTTCATCTATATATTGATGGCCATACCCTATTGCTTTCTTAAATACTGCATTTCCACCTAATATTGCTAATTTTTCCATATTTACCTTCTTAATAATTATATATTCACATTATATTACTCAAATATCGCGTGGTTTTATGATAAAATCGGCACCTTTACCTTCAACAATTGAATTATCAGCTATATCCGTATTTACGACTACAGCACCTTCGCTGATAAGACAATTATTTCCAACGTGAGAATTTCCAAGAATTTTACTTCCTGATAGCATGGTCACATGATCACCAATTACAGGATAGACATTATCAATATTTCCAACCGTGCATCCTTGGGTAAATGTAAAATAATTTCCATATTTTGCTCTACCTAAAAAGCTGCCGGTAGGATGGTCAAATCCAAAAATCTCTGGCATTTCTACTTCATAGTATAAGTCACAGCCAGACACATTTTTTGATTGGCAATAGATTTTATCACACACTACTCTTGCCGCTTCTATTTTTTCTTTTTCATTTTTATAAATTGTATTAGCAGTAAGATAAAGGAATAACATCCACTGACAAGAATGAAGAGGATCAAAATATGCTTCCTTACTTCCATCTTCAAGTAGCTTATAATAGTACTTGTTATCAATATTTGAAATATTTTTCTCAAATCTCTCAAGGACAAGTGGAAGATGTTTTGTTATCAGCATTTCATCATCAATTGATTTAAAGAAATTATTGCTTATTTGATTTAGTAACATATCTCGTACATTTCTCAAAGGAAATCTATATATCATAATTCAACCTCCTTAAATATTATGCCTTATTCCAGCTAATTCTTCTTTTACATAATCAGTAGTCTTTATTTTTTCTACAGTCTCTTCAACATTAAGTACTTTTGTATTGTTACTTGTGTAGGCTTCATCCGAATATGTATCAACACTGCTATGCATCTTGTCATAGTTTAAATCTCTTCCATCAGCAGCAATTCTAAAATAATTTCCCATATCCTCCGAACGTGCTCTTTCTTCACGAGTCATCAGGGTCTCGTATAGCTTTTCACCATGTCTAGTGCCTATGATATTAGTTCCAGTATCTCCAAATAAGTTCTGGACCGCCTTAGCCAAATCACCGATTGTTGAAGAATCAGCCTTCTGAATAAATAAATCACCTGGATTTGCATTTTCAAAAGCAAACTTAACCAAATCAACAGCCTCATCTAAATTCATAAGAAACCTTGTCATATCAGGATTTGTTATAGTAAGCGGATTTCCTGCATGAATCTGATCTATAAAAAGAGGTATTACTGAACCTCTGCTACACATAACATTGCCATATC
Source organism: uncultured Lachnospiraceae bacterium (assembly GCA_947164605.1). Taxonomy (GTDB): domain Bacteria; phylum Bacillota; class Clostridia; order Lachnospirales; family Lachnospiraceae; genus CAMUXE01. The sequence goes on along the minus strand of CAMUXE010000002.1, from coordinate 6,235 downwards.
TAGTACAACATATAACAGTTCCACCTTTTTCGGCTGCAACCCTTGCATTAGCTGTTATAACATGCTCCATCATAGCTTTTGAAATTCCCATTGCGTTAATTGGATATGCTGCTTTATCAGTCGATAGACAAACAACTCTCTTTACACCAGCCTCAATAGCTGCATGAAGCATATTATCCGTTCCCATAATATTAGTCTTTACAGCTTCCATTGGAAAAAACTCACATGAAGGTACCTGTTTAAGGGCTGCTGCATGGAATATATAATCAACTCCATATACGGCATCTCGGATAGACTGGATATTTCTAACATCACCTATATAAAATTTCACCTTTGAGGCATAATCAGGATATTTAGCCTGAAGATGATGTCTCATATCATCCTGTTTTTTCTCATCCCTGGAAAATATCCTTATTTCACCTATATCAGTTTTTAAAAAATGCTTTAAAACTGTATTTCCAAAGGAACCTGTTCCGCCTGTTATCATCAAAGTAGATCCATTAAAACCAGACATTTTTTCTCCTCCATTTATTGATTAAAAAAACTCTTTTCTTTTAAATATTTTAATTAAGAGATAAAGGCCAAGGATTGCTCCAAGCCCCCATCTTATCAGCCACAAATCACGTGTGAACCAATATATCAAAATCGATAAAAAAACCATAAGAGTTCCCGGTATAAATGTTTTAAACTTATATGGAAACTCATCGTTTTTAATCATCTTGGCACATACAAAATGGAAACAGAACTGTAAAAAATGTGCAGTAGCTGTAGCAATTACAGCGCCCTCTATTCCCCATAATTTGATAAAAGCAAAATTCAAAATAATATTACATACTGCTGCCAAGATAGTACCACTTGCTATCATTTTAGTACTCTTATGATAGAATTCGTAATTAACCGGAAAGCTGTATAAGAAAACGAAATAAAAACCCAAAGCAAAGACTGGAATCAAATCCGTTCCAACCCAAAAATCATCGTGAGCATATATATGGAAAACTTCCCTTGATAAGAGAATAAAGCCCATAGAAACTATCGTATACATCTCAATATAATTCTTTGAATGTCTTTTAAGTTCAGATATCTCATTTCTTCTAGTGTATTCATAATAAAAAGGAACCCAGCTGTTATTCAGGGCGCTCCAAACTGAACTAAGTACGGCGGCAAATGTGCATGCTAAGGCATATACACCTGTACTTGCATCATCCCTTAACCATTGAATCATAACCTTATCACTTTGGCTCAAAAGTATATTGGCCAATATATGAAATATTGTTGGAATTGCTATAGGTAGAGTGAATGTCCAGTATTGCTTGCTGTAAAACATTCTTCCCTTATTCAACATATAGCAATATAAAAACAGGCCAATAGCAAAATATATAATTGCCTGACCCAAAATTCTTCCCCAATAATTAATCTCATCAGGTAAGACAATAATAAGGATAATTGACAAAGCTATTGATAAAACTGATGTCAAAAGGGTTAATATAAAGTTCTTATCAGCACAGAATTCATAAGTAAATTTTGAATTCATAACTGTAATACAATACATACCCCATCCATGAAGAAGCCCCACAGCCAGCATTGCAAAATCAACTCTATACCATATTGAAGATACTACTGCAGCGACAAGTGTTATTACCGAAAAAGCCAAATAAGCCAGTGTCGATAAAGAAAGTGTACTTGATTGATACTTTTCCTGCTCATCCATAGGAAAATTGGATCTAGCTATAGCTACAGTGCTTGCTGCCTGCAATGAAAATACTGTGGAAGCCAACTGTACCCAAGTCAAATATACCGATGAGATACCGAAATTACTGGTTCCCAACAAGCTTGAAAATACAGGTCCCGTAAAAAAAGCCAGCCCTTGAAGTATCAAGGTACTTAAAATATTTAAAATCGTAATTTTATTTTTGCTTTTTATCAAAAATACTTCCTCTTTATGCAAATCCAAAATAAAAATACTTAAAATTTTCAAATTGGTCATACATCATTCATATGTTACAAATATTATAATTATTCTAATCATTCTAATCAGTCATGTCAATGAAAAGCACAGCAAAAAAGCGGTCCAGCACACGCCAGACCGCTTATTCAAAAGATATCTATTCGATTGTAGACAAATTCGATTTCCCAGACTATAAATAGCCAAACTGAACCTCAAATCAAAGATTAAAGCTCAATTCCACACTTCTTACAAAGCTCTCTTGCTGATTCTACTGAATCTACACCAGTCTTGTTCTTGATTGGGGCAAATTCTCTTTCTCTTTCAACCTCGAAAGGCACACAAGTTCTCATCTCGTGAACCATGTCTAGGATAAGTTCCTCAAACTTGTAGCCATTTGGAGACTCAGGCTTAACCATAGAGCCATCCTCGGCCATGTAAGAAATCTTCTTCTCAACAATATGAAGCATAAGCTTCTCATTGATAATCTTCTCAAGCTGCTCCTCCTTGAAGAGGTAGTTTAAGATAACGCCAAAGTTGTAAGCAGGCTCACCCTTAGCATCCTTAGCAGACATGAGTTCCTCAGTCATCTCATAGTATTCAACAATTGATGGACGACCATCCTCAAGGCACATGCATCCAACCTTCTCATCTGGAGCTGCCTTACGAACGACCTTAGCACCGCAATCATATGCACCGGCAATAGTAGCACCGATAAAAGTAGGATCTGCGATTCTCTGAAGCACATTGTCCACGGCGAAGCAGTTAAGCCACTCAATGCCTAACTCATGAAGCTTGTCGATAAGACCAGCTTTGCCCATAGAACTGAACCAACCGCCATTACCATTTGGACTTGAAGCGATAGTATCCTTGGCTTCCATGTAAACCTTGCCATCATAGTCAGTAGCTGGAGCCATATCCTGCTTGAAGAAGAAAATCTTAGACTTGTCATAGCCAAAGTAGTTGTTCTCCTCCATAAACTTGATTGTCACATCGTTATTCTTATCGGAAGTCATGATGAAGAAAGGAATGTACTCGCCGGCTTCCTTTACAACATCCATTGTATTCTCAAATAGGCGCTGCATGATGTAAACCGGCTTTGTTAGGCCAATGTTATACATACACTTTGGATTATCCGAACCTAATCTTGTACCCATACCGCCTGCAAGAAGAACCGCACCAACCTTGCCAGCCTTGATAGCATCGATACCAATCTGGTGGAGCTCAGCCTCACGCTTCTTGATTTCGCTAATCTCCATAGACTCGATAGGTGTGATCACTCCACGTCCTGGAAGAGCCTCTCTGTTATTTATATACTGAGTTGGTGAGAAATCAAGTGACTCAATCTGGCTTAAAAGCTTATCTTTCTGATCATCATTCAATTCATCGTAAAACTTTAAAGCATGCTCCTGTCCAAAAGTCTTAAGTTTGTCCATTGCAGCTGCATATCTTGCATCTAAACTACTTGTACTCATTATTATGTCCTCTCTTTTTTTGCTTTTATTTTTCAACTAAATTCTCAAAATTATAATGTCTCTCTTGCATCACACTCATGTGGCATACACCCTTACAGTATCTTTCTGTAGGCATCATACTCATGTGGCATAAATCATTACAGCATCTTTCTATAGCCATAACACTCATATGGCATACACCCTTACAGTATCTTTCAATAGCCATCTCATCCATAAAAACACTTGTCATATTATACACTATAAATACTCATTAATCAAAGATTCTATCACCACTTACTAAAACACCCATAAACAAAAAATCTATCACCACTTAACAAGACTGCAAATCAGGCAAGAAGTATATTAATTCTTTTTTCCAAATCTCTCAAATACCCAAGGCATAAGTCCAAATGAGACAAAAATGATAAGGAAAGATGCAAAAAATCTTGCCATAAATCCTGGCATTATAAAGGCTAATGCCGACCTTAACACATCACTCATAAATACGATGAAAAGTATCATAAAAAGGCATCTGCCAATCCTGTATATAACTTTCAATATGCTTACTGTCACATATCACCAAATCGGCGTTCTTAACCGCATATTTCTCACTGAGCTTCCAATATTTTTGAACACTTGTTTGCCACTTTTGCCTTGCGTGCTCCCAACCCTCGGATGTAAAGAGTAAAACAAAAATTTCTCAAAAAAATTTTAACAGAACTGTCAAGCAGAAGTCAAAAAGCCCGTATTTATGCGGTTTTTCCCTAAATCAGAGATTTCTACGGACATTAACTGTTCCAACACCCCCAGGTCAAGATTTGCCCTCTACCACCCTCATAGCCCCTCTTTTTGTCCTTATTATTTCACATGCCCTTTGCCCTAATTTATGAGGAATGACAGGTATAACCGCTTCATAAGGGCAAAAAATAAGGCAGGAGTGCTGCCATTTTGGCTTTTGCACTCCCGCCTATAAATCGAATCCATATAATATACACCTGGTGCACAAACCCTCCAGACATAAAAAAAGAAAGACATAAGATTTGAACCTTACGCCTTTCATAAAATTGAACCATCTGAACTATCTGACGACTCAATCCAACCGCTGACGTTCTATCACACGGGGAGTTCTTCATCTTCTCAATCAGAGTATCGCATTTCGACTGCAGCTCTTTTGTCTTGTCACTCTGAAACTCGCTGCCGGAATTGGCACTGATTGTACTTTCTATCGCATTCTTCTTTGATTCGAATTCGATCTTAAAGCGATTGACAACGGAGACCTGCTCTTGATAGGTTTCGTCAAAGCATTGTTCGATCTGCTCCTTGATTTTATCCGTCAAGGGTTGCTGGCAGTAAGGACAGACTCCTCCGGTATTTGGCTGGTACATTCTGTGGCCTGTTCTCACCCAGTCGAAGGCGTTAAGTTTCTTGATAAACTGCGCAAATGGAGTATCCGCGCTGCTGATGACGATTGTTCCCATCAGATCCAGCTTAGCTTTCGATCCGACGAAGGTACCAAGAAAGCTGAGCTTCGGATAGGTCTTGACACTCTCATCGAATGCTACGGCGTATCGTTGCTCCAACTCCTTCAGGTCAGCATCTTCTCCCACCACATCATTAAGAATATGTTCTACCTGACTATTCGGTGAGGTGATTCCCCGATACACAATCTTTGGATATTTATCCGTCCACGGCTTTATGGCATTTCTCAGATCCTTGCGGCCATTTCGCTTGAATTTCTCCAGCGCACCCTCGGCTTCACTTTTCTGTTTTAAGAGATCATCCTTTTTCGCAGTGGCATCTTTCTGTTTCTGCCTTTCTGCATCAATCTGCTTCTTTGCCTCAGCATCCTCCTCGGTGATGGTAAATACCCCCGGCATGCTCCCGTATTGCTGAATGTTTCTCTTGATGTAGTCATCGTTGAATAGGCACAGCTCTTTATCGCTTGGGTTGTTGTCCTTCAGATGTTTGCCGATTGATGTTTTTCCACTCCCGTTTTTTCCATAGAAAAAGTTGATCAGTGTCGGATGGAACTGGATATTCTTAAGCGCATGCTCATTGATCCTTACTTCCTTGATCGGGACCGCGTCAATCTTCATTTGCGCCAGCTCCTTCCTTTATTTCTACTCCAAATAACGAAAGGATCTGAATCAGATCGACGTCCTTAACGGTCCAGTGACAGGTATCCATTTCATTTCGAACCGGTTTTGCAAGAAGTCCAAACTGCGTGGGATGTGTATTCAGTATATTCTGGCTGAAAGTTGTGTACGGCTTATAGACCACCTTCACCAGATTCCCCTGCAGCTTCAGATCATCTATGATCCCGAAAATAGCGTGGTGCAGCTCTGTCGTTCTGAGGAAATTCTGATTGCGGGTAGCAAAGATACAGGGGTATTGCTTCAACTCCGCAAAGGCATTTGCATCCATTGCTCCATACCGTTTCTTGTTCTCGCCTGAGATGTGCTTTGTCATGCACTTGCTCAGAGGCATACAGAAAGATCCGGTTTCAAATTTCTCATTCTCCACCACGAAAAGATTATATTTCTCGGATCTTATACCCGAGAGCAGCATTGGATCCCTTCTGTTACTTGCGATCAACCGGGCCAGTTCTTCCAGTTCCTTCTTTCCAATGCGTGGTCCGATATTCACATCACCTTGTACACAGGCGATCTGAGGACTGGGTCCATTATTCACTAACTGTGCTGGTGCTGCCGGTAATTGTCCATGCGAGGCCACTACCGGCAACGTAGCATCGTCTTCTACAGCTGGAGGATTACTTTCCATCTTTATCGCCTCCCGGATAATAGTAATTAAAATCCCCATTCACGGTCCCTATCTGCGG
>CAMUXE010000001.1 GCA_947164605.1 uncultured Lachnospiraceae bacterium | reverse complement strand
GACAGACAGACAGACAGACAGACAGACAGACAGACAGACAGACAGACAGACAGAGCGTAATTAAGCTTTTACAGTACGTATTTGGATTTGCTTATGTTGGCTTGGAAGATATTTCAGAAAATTTGGATTCAATGAGAAAACCGGTGACGAAGGGAAATCGTACAGCTGGAGAATATCCATATTATGGGGCGTCTGGAATTGTCGATTATGTGGAAAATTACATTTTTGACGGAGACTATTTGCTGATATCGGAAGATGGAGCCAATCTTGTTGCGAGAGTAACCCCGATTGCGTTTTCTATTACTGGTAAGACTTGGGTTAATAATCATGCTCATGTTCTGAGGTTTGAGGATTGTTACATACAAAGATATATTGAAATGTATTTTAATGGGATGGATTTAAGCAAGTATATTAGTGGTGCAGCACAGCCGAAACTTAATCAAAAGAATTTGAACAGTATTAGAATACCATTACCCAAAAAGGAAGAGGTAATTAGAATTGTCAATCTGTTGGAAAAGTTTAATAAATTATGCAATGACATATCTGAAGGGCTTCCTGCGGAAATCGACGCACGTCAGAAACAATATGAGTATTACAGAGATAAACTTTTGAATTTTAAGGAGAAGGAAGCAAGCAGTTAAGTATACAAGGAGGGAAAAGTTGAAGGATATAAAGAAAGACCCCTTTGAAGAATATATAAGGAATCTTCCACCTACCAGAAAGGAACTGGAGCAGGCTTGGCAGACTGCGATTGGATTACAGGATGTGGATGGACTAAAGCCATCTGAATATCTGTATGAGACTGCTAAGAAGAATATTGATGGTGAAATCTCTGTGGATGAAGCAGGGGATTTGATCAATAGTTACTATGAGAGCAAAGATGGTCGTTCTGAGGCGGAAGCACGTACAGAAGAAGCGGATAAGGTGTCTGCAAGAATTGCAAAAATATTATCAGAGAAGGCGTTTACTTTTTCGCCGACACAGTATCTGTCTATTCATCGAACATTGTTCATGGGAATCTTTTCTCATGCAGGAAAGATAAGAGATTATAATTTCACAAAAAAAGAATGGGTTCTTGAAGGTGATACCGTTTCTTATGGAGGGGCATCTGAATTACGTGAAACGCTGGACTATGATTTTTCTCAGGAAAGAGATTTTCGTTATAACGGATTAACAATGGATGAAGTGATTCATCATTTGGCAGTGTTTATTTCAAGACTTTGGCAAATCCATGTATTCGAAGAAGGGAATACCCGAACGACGGCTGTATTTTTAATAAAATATCTTCGAATGCTTGGCTTTGAAGTTGAGAATGATTTGTTTGCGGAAAACTCGTGGTATTTTAGAAATGCTTTGGTTCGAGCTAATTATAACAATATAAAAAAGGGCATTTACGAGACCACGGAGTTTCTAGAAAAGTTCTTAAGAAATCTTCTCCTGGATGAGAAGCATGAGCTTCATAACAGGGAAATGCATGTAAGTGGTAAATTTTTATTGGGTCACGATGAACCGATAAATGACCCAATAAATGACCCAATAAAATTGGATGATCGTGAACAGCAAATTATTGAGTTGTTACGAGAAAAGTCTGATTTGACACGCAAAGAAATGGCGGCTCGTTTAGAATGCTCGGATTCAACAGTTAAGCGTTGCTTACAGTCAATGGTTGAAAAGGGTGTTATCAAACGAATTGGATCAAATAAGAAGGGTGAATGGATTATATTGGAGGGAAAATAATGCCATTTTTTAATATAGTAGCAGCTTCGAATGAGAATACAGTTGTTACAGAGTACGAACCGGTAAAGTCTCGTTCAGATAGCTATCAGAGTGAAGCTGAATTAGAAAAAGAGTTTATCCGTCTGTTGACTGAGCAGGGGTATACCTATTTACAAATACACAAAGAAGAGGATCTGATTCGCAATCTGCGCTCTTGCATGGAGGAACTGAATAACTATAAGTTCTCCGACGATGAGTGGAGCAGGTTCTTTTCTGATGCTTTAGCAAATCCGAATGAGCATATTGTCGAGAAAACAAGAAAGATTCAGGAAGATAATGTTCAGGTTTTGAAACGTGATGATGGTTCATCAAAGAACATTACTATCATCGATAGAAAGAATATTCATAACAATAAGCTTCAGGTAATCAATCAGTATGTAATTGGAACAGAAGAGGGGGCAAGGCACGATAATCGTTATGATGTGACCGTTTTGGTAAATGGTCTTCCACTTGTTCATGTTGAGTTAAAGCGTCGTGGTGTAGCAATCCGTGAAGCCTTTAACCAGATTAATCGCTATCAGAGAGATTCATTCTGGGCAGGCTGTGGCTTGTTTGAATATGTCCAGATATTTGTTATTAGTAACGGAACAAATACGAAATATTATTCTAACAGTACACGCTTTAATGCAATCAAGGATGCAAGTTCCGGAAAAACAAAGAAGGAAAAGACGAGCAACAGTTTTGAATTCACATCATTTTGGGCTGACTCTAATAATAGAGTGATTCCGGATTTGATTGATTTTACAAGGACCTTTTTTGCAAAGCATACGATTTTAAATATTCTTACGAAGTATTGTATCTTCACAGCTGAGGATACACTTCTTGTGATGCGACCATATCAGATTACGGCGACGGAAAGAATCTTAAATCGTATTGAGATTGCCAATAACTATAAAAAATATGGAGATATTGCTGGAGGTGGCTACATTTGGCATACAACAGGCTCCGGTAAGACTCTTACATCGTTCAAATCTGCAAGATTAGCTTCTCAGTTGCCTTATATTGATAAGGTTTTATTTGTCGTTGATCGTAAAGATTTGGATTATCAGACTATGAAGGAGTATGACAGATTTGAAAAGGGAGCTGCTAACTCTAATAGTAATACGACAATTCTAAAACGACAGTTAGAGAATTTGAATGCGCATATTATTATTACGACAATTCAGAAGCTTTCAACATTTATAAAAAAATATCCGGGACATGAAGTTTTTGGGAAGCATGTTGTTATTATCTTTGACGAGTGTCATAGATCACAGTTCGGAGATATGCATGCGGATATTGTAAAGAATTTTAAGAAGTATCATATCTTTGGATTTACAGGTACTCCGATTTTTGCAGTGAATTCCGGATCCAGAAGTAATGCCAAGTATTTTACAACGGCGCAGACTTTTGGCGACCAGCTACACACATATACGATTGTCGATGCCATTAATGACAAGAATGTACTTCCATTCCGTGTGGATTATATTAAGACTATGGATATGGAAGAAGATATTACGGATGAGATGGTATGGGATATTAATCGCGAAAAAACATATCAGGCACCGGAACGTATTAAGCTGGTTACAAAGTATATCTTAGATCACTTTGATCAAAAGACATATCGTGGCAATAAATCATATTACTACAATGCTTTGATGAATATCGGCGAGGTTGCATCAGCTGCGAACGGAAAGGTAGAGGAAGAAAAGCGTAAGCAAAGATTATCAGGCTTTAATTCAATCTTAGCTGTTGCATCTGTGGATATGGCAAAACTGTATTATCAGGAATTCAAGAAGCAGATGGAAGCTGATCCGACAAAGAAACTTCGAATTGCTACCATTTACAGTTATGGTGCAAATGAGGAAGAAACGGATGGAATCTTAGATGAGGAAAATCCGGAAGATACATCAGCGTTGGACAAGAGTTCTCGTGACTTCTTGGATGATGCCATAAAAGATTATAACGAGATGTTTAAAACGAATTATAGTACTGATGGTGACCGATTCCAGAATTACTATAAGGATGTCTCGCTTCGAATGAAGAATAAGGAACTGGATTTGCTGATTGTTGTAAATATGTTCCTTACCGGTTTTGATGCAACAACATTAAATACGCTTTGGGTGGATAAGAACTTGAAGATGCATGGCCTGATTCAGGCTTTTTCGCGTACAAATCGTATTCTTAACAGCATTAAGACTTTTGGAAATATTGTATGCTTCAGAAATCTTCAGAAGCGTGTTGATAGTGCAATATCTTTGTTTGGAGACAAGAACGCCGGCGGAATTGTATTATTGCAGAGCTTTAACGATTACTATTATGGTTATGAGTCTGTAGATGGAACTCCAATGCCGGGATATGTGGATATGATTGAGGAGTTAACGGAGAAGTTTCCGTTAACAGATCCACGCATAGAAGGCGAACAGAACCAAAAGGAGTTTATAGCTTTGTTTGGTGCTTTGCTTCGTATGCGAAATCTTTTGGTGTCGTTTGATGAATTCGAGGGTAAAGAAAAAATCTCGGAACGTGATTTACAGGACTATCTTGGAAGATACCAGGATTTGCGCGATGAGTGGAGAGAAAAGGCAAAGGGGAAGGAAGGCACAGATATTATAGATGATGTTGTTTTCGAAATTGAGTTAATAAAACAGATTGAGATTAACATTGATTATATCCTTATGCTTGTAAAGAAGTACCATGATAGTCACGGAGAAGATAAAGAAGTTCTGATTACTATCCGTAAGGCAATTGATGCAAGCCCTGAACTTCGAAGTAAGAAACAGCTTATTGAAAACTTTATTATGGGTATCAATGAGGTTGATGATGTTCTTGTTGAATGGCAGGATTATGTCGTTCAGCAAAGGGAACATGATTTGGAAGTACTTATCGAGAGTGAACGACTAAAGCCAGATGAAACCAGAAAGTTCATCGAAAATGCATTCCGAGATGGTGAGATTAAAACGACCGGAACGGATATTGATAAGCTTCTTCCACCGGTATCACGATTTGGTGGTGGTAATAGAGCTGAGATGAAGAAAGGTGTCATCGACAGGCTGATGGCTTATTTCGAGCGGTTCTATGGAATGACAAATGCGAAGTTTAAGGTCGAGGAATAATTAGAAGAGGTGCTATGCAATGGCTAAGGGTTATATTTATATCATGACGAATCCTGCTTTGAAGGATATGGTCAAAATAGGATATGCTTCCAATGTTGAGAATCGTCGCAAACAGCTTAGTACAACAGCTTTGCCTTATGAATACGAGATTTATGCTACGTATGAAACATCAGGTAATCTTGAAGATAAGAAGCTACATAAGATGATTGATAATCTTAATCCGGATTTGCGAATTACTAAAAGCCGAGAGTTTTTTATTATGTCTCCAGAGGATGCATATGAATTGCTTGAATCTATAGCTATCATCAGCGGAACTAAAGATAAGCTTAAGAAAGTTAAGGTTGCGCCATCCAAAAAGCAAAAGACAAAAAGACCACCAGTTAATTTTGCAAAGTGTGGAATCCCTATGGGCGCTGAACTTGTCTTTGTTGAAGATGATTCGGTAGTGGTTACGGTTGTTGGAGAACGTAAAGTTCAATATGGCGATGAAATAACATCGTTATCAGCGATTTCGGATAGGATAAAGGGCTATTCTACTTCCGGACCGCAGTTCTTTAATTATAACGGTAAGACGATTTCTCAAATTGCGGAAGAGACACAGTGGAGAGAGTGAAAGATAAAAAATGAGAACACTTATTGTTGGTAATGGGATTGATATTCAATTTGGAGGGCCATCTGAATACGGAAACTATGCTATTTTAGAGCGTATGTTAAAAAATGTTAACGAAGATAAGTACTCTGGTTTGGGGTTTGATAAGCAAGAATTGCTGGATATTCTTGATACATGCGAGAAAACAATTAATAAAATAATTCGTAATAAGGTTGGAATACCGAAAGATAATAATTATCTTTTTCTACAAATGGAGATGGAAAGAGTTCGACGAACATATACAGGAAATCCTTCAGCCTATTGTTATTGATGCAATATATAATGGTGGCAAGGTAAATGAATTGTATAAGCTTTATCCGGATAGTTTTGTAAATTATTTAAAATCACAAGATGCGATTTTTACTTTAAACTATGATACGAATATCGAAAGCGCAGTGTCTGGGGAGGTGCCAGTTTATCATATACATGGCTGTTTTTCTGATTATATAGATAAAGCTGATAGCGTTGTTGAATCATTTAGGCATATGTATTGTAACGGTATTATGTCATGGTATTGGTTAGAAAAATATGGTGAAGAAGAGCGGGATTCAAGATATGGGATATCTGAACTAAAAAACATTGAAGGTAAAGTTGAACTGTTAGGAATTTCGCCATGTAATGATGAACAGTTATTTCTTCGGTTGATGGAGAATACTAGAATTAAATCTTGTGATTATTATTATTTTGCTCGAGCTGATGCTGTAGAAATCAGAAAACATTTATGTGGGCATTTATCAGGGCATATTACAGATAGAGATGTTAAAAGATTTTGGAAAAGGCATTCGAATTAAGTGAAATAAGGGGTGAACTTTTGGTCCGCATCCCCATTTGACCAGAAGTTATTTTGCTATATGAGGAATCTATACCTGTAGACATCTTCATAACGCTTATTGACTATGACGGTTAAAAGATGTTATTATAACTGCAACAGAAATGTATTAATGCGGTAAAAAAGCGTTGTGCGGGAGGTATATTTATGTTATACGGATATTTGATTGAAAATTTTAAACCATATGAACCGATCTTCACTGCGGACATTGATATAGATATGGTGGGAAATTCTCTTCGTCCAAAGCTGAAGGAATTATGTGATTCTGGTAAACTTTGCAGATATGAGGCAGGGGTTTATTATTTGCCAGGCAAAATGAAGCTGAAGGGTTTAACTCCGATATCTGCTAGTGCCGTTGCTAGAAGTAGATATGTTAATCGAAGAGGAAAAGTACGAGGATACTATTCGGGGTATACTTTTGCTAATCAGATAGGTCTTTCATTACAGGTACCTTATGTGCAGGAAATTGTTACGAATGAGGCTAGTGCCAAGGTAAGAGAGATTGATATTAAGGGACAGAAATTTATCATTCGAAAGCCTAAGGCTGAAGTTACAGAAGAAAATGTATATACATTACAGTTTTTGGATTTCCTTAGTGATATAGATAAATATCTGGATGGAAGTTCAGAGAATATTCTTGATAAGTTAGAGAAAATCATTAAGGATGAAAAGATTACAAAAGAACTTATTGATACATACATTAGTCTGTACCCGACGAAGGTATATAAGAATCTTTATGAGACAGGAGTAGTATATGCTATTACACAAGGATAGAGAACAATTTGAAGCTGTTTTAAATGCCGTTTCTAATGAATTAGGAGTGCCGGTATCCATTGTCGAAAAGGATTATTATGTCACGATGATTCTGAAACAATTAGCGCTAAAGGCGTCTGGTTGCGTCTTTAAGGGTGGAACTTCATTATCAAAATGCCATCATGCGATTAATAGATTTTCTGAGGATATAGATATAACATTTTCAGATAAATTATCACAGGGAGAACGCCAAAAGTTAAAGAACCAAGTTATAGCCGGAATTAGCGAATATTTGGAACTACCGATAATTGATTGGGATAAAACAAGAATCCGGAGAGATTACAACTGCTATACGTTTAAGTATTCTCCGATAGAAGGATATGTCCCTGAGAGCCTTATTGAAGGTGTTAAGATGGAAGTAGTTTTAGGGTCAATATCGTTTCCAACTGTTGAGATGGAAGTAGATAGCTATATTTATCAAGTACTTAAGGTGGATAACATGGACTTTATAAGAGAGTATGAGCTAGAGCCTTTTACTATGACACTTCAGAGCATAGAGAGAACATTTATCGATAAGGTGTTTGCGCTTTGCGATTACTACATAAAAGATGACGTGAATAAGCATTCTAGACATATTTACGATCTTTATATGCTATTGCCCAAGATAACGTTTGATGACAGTTTTAAACAACTTGTTGGAGACGTAAGAACTGAGCGATTAAAGATGCCGAAGATGTGTCCAGCAGCTGAAGCTGGAATAGATATAAATGAATACCTTCAGGAGATAGTCGATAAGAGAATATATGAAAAAGACTATGAGGAAATAACGTCGTACTTCCAAAAAGAGAGAGTAGACTACGATGAGGCGATAGGAGTAATTGATACAATAATTCATTCTAAGATGTTTGTATAAATATGTGACTTTTGGTCCGCATCCCCATCTGACCACAAGTGGAATTTAAGGTTTTAGGATATGCCTAAAGCGGGCGACATGGGAGCACGGAAATTTGCGTAAAGGAAAGTATGCACCTTTATGCGTATCCTGTTACTTACTTTTCAAGTGAAGTATCGGATTATCCGCACATTGTTGGCAATTCGCAGATTTTTGACAGAACGCAGTATTTATGGGGCTTCAGAGTTACGAAGCTTCGTTTCGGAATATCCGTGAAGGGGGATTTTGAGATTATTATGAAATGAAGAGGTCCAACGAGTGGTCGCCAAGTGGTGGTCAAGGTCGTTGAATCGCTGCGGAATGTTGATTTTACAAGGGATTCAGGCTCTACGAAACCTCGTAATGAACCGAGATTTGGACAAGGCTATTTTCCGGCCTACCAGAATAAAAACTTGCAAAAAGTGACATATGGTAGTATCATAAAGTTGAAATGAGTGGTTTCAAATTTGTGAGGTGAGCCGAATGGTATATGATTATATAATTGAAAATTACAAAAAAGGTGAGCCGATATTTTTGACTGATTTGCCAGGCGATTCAAAAGATTATCTTCGTCAAGAGATGAAGAAACTTGTGGACGAAGGTAAGCTAGAGCGTTTATACAATGGTGTATATTTTCTTTCCTATGTCACAATCCTTGGAACAAAGGGAAAGGTCTCTGTAGATAAATATATCGAGAAAAAGTATCTTGGCTCAGAAGAAAAAGTGGAAGGCTATATAACGGGATTACAGCTTGCAAATAAATATGGATTTACAACGCAGAATCCTTCTTGTTATGAAGTTTGTAGTAATGAAGCATCTACCAAACAGCGTAAGCAGGAGATAGATGGAAATACTATTGTTGTATATAAACCGGTTGCTGAGGTTACATCTAAGAATAAATCTGCATTACAGTTTTTGGATTTGATGTCTATGATTGACAAGTATAGTGAGATTTCCGGACAGGAATTTGCTTCAAAGCTAAAAGATTATGTCAAAGCTGTAGGGGTGGATTTCTCGATTGTAAAAGAATACTTGTCATTATATCCGGATAAAGTTTATCGAAATATTTATGAAGGAGGCTTGATGGGTGAGCTGGTATAGAGATTATAAAGAGCAATGGAAAGAGATTATTGAGACGGTAGCTGCTGAAGAGCATCATACGACACAGATGGTTGAGAAAGATACGATCCAGTCGATGATTTTGTCTGGTATTTCTCAAAGTGATCTCCCTTTTGTATTTAAGGGAGGAACTTCTTTATCTAAAGCTTATGGCCTCATTGATAGGTTTTCAGAAGATATCGATTTGTCGATGAATCGCAAGCCGACTGAAGGTGAAAAAAAGCAGACAAAGAATTTGATTCTAAGCTTAGCAGAGGATTTAGGCCTGATTTTAACGAATCCAGAGGATATACAATCTCGCCATAGCTATAACAAATATGTGTTTAAGTACGAATCATTTTTTAGTGAAATACCTTTGGAGCTGATTATTGAAACGAGTTTTTATCAGGATGTTTATCCGGCAGAGACTCATGATGTTTATAGCTTTGTGGGTAGATTCTGCGAAAAGAATGGAATTACTCTTCCTATTCCATTTGATGAAGCAAAGATAAGTATGCAGGTGCAATCCTTGGAGCGAACACTTATTGATAAGGTATTTGCTGTTTGTGATTATCGTATTCAAAATATGATGGATCGAGATTCGAGACATTTATATGATATTGCGAAGCTGCTTCCTGAGGTTGAGATAACACCTGAATTGGATGCTTTGATTGATAGGGTACGCGACGATCGTATGAAGTCTAAGAACAATCCTTCTGCGCAGCTTGAATATAATATTCCAGATATGCTTAAGGAAATTATTTCAAGTCGATTCTATGAATCAGATTATAACAACATTACTAAGAAACTATTATATGAGGATGTGTCATATAATGAGGCAATTGAAAAAGGAATAGCACTAGTAGCAGATATGGATGTTTTCGAATATAAAAAATAGATGTTGCTTTGGTTGCGAGAACATAATAGAGCAACTTCTGGTCCAATGGACCAGAAGTGATGTAAGACAGGAGAAATCCTGTCTTATTTTTTACGCAAAATTTCTGCAGATTCAGCTCATATGTGTCCCATATGTATTTTGAACGGGTGGAAATAAGAAAATTTTAGTAATCGGTTCTGACTCGTTCCAAATAGTAGATGAAGGGATAAAGAAAAATTCTTCTCGGTTTAGTAATGGGCGCTTTTTCAACCCATATGTATGTTGAGAGAAAAAATTGAGAAATTTTGCCTTTGATTTAGTAATGGGCGGAAAACCACCCCAAATGTAATGTGAAGGATTTAAGAGAAGCTTTGAAAAGAATTCTTCATTTTTCTAGTAATGAGTCACTTACTGAACCAAATGAATTATGAGCGGAAAGAACAGGAGGTTTAATTAATGAATATTGCAGAAACATTAAAGCATCTTGGAAATCATTGGGAATTATATTGCTTAGCAGGAGACGGAGAGTACAGCTTCGATAGGGCAAAGAAATATTTGATGGATGAGTGCGGAAAACCGGAGTCAACTGCCAGAGCTAAGATGAGTGCCTTTCGATATGCCAGAGACAGTTTGATAAAGATTAGCAGCGATGGAAAAAGATACTTCATAGATCTGGAAAAGCTGAATATTCTAGAGGCTTCTGAAGAAGGATCAGTTCTCAAGTTTAGTTTCCACAGATAAAAAATCAATAACCTACAAAACTGCAGACAGGACCTACAAGACTGTTGTCTCAGCTAATAAAAAGGTTTATGAGGACAAGGATGCCTGAGGTGATTAAACTTCTGAGAAAAATGAGGATGAAAATAAACTTAAAGAAATATTCGATTATTTTGAAGAGGTCTGTATTAATTCAGATGAGTATTTAAATAATGTTTTTTCTATAACAGTATTGGGAATCCTAGGAAATGAAAAATCAGTATTAGAAACTACAAAGAATTATATGGGGCCTGTTACAGTGAAACTTCAAAAAGAAGCAGATCTTGCAATAGGGAGAATAGTTTAGAATATCACAACTAACCCTCCCCACAGGCAGGCTTAAATCCTTGGCCTCATTTCTTTTGTAGAATGTATTCAAAGACCTGTCATGGAATGAAGATGATAAAAATTGGGGAATGCTCACCGATAGAGTGAATATAATAAGAGCTTGTACGTACAGCCAACAGTGGGCTGTATGTACAAGCTCTTATTTTGGGCCTATTTAAGAATCTTTATAATTTGCTGTGCAGGTTATTAGGATATTCCTCCATGGGAATAATATAATTTCAAATTACAAACTATTTTTAAATAGCTCTATAGTCTCTATATCATTAGGGGTTAGCTTAATGTTGGAGGTGTAGTCGCGGCCATTGATATCGGTGATTTTTACTTCGATAACGCTGCCTGGAGCGATTGCATTGCTAGCTCCTACTGTTCTTAAGAATAAAGGAAACTTGGGATGCTCGCTAGAAAAAATCTCAAGTCTTTTTTTAATGCCTAAAAGCATAGATGGATTAAAGGCCATAATAATCTCCTTTTTAGATAAATTTAGTATAGTTATTTATTAATGATTATTGCGTTTAAATTGATAAAGTAGTATTGAAAGCTTTCAAGAATTCTGTTGAAGGCTATTTTTGTTTTGTGACTTTTATAATGCTTTGAATACGCTCAGGTTCTTTGGCAAGAGTGGTGAGCTTGTGGCTTTCAACTTCCATAATTTCATTGTATTTGCTTACCTCTGCGGAATCGGAACTACCTTCGAAAGCAACAGCCATGGTTTTTGCATTGATGTATTTATAAAGAGAAGTAAACTCTGCAAGATCACTGCTTTGTGAGCGGTATATATCATTGTCGTAATTATAGTAATTTATAAAGCGTCCATAATCGCAGTTTGTCAGGTTCTCATAAAAACGGTTGTCTTCATAGAGACGTTTTTCGTTATCATAAAAGCTGTAGACCATGTTGCCGAGAGTTAAGAAAAATACAATTGAGGCAATTATTATACAAAGATTTAAAAGATTAATTGGAAATGAATTCCTGCGGTTTATAGAAAAAGAGTGAACGCGCTTGTTTTTATTACTTTTACTTTTTCTTGTCATAATGAAGAAGCCTCCTTTTTCTGGCCTGAAGTTGAGATGCTGTCATAGGTGGCGGAGCGAGAGGCGGAGGCTGAATCAGTAGCAGGGGATGAATCCACAGCAGAGGCTGAATCAGCAGCAGGGGATGAATCCACAGCAGAGGCTGAATCAGTAGCAGGGGATGAATCCACAGCAGAGGCTGAATCAGTAGCAGGGGATGAACCTACAGCAGAGGCTGAATCAGTGGCATGTGCCGGACCTGCCGCAGATTCTGAATTTGACTTGTCCTCGAGTTCCTCCTTGGCTTCAACCTTCCTGATTGCATTTTCAAGTATAAGGGTTCTTTGGGCGGTTGTGCATGACTTGAGTCTTTGAGCATCGTCCTCGGATATGCCGACATAAGTGACAAGAAGAGCATTTATGCATTTGTTGGCATAATCGCAGAAGTCCCTACTCCTGGAATCTTGCTCAACAGTATAGTCATACTGCTTGTATTTGCTGTCGGGATAGGCTTTTTTGTAGAAGGACTCCAAATCTTCATTGAGAGTATCGACCCTAAGATTATCTCTATAGGTCTGATTGTTAAAGTGAGAAGATATATAGAAATAGATTCTTGTGTAGTCCTGGGCAGCATTAGTAATTTGCTTGTAACTGGCGTAAGGACTTTTATCATCGTAGATTCGCCTTAGGCTGTGGTATTCGTAGAAGGAATTTACGGCTAGAAGGTCTTTCTTGTCAATATAAGAATCGAGTTCAGGCAGGTAAGAGTTAGAGTTCTTGACTGCATCTTTGGCTGATTTTGAGATACCTCTTGAGTAGGAATTTGAGCTGATTATGGCAAAAATTATAGAGCAGGCTATAATGCAGGCTAGCAGAATAACTCGGGTTACCACCTCGCGGTATGAGAAAACGTCCTTTTCAACCTTCTTCTTTTCTGCTAAAAACTCAGAGTTGTATTTATCCATTTTCTTTTGATGCTCGGCAGCCTCGACATTGGCCCTGCCGCATGATGGGCAGAAGCGGTCAGTGAGGGAAAGCTTGGCACCACAATATTTACATTCCATAAAATGACCTCTTGTAGAATACGATTTAAATTTTAATAACTTATCTGATAAAGAGTAGACTTGATGATAAAATTCTGCCTTATTTTAGGTGCATATACTCATTGGCAAAATAGGTGCTGCCGTAGTTGGCCTTGATGCCTTCCTTTATCTCGTCTAGCTCCTGGTCGGATAGGGTGAAGAATTCGTCAAATGTTTCTTTGTAGGGGCTAAAAGCCTGGCTTAAAATCACCCTGTCTTCATCGCTTAAATCATCGTAAGAATCAAGACATAAGAACTGAATTTCCGTGCGAAAGAGGCTTTCTAAGTAATACATGTTTTCGCTTTTATAGTTCCTTGCATATTTAAGATCCGTATCTAGTCTTAAGATATCAGAGTAGAGTTGGATAAAGCGATGGTGGCTGTAATTGCTCTTGAAGGAATTCTTGCTTGTCTGATTGAGCTCAACAAGGTCCTTGTATTTGCCTACTTGGTAGAGCTGGTCATACTGCTCATAGATAGATACAGCTTCGAGATAGTCATTCTTAGCATTGCGATTTTTGGCGGCTTGTGAAGCCTTGTCGCCCTGAATGGTTGTGGTGACAATAATTATTATGACCACTGTGAAAATCGCATAGCTGATTAGAAAAGAGCGGAAAAGCAGGATTGTGGATATAAATGGAGCATTTGCCAAGTCTTTGAGATTGGATTTGGTCTCGTTCAAATCCTGCATATACTCCTTTTCGGCCTGCTTGTAGTTAAGCTCACCACAATATGGGCATTTGAGCAGGTTGATATCGTAGTGTGCGCCACATGATGAACAGGAAATCTCCCCGGATAGATGCTTGGAGTCAGAAACCGTATGGGTTTGCTTAGTCGTTTGCTTCTTCATAGAAAAATCCTCCATAAAGATTTTTTGAAGTATTAGTTGAAAATTCTGCTTGATTTTAAGCTTGCTTTTATAAAAATAAAATAAAAAAACCACTTTATTATAACATAAAGCGGCTAATGATAATTATTAAATTCAAAATTGTAAGTTCAATTTAGGGGCTTATTTACTTGCCTCGGTCTTTGGCTTTTTGACAGTTATAAAGATAACAAGGCCAATAACGGCAAATGCTATGCACATCATTCCTGTTAAGAAGGCGCCACCCGCATCCTTAAACATGTCATAATATCCCTTGAGATAAATAACGCTGATGAAGAGAGGGAGAATATAGCCCATGTAGTACTTTAAGAGCTTAGTGTTCTTGAGAATTGGCCCACGACCCAGATTGCACTCTTCAATAAAGTTTTCCCACTTCCAGCCGTTCTTGTGTGTACAGAAAAGGACAAAGACAAGGCCGCCAATTGGAAGCATGTTGTAGGAAACAATGAAATCCTCTAAGTCAAGAATGCTGGTGCCGGCTCCAAATGGCTCAAATCCTGATAAGAGGTTGAAACCAAGTATTGCTGGTAAAGACAGAAGGCTTATACCGATAAAGTTGACAATTACGGACTTTAATCTTCCAAAATTGAAGAGTTCCATAGACATGGCAATAATATTCTCAAATACAGCAATAACAGTCGATGTGGCTGCGAATGACATAAAGATGAAGAAGATAGTTGCCCAAAGTCGGCCAGCCTGCATGTTGGCGAAAACATTTGGCAGGGTCACAAAGAGAAGTGATGGACCTGCGTCAGGCTCTATGCCAAAAGCGAAACAAGTTGGAATAATGATAAGTCCAGCAGTCAGTGCGACAAATGTATCAAGTGTAGCAACGCTGAGGGATTCACCTAAAAGTCTTCTATCTTTTTTTAAGTAGGAGCCGAAGATGGCCATAGAACCAATACCTACACTCAGTGTGAAGAAGGAGTGAGACATTGCAGCGAAGATGGTATTTCCAATGCCTTTTTCGCTCACTTTTGAAAAGTCGGGAAGAAGATAAAACTTGAGGCCGTTTGTTGAATTCTCAAGTGTTACACTTCTTACAGCCAGGATGATCATAGTCAAGATGAGCAGACTCATAATAACATTGCCGGTTCGTTCTACTCCACCTCTGAGGCCTAGGGCACAAATTGAGAAACAGACAATGATAGAAATCATATTGAAAAGAATCATGGTGCTTGGAGTTTCAAGCATAGAATTAAATATGCCAGATATCTGGTCTGGATTCTTTCCAACAAAGCGTCCGGACGCTGATAAATAGGCATAATAGAGCATCCATCCTGAAATCATAGTGTAGAACATCATGAGGAAATAGTTACCTATAAGGCCTACTGGACGCATGATGTGCCAGATTGTACCTGGCTGCTCAAGCTTGTTGAAGGCTTTTACAATTGAAAAGCGGCTCGAACGGCCAACTGCGTATTCGCATATTAGAATTGGCAGGCTGATAAGGACCATGCATATTAAATAAATTATTATAAAGGCAGCACCGCCGTACTCGCCACATATATAAGGGAATTTCCAAACATTGCCAAGACCTATGGCACAACCGGCTGATATGAGCACAAAGCCAAGTCTTGAACCGAAGGATTCTCTTTCTTTCATAATAACCTCCATATCAAGTTCTATCAAAATATAACTATCCAATTATATATGCTTGGAGAGTGGGGGGCAATAAAAGAAAAGTAAAAAATTACCTTCCAAAAATTGTCTTTCTGTATTCAGTTAAGACCTCGCTTTCCTTAGGGGAAGAGAGGCTCTATTTTTTTGTGGGCAAATGCTTATTTTTTTGTAAAGAAAATCAAATTTTAGCCGATATCTAAATATAAGAAGGTGCATGATTAGGAAGGTGTATGCGTATGGAATTCAATAATATGAACTCAAAAGTTAATCAAAATGGCCTGAATCAGGCCTCACAGGCTAGTAATTATAAGAATGCACTCGCTGCTTTTCAAATGCAAAATAGTAAGTATGAAGGCCAAGGTCAGTTTAATATAAGCCAGGCAGGTGTCCTTCTTTCAAAATCGGAAAAGATAGAGAGACAGGCTCAGGCAAGCCATAGCAATAACTATGATCCTAAGGGGGACTATGAGCTTTCAAAGGAAGAGGCCTATGCTGGTCAGGTAAAGACCAAGGCTATAGGGGAACAGATAGGCCAGAAGGCAGTCTTTATGAAGATGCAGGTCGAGGATTTGGTTAAGATGGACGAGAATGACGTGAATCTCGGAGATCTTGACTATGAGAAGTCGGACAAGGCCAATATTGTGGAGAAAATTCAGATTGGACTAGCTGCCCACGACCCATCTTTTAAGTTGGGGCTTACTAATATATCCCAGGACAAGATTGAAGCTGAGTTAGGTTCCAAGAGACTTGCAAGAGAAGTTAGAAGCCAGGCTGTTATGAATGGCATATCTCTAAAAGAAAGCGATATAGATAAGGTTACAGGTGCGGTCAATCAGGCAGAGCTTGTTATGTCGGATGTAAACTTTACTCAGGATGCCAAGAGATATCTTGTAAGCCAGAATTTGCCGCTCACTATAAAGAATTTAAGCATAGCTGAAGCTGGCATTACTGCCCTGCCTTATGAGGACGGTCAGACCTACTCGGAGCTGCCTGATTCCATAAGACCACAGGTTGAGAAAAATATTGAGGATGCGGGGCTGGAAGCTGATCAAAAAAATCTTGATATAGCCCTTGATTTTCTAAATCATGACCTCGCTATAAGTCCTGAGAATTTATCCTACATGAATAAGCTGGACTCAGTGAATTACGATCAGGAGCAGGTTATAAAGAAGATCTTGTTTAGCTTTAAAGAAGGAAAGTCTGTATATGACTCAGATCTTATGGCTGACACTCAGACTATGGATCAGGATGCTTCTGTGATAAAGGCTTTGAGAACATCACAATTGATGGTGACTTCCGATAAAATAGAGGCAAGCGACATGGCCTTTAAGAGCTATAAGGATGCTGTCAGCCTTAACAATATTGTGGAGGCTATAGATGCATATGACACAGGACGTGATTATTCAAAGATTGTGACAGATAAGGGCCTGGACCAGAATAAGGAGACAAAGACTAGCTTAGATCAGTTCCACACCATGTTATACAATGTCAGTGCTATGATGAGCGCGGATTCGGCTCTGGCTCTATCTTACAAGTTAGATATCAACGAGATTTCTCTTTTTACCCTTCATGATAATCTTCTGGCCTATGATCAGGAGAAAACCTTTGAGGAGATTGGACTTGCTCTGGCACACGATATTGATAGTGGGGCTCCTTCGCACAGCAGTGCAGCAGATAGCCTTGAAATGCTAGGGGGAAGTTCAGAGCTTGATGGACAGCTTGCTTCAGGTCTTGCTCTTGAAGTTTACCAGTCATATCAGCTATCAGTTGAGTTTAGGGCTAGCCTTGTGGAAGTGACAGATATGCCTCTTGAGACCCTTGGACAGCTGGGGGATGTTGAGACTGTAAGTCTGAACAGTATCCTTGACAGAGGCCGTTCAATCAGGAGTCAGTATCAGAACAGAAGAGAGCGCTATGAGGCAATTCAGTTTGGAAATATAGGGGATGCTGATAATAAATTATATGGCAAGTCTGCCATAGACGACTTCCTCGGAGGGGATTCCTTCTTGAGTAGCCTGGCAGACCGTGTTAAGGAGCTAGGATTTGAGAAGAGTCAGGATAATCTTGAGGCGGCTAAGATACTTAGCAAGTCTGGAATAGACCTTACTGAGAAGAATTTAAGCCTTGTTAGAGATATTAAATCATGTATTGATTCTATTGTTGATAATATGAACCCGACTTTGGCAATGCAACTGATCAGAGATGGGGTAAATCCTATGGATAGCGATATTCATGATGTGAGAGATTATCTGCTTGAGAATGAAGATAAGGCCTTAAGCAAAGATAAATACTCACGTTTCCTCGCAAAAATGGATTCGGCAGGCTCAATTTTAAAAGAAGAGAGACAGACTTATATTGGCATCTACAAAATGATGAATGTATTTAAAAATGATGCCTCAACTGCAATTGGTGCCCTGCTTAAAAATCATTCTGAGCTCACTATGAAAAATCTTATGATTTCTTACAAGGCGTCAAGAAGTGGCTCTTTTGATGTAAGGCTTGATGACAAGTTAAGTGTGAAAGAGGCAGCAGACCAGTCATACTACATGAACCTCTTTTCTGAGACCGGCTCTAAATTGAGTCCTGCAAGCTTTAGGGAGGCAGAACTTGAGAGAACTGTCGATGACTACCAGATAGAAGAGTTTTGTGACAAGATAAATTCAAGCTATGATCCGGCTAAAGAGGCCCAATATCTGGATAATTATCTGAAGATAGTTGACAGGATTACTAAGGCTGACCGCGAGCTAATTGAAGACCTTGAAAATTCTGGCAGCAAAATAAGCATAAATAATGTCGATGCTTATGAGAGATTGGCTCAGGGAAGCGCTTTTGAGACCCTTTTTGGACAGTCTGATTATAAGGCTTTGGACTTTTTGGATGCCATGGATGCAGCTGACCCAGAGGCAGCCTTGCAGAATCTCTATGACAAAATTGCTAATGAGCTTGAGGACGAGTATAAGACTGATGACCAGGTTTATGAGGCCGATAACTTAGAAGAATTCAGAGATATAAACTCTCTTGATAAGGCCTTTAGCTTTGCAAAAAATTTGAGTCAAAAGCATGTTTATCAGCTTCCATATGACATCTCTCAAGATAAGGTCGGGGTTATGAAGCTTACAATAGAGGAGAATAAGGAGTCTAAAAAGGTCCTTGATCATATGAATATAGGCCTTACTCATGCAAGCTTTGGACATATCAAGCTCAGTATGACGCTAGACGATGGAAAGCTTGATGTCTATGCAGATTCCGATAATCATCTTCCAGCTTTAAATGAGGCTCTTGATGTCATGGCTGACAGGGTGGCTGAAAATAGTGGATTAGACAAGGTTCAGATTCACAAAGGACGTTATAGTCAGCTCACTTCAAGGATTATGGAAGAGGAAAAAGAAGGCGATTTGGCTTCGATGATAAAAATTGCAAGACAGATGGTTCTTGAATTGTCAAAACTTTAATTAGATTACAATCAGATAAAAATGCCTGGCTCCTTTCCGGAATCGAGTCGGGCATTTTTTTTAAATAGTCTTAAGTTTATAGACAAAGCTTCCGATAACCATAATATGAAGATAAGATTATAATTCACTTTAGATAAGACAAAGGAGCACATGCGGCTCTGTCTTGGAGAGGCGGCATATATGAGAATTAATACCAATGTATCAGCATTGATTGCAAACAATTCATTACAGAAGTCACAGGATAAGCTTTCAGCTTCTATCAAAAGACTTTCATCGGGCTATAAGCTCAACAAGTCTTCTGACGATCCTGCAGGTATGGCTATCACAGAGAAGATGAGACTTCAGATTAGAGGTTTGAAGCAGTCAAGCAATAACTCAGCAGATGGAACTTCAGTTCTCAATACAGCTGAAGGTGGTCTTATTGAGGTCCAGGACATGCTCACAAGACTTAAGGAGCTCTCTGTTCAGGCGGCAAATGATGTGAATTCGGTTGATGAGAGACAGGCTATTCAAGATGAGATTAAGACAATTAATGCGGAAATAGACAGAATTGCAAAGGATACAGAGTTCAACACTCAGCCTCTTTTGGATGGAAATCTTTCAAGAAGAGTTTTCTCTAATATAGAAGGAGTTAAGCAGATTTCTGTGTCTGATGGCTTTGTCGCAGGCAATTATCCACTTACAGTAACTCAGGATCCTAGACAGGCCATTGTTAAGGGATCTGGAAGTGTGGCTATGACTGCAGGAAGTAAAGTTAGCAAGGATCAGGCTGGAACTATCAGCCTTAATGGCTATAAGGTAGATATAGAGGAAGGCGATGACCTGAGTCAGGTTATGAGCAAGCTTTCGGATGGCATGAGCAAGGCCGGTGGCAGAGTA
Source organism: uncultured Lachnospiraceae bacterium (assembly GCA_947164605.1). Lineage (GTDB taxonomy): Bacteria > Bacillota > Clostridia > Lachnospirales > Lachnospiraceae > CAMUXE01. Next base: position 201,734 of record CAMUXE010000001.1, on the reverse strand, counting down.
TTTGCCACAAGTGGAAGTAATGACACTAAAACTAATGGAACAGAGAATGCGGGATATGAGCCAAGTGCAAATGTTAGCGGCAATAGCTTGATCTTTATGACTGACAATTTCGGAAGTCACGAGGAAGTCACAATCTCTTGTGATAATGATAAGCTCGCAAGCTTACTTGGTATTGAGAATACAGCTGTGGATGGCGGATATACTGCAAAGGGATCTGATGTTAAGGTTGATTTTAAGACTGGATCAGATGGCTCAAGAGAGGGTTTTGAGGATACAGCGATTATAACAACAGATGGAAACAGGGTTACAGTGACTGATGTCAATGACAAAACATTTGTCTTTGATCTGCCAGCAAACACTGCAGGAACAAGCTTTGATGACAGCGGCGAGGAAGCTGTGGCAACAAACCAGTCTAGCAAGGAAATTATCGAGGAGCTCACAGATGTTGGAACCATGAGTATCCATATAGGAGCCAATGAGGGTCAGAATGTAATAATCAACTTACCTGAAGTTACAACATATACACTTGGAACTGACAGAATGAATGTCCTTACAAGCGCTGGAGCTCAGCATGCAATTTCTATTGTCGACAAGGCAATAGCCTGGGCTAACAATGTGAGATCTAAGATTGGTGCCTACCAGAACAGATTTGAACACACAGACAGTAATTTGGCTGTATCAACAGAGAATCTCACTTCAGCAGTGTCAACAATGGCTGACACTGATATGGCGGAGGAGATGACAGAGTACACAGCTATGAATGTTCTCACTCAGGCTGCTACTTCAATTCTCTCTCAGGCCAATGAGAGACCTCAGTCAGTACTTCAGCTTCTTCAGTGATAAGGAGGATTATGGATAAGGACAGAATTCAGGCATATTCTTATAGAATTACCAATGCGGGAAGAGTCGAGCTTATCGTAATTATGTATGAGATGGCTCTCGATTATATTGATGACGCCAAGCTTGCGGCAGATAGGGACCTTTCAGAATATTTTAGGAATTTGACTCTGGCAAAGAGGGTGATTGATCAGCTGGCCGCAGACCTTGATATGCAGTACGAGATATCGGGACAGCTCTTGGCTTCCTACCTTGCTATGGACAGGTTTTTTATAGGAGCTATGAGACGCTGTGACGAAGAAGCCCTTAAGAAGCTTGATTGCCTTGAGAAGATGATTGGTTCCCTGCATGATGCCTTTGAAAAAATTAGTCATGATGACCAAGAAGGTCCTGTCATGCAGAATGCACAGCAGGTATACGCAGGTCTGACCTACTCTAGATTGGGACAGAATAATGAAAATTATAGCGGATCTGATAATAGAGGTTTTAAGGCTTGATGACATGTGTTATTATATTCTAATGTCACTTTTGAATTTTTATAAAGGATATAAGGATATGAATAAAAGATTTGTATTTAGATTCAGAAGAGACCTTGCTAAAAGTGTCTCTTCGCTTTTTATTATGCTGACTTTGATTCTTGTCAGCACTAGCAGCTTTTTTTATTTTGAGAGTCCACTTGAGGTAAACGCAGCTCAGACTGATGCAAGTGAGATTCCTGACTGGCCAGATCAGCCGGAAATATTTTCTAAAAGCGCTATATTGATTGATGCAGACACAGGTGCAATCCTTTATCAAAAGGATCCTTACACAAGGTCTTACCCAGCATCTACAACAAAGATTATGACTGGCCTTCTCACAATTGAGAACTGCAGCATGAGTGATACTGTTACTTTTTCCAGTGCGGCAGCAAATTCTGTAACATGGGAAGATGCCAGTTTAGGAACCAAGGCGGGGGAACAGTATACGGTTGAACAGGCTCTTTACGGCTTGCTCTTACACTCAGCTAATGAGATAGCATACGGTTTGGGTGAACATGTAAGTGGCTCAATCCCAGCATTTGCTGAACTTATGAACCAGAGAGCCAAGGAGCTGGGAGCACTCAATACGCACTTCTCCAATGCAAGTGGTCTTCATGATGAAAATCATTACACTACAGCCTACGATATGGCTATGATTGCCAGGGGCTGCTACAACAATACAGCTTTTGTAAATATTGACTCGACAGCAGATACATACTCAATTCCAGCTACTAATCTCACAAGTGAGCCTAGATACTTTAAGCACAGACATCTCATGTTAAAGGGAAGGCAGTATTACTATGAGTACTGTAAGGGCGGCAAGACTGGATTTACAGACCAGGCCCAGTATACACTCGTAACATTTGCCGAGAAGAATGATATGAGACTTATAGCTGTTTGCTTCAAATCAGGTGCCAATGAGAGATTTGAAGATACTAGAAAACTTTTTGATTGGGGCTTTAAGAACTTTAAGAAAGAAACAGCAAGCAGCAATTCTGCAGCCTCTGTCAGTGGACATGACTCTTACCTTTACTCTGACCTTTTTTCGGAGTCGGACGTTGTGGCTGATCTCAAGACTTCTACAATAACTCTGCCAAATGTGGCAAATGTTGAGGATGTTGTCCTTGATACCAGCGATATGTATGAGCCTGAGGTTAAGGATGGGGTTTACACAGCATCTATGAACTATAAGTATCAGGACAGTGTGATAGGAACGGTTGATTTGAAAATTGCTTCTCCTGAGGCCTTGAAGGCATCAAGTAATCTGCCATATAAGACAGATGCGGCTTCTAACCTGAAGGCAAAGACTTTGTTTAAGATTAATATATGGTACCTGGCAGCAGGGCTTGCCTTAATTGTGATTTTTGTATTGATTATGAAGTACAGGACTATAAGAAAGGCGAGAAGAAGATACGGGAAGAGGAAGCTTAGATTTTAGGCCTAATAACAGGCTTAGATTTAAATTCAATTTACATTTTTATAGATAGGATTGATTGAGAATGAGATTAAGAAATATACCTGGCGCAAGAGAAACTATGGTTGAAAACGAGTATGTTTTCACTGAACCCGAAGGAATGGCAGGCAAGTGGCATGAGGTCTTTGGCAATGAACACCCAATCAGAATTGAGGTTGGTATGGGAAAGGGAAGATTTATAACTGACCTTGCCATGGCAAATCCTGAGATTAACTATATAGGTATTGAAAAGTACTCATCTGTTCTTTTGCGTGCAGTTGAGAAGCAGAATGAGATAAAACTTGAAAACCTTAGATTTATAAGAATGGACGCAGAGAGCATAATCGAGGTCTTTGGCCAGGGAGAAGTTGACAGAATATACCTTAATTTCTCTGATCCATGGCCTAAGGATAGACATGCTAAGAGAAGACTCACATCCAGACAGTTCCTTGAGAGATATGACAAGATTTTGAAAAAGGACGGAATTATCGAGTTTAAGACAGATAATAAGCCGCTTTTTGATTTCTCCCTCGAGGAGACCGAGGAGTCTGTATTTAAGATTCAGGCCCACACCTACGACCTTCACCATGATGAGCTTATGAATGAGGGCAATATCATGACTGAGTATGAAGAAAGATTCTCAAGTCAGGGCAACCCAATCTGTAAGATGATACTTGAGAGAAGATAAAAAGAAAAATAATTTATTCTTATTGACATAAAAAAATAAGAGTGCTATTATTCAAAAATCAAGATTGAACAGCAAGGGCGCTGTCGGTAATTAACCGACAGCGCCCTTTTTTGTGCAAATCAATCTTGAAAGAATTAAAAAGGAGTTCTTGCACTATGTTAATTATGATTGAGGCGATTATCCGAGAAGAGAAGTTCGAGGATGTCAAAGAGGCACTTAATGACATGCAAATTAATGGCATGACAGTATCGCAGGTTATGGGCTGTGGCACTCAGCACGGTCTTACACAGTATGTTAGAGGAAACGCAGTAACCATGACTCTTTTACCAAAGTTGGACATAAAGATTGTTGTATCTTCAGAGAAGTGGGAATTAAAGGTAATTGAATGTATTCGCAAGGCTGCTTATACAGGAAATATGGGAGACGGAAAGATATTCAGCTATCCAATTCGCACTGCTACAAAGATTCGTACAGGTGAGACAGACGAAGAGGCAATAATTTCAAGAAAAGAATCAGATAGTAATATAAATCAAAAAGGTTCAGCAGAGGGGGATGCACAATGATAAATTCAGGTGATACAGCATTTATGATAATTTGTACAGCTTTGGTTTTCTTTATGACACCAGGACTGGCTTTTTTCTATGGTGGTTTGGTTAGAAGGAAGAATGTAATTTCAACTATGATGAACTGTGTGGCAATTATGGGTATTTCAATTTTGCTCTGGTTTGCTTTTGGCTATACACTCTCTTTTGGTTCAGATCATTATGGAATAATTGGAGACTTCAGTAAAGTCTTCTTGAACAATGTAGATTGGGAGACTGGAACCTATTCGGATTCGATTCCAGAGCTTTTATTCTGTGCCTTTCAGATGATGTTTGCAATGATAGCTCCTGCTCTTTTCACAGGATCGCTTGTAGGACGTGTAAGGTTTAAGGCTCTTATGATTTTTGTTATAGCTTGGTCATGCCTGGTTTACTACCCTCTTGTTCATATGATTTGGGGCCAGGGAGGTCTTCTTGCTAAGATGGGAGCTATAGATTTTGCTGGTGGATATGCAGTCCATATTGCATCAGGTATCAGCGCCCTTGTTTTGGCCATTCTTCTTGGAAAAAGATATGGCTATGATCACAGTAGTCTTTATAAGACCCACAATATACCTTTTGTAGCTCTCGGAGCCTTTATGCTTTGGTTTGGATGGTTTGGATTCAATGCAGGAAGTTCGCTCAAGGCGGATGGCCTTGCAGTTCACGCATTTATGACATCTGCAATCTCTGCAGCTGTGGGCCTTGTCGCTTGGATGTTTATGGATTACAAAAAAACCGGAAAGACAACCTTGGTAGGTGCTTCTACAGGTTTGGTTGTAGGCCTTGCATCAGTAACTCAGGCATCAGGTTTTATCCCTTTCTGGGCAGCTTTTGTTATAGGAGGAGTGGCAAGTCCTCTATGCTATACAGCAGTGTCTTTGATTAAAGAAAAGCTAAAGATAGATGATACACTTGATGCTTTTGGATGTCATGGTATAGGCGGTATCTGGGGTTGCATAGCTACTGGACTTTTTGCTAAGTCATCAATCAATCCAGTGGCCCAGTGGGATGGCCTGGTCTATAGAGAGGTTCACCTCTTTGGAGTTGAGATGCTTGCCATGTTGATTACTATGGCAGTTGCTGTTATTGGAACGATTGTCATCTACAAGCTGATCAGTCTCTTTCTTCCATTCAGAGTTGAAGATAAGGAAGAACTTCTTGGTATGGATATGACCCAGCACGGAGAAAATGCTTATCCAAGCTTTAATGGAATGGATTCATAAAAATATGAATATAAAAATATGAATATAAAAATATATAGATAAAAAGGTCTATATAAGAATATGTAGATAAAAAGTTCTATATAAAAATATGTAGATAAAAAAGTCTATATAAAGAAATAAGAGGCAATGAGCTTTGAACTCATTGCCTCTTATTTTTTAATCATCGTTTTTGGTAATTACAATATTTTTTTTCTCAAGTGTGTAATTTAAGAAAAGATTTATTATATAGCTTAATACAGCAACGACAGGAACACCTAGGAACATACCAATTACACCGAAAAGGCTTCCACCGACTGTGATTGAAAATATAACCCATAGCGGAGTGAGTCCTGTGCTGTCACCAAGAATTTTAGGACCAAGGTAGAGACCATCAAACTGCTGAACAACTATAATTAGGATTATAAAGATCAGAGCAGATATAGGCTCAACTATGATTATTATCAGAGCTCCTATTGCACCTCCAAAATAAGGGCCAAAGTAAGGAATCATATTGGTGACGCCGACAATAACGCTTATGAGGACTGCGTATGGCAGACCGAGTATCATCATAATGATAAAGGTTATCATGCCGATTATAAGCGAATCTATAGCTTTTCCAACTATAAAACCGGTGAAAAGCTTAACAGAGTTTTTAACGATTTTGATAATAATCTGGGCAGTTCTCTTAGGAAAGACAGCGTATAAAACTTTCTTTCCGTTGTAGAAGAGGTTTTCCTTGTCAGAGAGCATATAGACTGAAGAGATAATAGCAATCAGGAAATTAAAGAGTCCCTTAATAATTGCCACTGAAGTATTGACTACGTAAGGCAATAGATTGCTTGCCATAACTGTAGTGTGGTCAATTAAAGTTGGAAGAAGGGAACGAATTTTTGCATTAATCTCGTCGTAATAGGCAATCTGCTTAATGTTCTGGTGGCCTTCCTGGAAATTTTCAAGTGCCATCATGGTGCTTTTGTACCAAGCTGGAATCTTGTTGGAAAGCTCTATAAGGCTGTTGTAAACCTGAGGGATTACAAAAAGCAAAATTACTATGAAAAAGCCAAATGCTACTATATAGGCAATCAAGATAGACAAGTATTTAGCTATCTTTTTTGACTTTATGTGGCAGACCCCTAAGAGAAAACCTTTATATATCCTTATCACGAATGGATGAAGGACTAGAGCTATCAGCAGTGCTGTTATAAAGGGACTCAGAAGGGATAGAAGACTTTTTAAAAAATGTCCGGTTGTTCCAAAGTTGCCCATAAGTTTGTAGAGAGCCAGTGTGAAAAATACAAATAAGAGGCTGTAAATCAGAATCGTAAAGTATTTCCTGTTTGGTGTAAATTTATGAGCAGAATCCATATCAGGTACGCTTTGCTTTGATACAGGCTCATCTTCTAAAATATTATCTTTAATTGGCTCATTTTCACTTGCTTTAGAAGCGGAGTCAGATTTTGTCTCTGACAAAGTTTCAGAAGCTGAAACTAAGGCTTCATCTTTTGAATGAGTTTTTTTCATATAGACCTCGTTTGTTTATTGGTTTTTTATAATTATAGCTATAAAGTGCCTTCATAACAAGAAAGAATTGACGAAAATAATTTAAAATAATATAGTGATGTCAATTACTTAATTTGGAGGTTAAAGATGGAAAAGAAAAAAAGAAGCACATTCTCAGGTCGAGTAGGGTTTGTGCTTGCAGCTGCAGGAAGCGCAGTTGGTTTGGGCAATATATGGAGGTTTCCATATCTTGCTGCAAAGTATGGCGGAGGAATCTTCCTTTTTGTCTACTTGATACTTGCTGCAACTTTTGGCTATACAATGATAATTTCTGAGACAACGCTTGGACGTATGACTCAAAAAAGTCCAGTCGGTGCCTTTAAAAAGGCAGGTGCAGGAAAGACTTTAAGGATAGGCGGCTGGATTAACGCAATAGTACCATTGCTGATAGTTCCTTATTATTCAGTAATTGGTGGATGGGTTCTCAAGTATCTTTTTATGTATATTGTAGGTGATGGTGATGAACTTGCAACTGACATGAGCAATCCTAACGCTGTAAGCTTTTTTGAGCGATTTTTAGGCTCATCAACAGAACAGGTTGGATGGTTCTTGCTTTTTGCAACATTCACCATGGTAATTATCTTTTTGGGAGTTAGAAACGGAATCGAGAAAGTCTCTAAATTTATGATGCCAGTCTTGGTTATACTCTCCATAATGGTTGTTGTCTACTCAGTGACAAGACCTGGTGCTATAGAAGGTGTAAAGTACTTCCTCATTCCTAACTTTAGCAAGTTCTCTTGGATGACAGTTGTGGCAGCACTTGGGCAAATGTTTTATTCCCTCTCAGTTGCGATGGGTATTCTCTATACATTTGGCTCTTACATGAAGAAGGATGTCGATATTGAGAATTCAACAGTTAAGGTTGAAATCTTTGACACATTGATCGCTATTATTTCGGGTTTGATGGTTATACCAGCTGTATTTGCCTTGAATGGCGGACAGGAAACAACTCTTAAGGCTGGACCAAGTCTTATGTTTATCTCACTGCCTAATGTTTTTGATTCTATGGGCTTTGGCAGAGGCATAGGCATTCTATTCTTCTTACTAGTCTTCTTTGCAGCTACAACAAGTTCTGTAGCTCTTGCAGAGAGTATTGTTTCGACATTTGAAGATGAATTCCACTTGTCCAGAGTCAAGGCTTCTTTGCTTGTATCATTTTTTGTTGCCTTGCTTGGAATATTCTCAGCACTTGGATTCAATGACTTATCTTCGATAAAGATTTTGAATTTGGATATACTTGATTTCTTCGATTTTCTGACAAATTCAGTTATGATGCCTATTGGCGCTATAGCGACAATTATTCTCATCTTGAAAGTTGTTAAAATTGAAAAGATTGAGGAGGAAGTTATGTTGACTTCCAAGTTTAGAAGAAAAGATATGTACAAGATCGTGTTAAAGTATTTTGCAATTATTTTCTTGCTTATTATTCTCGTCACATCAGTTCTCAATACACTGGGAATTATCAGTATCTAATATAAGATAATATGATTTAATTTAAGGGGTATAAAATGAAAAAAAATAGAAGTTCTTTTACAGGCCAGCTCGGCTTTGTACTTGCAGCAGCTGGAAGTGCTGTTGGCTTGGGCAATATATGGAGGTTTCCATATCTTGCTGCTAAAGATGGCGGTGGCCTTTTTCTTATAGTATATCTTGTCTTGGTTATTACCTTTGGATTTACACTTTTAACAAGTGACCTTGCAATAGGTAGAAAGACTAAGCTCAGTTCAATCTATGCGTATGACTCTATGAAGAAGGGTTGGAAATTCTTAGGTATTCTCACTTTCATAGTACCAGTTCTTATCATGACATATTATGCAGTAATTGGTGGCTGGATTCTTAACTATATTAGGGCCTACATTTTAGGTGAGGGCAGCCAGGCAGCGGACAGTAAATACTTTACTAACTTTATCACTTCTGATATGCCGCCAATTTTTTATATGCTCATCTTTATGGTGGTTACTTGTATCATAGTCTTTTTGGGTGTTGAGAAGGGTATTGAAGCTTCGTCAAAACTTATTATGCCAGGACTTCTGGTAATGGTTGTAGGAATATCAATCTTTGCCATGATGCTCAAGCATACAGGTCTTGATGCCACAACAGGCCAGTCTGTTACAAGAACAGGCTTGGAGGGACTTAAGGTTTATCTTATTCCTAACTTCAGTGGCCTGACTGTAAAAGGCTTCTTATCTGTTCTTCTGGATGCTATGAGTCAGCTTTTCTTCTCACTCAGCGTATCTATGGGTATCATGATTACTTATGGATCTTATGTAAAGGATGAGGTTGATCTTAATAAGTCTGTAACTCAGATAGAAATATTTGACACAATAGTAGCCTTGCTTGCAGGAGCTATGATTATTCCTAGTATTTACGCCTTTTCTGGTGTAGAGGGAATGTCTGCTGGTCCAGGACTTATCTTTATCTCACTTCCTAAGGTTTTTGCTGAGATGGGACCTATAGCCGGTAGAATTATCGGTTTGCTCTTCTTCCTTATGGTTGGTTTTGCCGCCCTTACATCTTGTATCTCGGTTATGGAGACAATCGTTTCTAACTGTATGGAGCTCTTCAAGATAAGTAGAAAAAAGCTTACAGCTATCCTTCTTGTTATTTACAGCTTAGCATCAATCGTGATCTGTTTAGGCTACAACCATCTTTACTTTGAAATTAAACTGCCAAATGGCTCTATAGGCCAGATCCTTGATATTATGGACTATATAAGTAACAGTTTCCTCATGCCTTTGATTTCTTTCTTGTCTTCAATCCTTATCGGTTGGGTTTTAGGACCTAAGTGGATTACAGATGAAGTTACAAAAAATGGAGAGAAATTCCCAAGAAGAAAAATATATGTGATTATGATCAAGTATATTGCTCCAATCATTATGTTTATCTTGTTCTTACAGTCAATTGGCCTCTTTGACTTATAAAATTTATAGAAAATTTTGAGCTGTGGGATGCTTAATAAGCATTTCACAGCTTTTTTTGAAAAAATTCTTGAGGGAAAAATTTAAAAAAAATAGCTTTTTTTACAAAAAAAGGGCCGCATTTTAAGGGGGAAAAGAAAGAAAATTCAAAAAATTCAAAGTTTTTTTGGGAAAATGTTGATTGGAGGAAATGCGATGTTTGCTGGACTTGAGGCACATTTGACGAGGTGAGGAAACTCTTGTATCTAAATTAGTGCACAAAAAATTCAAAAAAGTACTTGCAAAGTTTTTGAAATGTCTTTATAATACCAAATTGTTGAGGCGCTGATGCGAAACAACAAAACAAAATAAGCGCTGCTAGCTCAGTTGGTAGAGCACCTGACTCTTAATCAGGGTGTCCAGGGTTCGAACCCCTGGCGGCGCACTAAAGGTCTTTTGATTTAGGTTTAACCTAGGTTGAAAGGCTTTTTTTTACCTAATCAGCAATTCCTTTTTACTTGTATAGTTAGTTTGATAATGATATACTTGCAAGGTGTGGGGAAAAAAGCAATCGAAAGTAAAATGCTGCGGACTTAAGAAGGAGTTACATAATGGCAGGCAAGAATAAAAGAGATGAGATTATGGACGCGACTATGAGGTTGGTTTCGGAGACTGGATTGCCAGCACTTTCAACAAGAAAAGTTGCGGCCAGGGCCAATGTTTCAGATGGTCTCATGTACAGGTATTTCAAATCAAAGGATGAGCTCTTGTATGCATGTTATCAGAGCATACAAAAAGAGATAGCAGCCCTGATTGATGGCAAGCATGAAAACATGCCGGTAGAATACATGGACAGGCCAATTGATAAGAAAAATTTGATTAAGATTGCTTATATACATTGGTTGAAATATTTTAAGTTTTTGATAGATAGTGATTACAAGACTCTTTTTTATATAGAGTTTAGAACATCGCCATATATCAGGTGCATTCTCGATGACGAAGAAAAATTGGATGCCCTGTATTTTGATCGTTTCGGAGTGATTATCTCTGTTATGATTAAGTCTATAAAGCTGGACAAGGATGCCATTGGGTTTATATGGACCTATATTATGGATATGTCCTGCGTTTTCGCTAGAAAAATCATAGTAGGTGATCTTCCAAAGAGCGAAAGCTATTATAGAATGATTTGGACCTTTATGTCAGAGGGCTTGGCAGGAGTACTTGATAGGGCAGAATAATGTGAATTTTTATTCACATTTTAATTGAAAAATTAGAATATAATTTCTTGCAATATCAAAGCTGATTGTGTATACTTAACGCTAGTTAAAAAAATAACGTTCATTAAGAAAAGAGGTATTTTTTCATGGCAAATGTTGATTTAAGCCAGTACGGAATTACTGGAGCTACAGAGGTTGTTTACAATCCTTCTTACGAGACACTTTTCGAGGAAGAGACAAAGGCAGATCTTGAGGGATTCGAAGTTGGTCACCAGACAGAGCTTGGTGCTGTAGATGTATTTACAGGTATCTACACAGGCCGTTCTCCTAAGGATAAGTTCATCGTTGAAGATGAGAACTCTAAGGACACAGTATGGTGGACAAGTGATGAGTATAAGAATGATAACCACAAGGCTTCTCAGGAGACTTGGGCTGCATTAAAGGAAATCGCTAAGAAGGAGCTTTCAAACAAGAAGCTTTACGTAGTAGATGGTTTCTGTGGTGCTAACGCTGATACTCGTATGGCAGTTCGTTTCATCATGGAAGTTGCTTGGCAGGCTCATTTCGTAAGAAATATGTTCATTAAGCCAACAGCAGAGGAAGAGGCAAACTTCAAGCCTGATTTCGTTGTATATAACGCTTCTAAGGCTAAGGTTGAGAACTACGAAGAGTTAGGTCTTAACTCAGAGACAGCAGTAGTATTCAACATTACAAGCCATGAGCAGGTTATTATCAATACATGGTACGGCGGAGAGATGAAGAAGGGTATGTTCTCTATGATGAACTACTACCTCCCATTAAAGGGCATCGCTTCAATGCACTGTTCAGCTAACACAGACCTTAACGGTGAGAACACAGCAGTATTCTTCGGTCTTTCAGGAACAGGTAAGACAACACTTTCTACAGATCCTAAGAGACTTCTTATCGGTGATGATGAGCACGGTTGGGATGACAACGGCGTATTCAACCTTGAGGGTGGATGCTACGCTAAGGTTATCAACCTTGACAGAGATGCTGAGCCAGATATCTACGGCGCTATCAAGAGAAATGCTCTTCTTGAGAACGTTACAGTAGCAGAAGACGGTAAGATTGACTTCACAGATAAGTCAGTTACAGAGAACACTCGTGTATCTTACCCAATCGACCACATTGAGAAGATTGTTAAGCCTATCTCTCACGGTCCAGCTGCAAAGAATGTAATTTTCCTTTCAGCTGATGCTTTCGGAGTACTTCCTCCAGTTTCAATCCTTACACCAGAGCAGACAAAGTACTACTTCCTTTCAGGATTCACAGCTAAGCTTGCTGGTACTGAGAGAGGTATCACAGAGCCTACTCCAACATTCTCTGCTTGCTTCGGTCAGGCTTTCCTTGAGCTTCACCCAACAAAGTATGCTGAGGAACTTGTAAAGAAGATGGAGAAGAGCGGTGCTAAGGCTTACCTCGTTAACACAGGTTGGAACGGCACAGGCAAGAGAATTTCTATTAAGGATACTCGTGGTATCATCGATGCTATCCTTTCAGGAGATGTTAACAAGGCTCCTACAAAGAAGATTCCTTACTTCGATTTCGAAGTACCTACAGAGCTTCCAGGTGTAGATACAGGTATCCTTGATCCAAGAGATACATATGCTACAGCAGAGGAGTGGGAAGTTAAGGCTAAGGATCTTGCTGAGAGATTCCAGAAGAACTTCAAGAAGTATGAGGGTAATGACGCTGGTAAGGCACTTGTTGCTGCAGGTCCACAGCTCTAATAGTGAATTAATTTGAAATTTAAGCTGTCATCTGAGGAAGACCTGGATGACAGTATTTATAAGAGCTTGGTGTTTTTGCATCAGGCTCTTTTAAAATTTAGAGGAGAAAATATATGAAAAAAGTTAAGGGAAAAGTTGCGGGCATCATAGCCCTTCTAGTTTTGGTTTTGGTATATTGCCTAGCATCAATAGTTATCATTGATTCAGGAACATCAGGAGTAGTATCTACCTTAGGTCGTGTGAGTGAAAATACTCTCAAGGAGGGCTTACATATAGTTCCTGCTGGATTTAACAAGGTGACAAAGATTAACAACAAGGTTCAGAAGGTAGACTTGCAGGCTGCAAGTACATCTAAGGATTTACAGAATGTTAAGTCATCTGTGTCAGTAAATTTCCATGTTTTGCCAGAAAAGTCAGCAGCTATATACGTTACAGTAGGTGCCGCTTATGCGGAAACAATCTTAAAGCCAGCTATTCAGGAGAGCATGAAGGCTGTCATGGCTCAGTATTCTGCTGAGGAGCTTATCACAGAGAGATCAAGTGTGGGCAAGAATATTGAGGACAATATCAAGAAGAAAATGTCAGATTATGGTCTTGCTATAGATGAGTTCAATATCACTGATTTTGATTTTTCTGAGGAATACAATGCTGCCATAGAGCAGAAACAGATTGCAGAGCAGAACAGACTTAGATCAGAGACTGAGGCCCTTCAGAAAAAGGTTGAGGCTGAGGGTGAGGCAACTGCAACTACAATCAGGGCAGAGGCTCAGGCTGAGGCCAACAGAAAACTTTCTGAGTCACTCAATGATGATGTAATTAAGTACAAGACACTTGAAAAGTGGAATGGAGAGTATCCAGACACAGTAGTTGGTGATACTTCCAGTGTTGTAGTTGGACTTGGAAACTAGGTTTAAATATAAGAATTTGAAAATCAAAGGCTTATATTAAAGGATTGTGTAATTTAAAAGCAGGAGAATCTTATGGATGCTGATAGAGTTCAAAGAAGAGCTGACTGTAGCCAAGCTCAGGAAAATACAGACCTTGACAGATTAGAGAAACAAATAGACTTTATCCGATATATTGACAAGGAAAAGGCTATAAAGCGTCATACTTTCAAGACTGATATGGAGAGGGAGAATGACGCAGAACACGCATGGCATATGTCCATTATGACAATGTTGCTTGCCGAGTATGCCAATGAGAAAATTGATAAGTTGCGCACCATAGAGATGCTCCTGATTCACGATCTCGTAGAGATAGGTGCAGGAGATACCTACGCCTATGATGAAAGTGCTAAAAAAACTCAGAGAGAGAGGGAGTTAGCCAGCGCTGATGAGCTCTTTGAGAAACTGCCTAAGGATCAGGCTAAATTTATGAGGGAACTCTGGGATGAGTTTGAGGCAGGACAGACGGCTGAGGCAAGATTTGCAAGGACTATGGATAACTTTCAACCTGTTCTTTTAAACGATGCCACTGGAGCTTTGGCTTGGAGAGAGAATGCTGTTAAAATCAGTCAGATTCTTAAAAGAAATGAGAATACAGCAAAGGGATCAAGAGAACTTTGGGATTACGAGTATGAGAAATTTATCAAAGCTAATCTCAAAAAAGGGAATATAGTAAATGATTTAGGGATTGAGTAAGAGCATGATTTTATCAAAGCCACAAATAGAAAAGTCAATTACTTTACAATAATTCGAAATCAAGTTATTATAGTAAGGCAAAAAAGGAGGCGTTATTATGTCACAGTCAAAAGGACCATATTATATAACAACAGCAATTGCCTATGCATCTGGTAAGCCACACATAGGAAATACATATGAAATCGTTCTTGCAGATAGTATTGCAAGATTTAAGAGACAGGAAGGTTATGAAGTCTTTTTCCAGACAGGAACAGATGAGCATGGCCAGAAAATAGAGATTAAGGCCCAGGAGGCAGGAATAACACCTAAGGAGTTCGTAGATAAGGCTGCAGGTGAGATTAAGAGAATTTGGGACCTTATGGATACTTCTTATGACCGTTTCATCCGTACTACAGATGAGGATCATGAGGAGCAGGTTAAGAAAATTTTTAAGAAGCTCTATAATCAGGGTGATATCTATAAGAGTGAGTATGAAGGTATGTACTGCACACCTTGTGAGTCTTTCTGGACTAGCTCACAGCTTGTAGATGGCAAGTGCCCGGATTGTGGAAGAGAGGTTACTCCTGCTAAGGAGGAAGCTTATTTCTTTAAGATGAGCAAGTATTCAGATCGTCTTATCAAGTATATTGAAGAGAATCCACTCTTTATTCAGCCAGAATCAAGAAAGAATGAGATGATGAACAACTTCCTTAAGGCTGGCCTTCAGGATCTTTGTGTTTCACGCACTTCTTTCAAGTGGGGAATCCCTGTTACTTTTGATGAGAAGCATGTCATCTATGTATGGATTGATGCACTTACAAACTATATAACTGGAATCGGCTATGATGCAGATGGAAATCACTCTGACAGATATAAGAAGTTCTGGCCTGCAGATCTTCACCTTATAGGCAAGGATATCTTGAGATTCCATACAATCTACTGGCCAATCATGCTTATGGCACTTGGTGAGCCACTTCCAAAGCAGGTATTTGGTCATCCATGGCTCTTACAGGGCGATGGCAAGATGAGCAAGTCAAAGGGCAATGTAATCTACGCTGATGATTTAGCAGATATCTTTGGTGTTGATGCAGTTAGATACTTTGTACTTCATGAGATGCCATTTGAAAATGATGGTGTTATAAGCTGGGAGCTTTTGGTTGAGAGATTCAACTCTGAACTTGCCAACACTCTTGGAAATCTTGTTCAGAGAACAGTTGCCATGTCCAATAAGTATCTTGGTGGAGCTCTTAAGGCTACAGCTAAGACAGAGCCTATTGATGATGAGTTTAAGGCATATATTACAGGAACGAAGGCAAAGGTTTGCGATAAGATGAAGACTCTTCATGTCGCAGATGCTATAACTGAGGTATTTAATCTCTTTAAGAGATGCAATAAGTATATTGATGAGACTGAGCCATGGGTACTTGGCAAGGATGAGTCTAAGTATGACAGACTTTCAGAGGTTCTTTATAATCTCACTGAAGCTATCACAATCGGTGCAAATCTCTTAAAGCCATATATGCCATCAACAGCAGATAAGGTACTCGCTCAGATTTATGAGGATGCCAATGTAGGACTTAGAGATTTTGATGATCTTGACAAGTTTGGTCTCAGAGAGTCAGGCCTCAAGGTTGTAGAGAAGCCACAGATGCTTTTTGCAAGACTTGATATGGATGAAGTTTTAGCTAAGGCTGAGGAAATCGCAGAGGCTCAGAAAAAGGCAGCTGGCGGCATTAAGTATCCAGAAGTTGAGGAAAAGGCTGAGATAGAGTTTTCTGATTTTGAAAAGATTCAGATTAGAGTTGGAGAGGTTCTTGCATGTGAGAAGGTTAAGAAGTCTAAAAAGCTCTTATGTTCTCAGATTAGAATCGGTGATGAAGTAAGACAGATTGTCTCTGGTATTTCTAACTATTACAAGCCAGAAGAGATGGTGGGCAAGAAGGTTGCTGTTGTAACCAATTTAAAGCCTGTCAAGCTTTGTGGTATTGAATCACAGGGTATGATCCTTGCTGCAAGTGATGACGAGGACAATCTTTCAGTTCTCACTCTCGATAAAGATATTATCGCAGGTAGTGAAATTAGATAGGACTTAATCAGATCCCCAAGTCAGGATTAAAGCCTGATTTGGGGACTTTTTAAAAAGTGAAGTGCCTATGAATAGGCCTGTTGGGGTTTGCACTTTTCTGATATTTGATAAATTGAATTTGTGTTTAGAGGAAGTTATGTTTAGAGGAATTTATGACAGCCACGCTCATTATGACGACTCAGCATTTGACGAGGACAGAGATGAGCTTATAGATAAGATGCTTGAACCTAATGGACCTATTAGGTACTTGGTCAATGTTGGTGCCAATCTAGATGAGAGCAAAATCTCTGTTGAGATGGCAGAGAAGAATCCTAGGATTTATGCCACTGTGGGAGTACATCCTGACTGTGTTGAGGAACTCAGTGATGAGGGGATAGAGCAGCTTAGAAAGCTGGCCTTGAACTCAGACAAGGTTATAGCGATAGGAGAGATTGGTTTAGATTATAGCTCAGACGATGTGCCAAGACAGGTGCAAAAAGATTGGTTTACCAGGCAAATTGAACTGGCAAGGGAAGTGAATTTGCCTATTGCTGTCCACAGCAGGGATGCAAGCGAAGATACTCTTAATATTATAAGAGAGTCTAAGGCTCAGGAAATTGGCGGAGTGATTCACTGTTATTCATATTCAGCAGAAACAGCCATGATATATGACAAGATGGGCTTTTACTTTGGCATAGGTGGAGTTTCGACATTTAAGAATGCTAGAAAACTTGTGGAGGCTATAGAAGTGATTCCTATGGACAAGATTATTCTTGAGACGGATGCACCATATTTAGCTCCAGTACCTAACAGGGGTAAGAGGAATGACTCAAGAAACTTAAGATATGTAGTAGAAAAATTGGCCGAGCTCAAGGGCTTGAGCCCAGAGCAGGTTATAGATATAACAAGGGCCAATGCTATGAGACTCTTCAACCGTGTTGATTATAATTTTGAGTAAAGATTGGAGGAATTGTGGTGGATTACAGTCAGATCAAGCATCTTGCAAATCCAGGTGCGACTATTGAGATCCTTGAAAAGTATGGATTCAGTTTCAGAAAGCAGTATGGACAGAATTTCCTTATAGATGAGAATGTTGTAAGGGGAATTGTCCATAATGCAGGTGTTACAAAGGATGATTTTGTCATAGAGATCGGTCCTGGCATAGGAACTATGACTCAGATTCTTGCTGAGGAAGCAGGCAAGGTGGTAGCTGTAGAGATTGATAAGAAGTTGATACCAATCCTTGAAGGAGATACTCTCGCAGCCTATGACAATGTCAAGGTAATAAATCAGGATATCTTAAAGACCAATATAGGGCAGCTTATCAAGGATATGGGCTTTGAGGAGGGCAAGGGCAGAGTGATGGTTGTAGCTAATTTGCCTTATTACATAACAACTCCTATTATTATGGAGCTCTTAGAAAAGAAACTGCCTGTAGATTCAATAACTGTAATGGTTCAAAAAGAAGTTGCAGATCGCATGAAGGAAGGACCTGGAAGCAAGAATTATGGTGCCCTTTCTTTGGCAGTTCAGTATTATGCAAAACCAAGAGTTGTTATGACAGTTCCGGCTTCATGTTTTATGCCTAGACCAAATGTGGATTCTGCCGTAATCAAGCTTGAAAGGTTCAAGGAAGCACCTGTTAAGGTTTTGGATGAGACTCTTATGTTTAGAATTATCAGGGCTTCTTTCAACCAGAGAAGAAAAACGATGACAAACAGTGTGTGCTCAGATATCAATTGTGGAGTTGATAAGGAAAAACTTCTCAAAGCCCTTGAAATGACTGGCCTTGATTCGAGAATTAGGGGAGAAGCACTTGATCTTAATCAATTTGCACAATTGACTAATAATATTTGCACTCTGAATCAGCAATAAACACAAAGGATACTAAAAAAATTTAAGACCTAAGAAGCAAGTATCTGACATATTGCACAAGATAATAACTGAAGAAGAAAAATATTTGTTGACTCCGCACATAAATGATGATATAAAGTACAAAGATACAGATGTGACGAAAACGTGTCATTAAATTTAAGGAGGAACAAAAGTGTTTCGCAAAATCAAAAAAGCAGCAGGAATGATAGCTGCAGTATGTGTTTCAATGGGACTTGCTCTTACAATGAGCCCAAGTGTAGCTAAGGCTGCATCAACATCTTATAATTTCAAGAATACAGAGTTCAAGAGTCTTGGAACTATAAGTTCAACAAAGACAGTAGGCGGACTTACATTCGTAGCTACAAGCAGTAAGACAATGAGCGTAATTAAGGAAAGTGCAACAGTAGATGGACAGTCATATACATATGCACTTGCACTCGGTGGTAAAGGTGATAAGTATGGCAGAGCAGTCAGAGTACCAGTAAGCGGTGACGACACAATTAAGGTTACTCTTAAGAGTTCAGGATCTTCTACAAGAACTCTTACAGTTGCTACAGCAGCAGGTCATCAGGTTGGAAAAATTTCGGCAAAAGCTTCTGCAACAACAGGTTCATATCACTACACAGGTTCAGATAAGTATGTTCTTCTCTATTCAGCAGGTAGTGGAATTGATATCTTTAAGATTCAGGTAGATTCTGCAGGTTCAGGTAGCACAACTACAACAAAGGCTTCAACAACAAAGTCTACAACAGCAGCTTCAACAACAAAGTCTACAACAGCAGCTTCAACAAGTGGAAGTACAATTGAAGTTTCTGCAAGTGGAACATCATTATCTTCAGCAATTAGCAAGGCTAAGGCTGGAACAACAATCGTAATCAATGGCACAGTTAAGTCTGGTGCAATCAATGTACCAGCAGGCGTTAACATCTCAGGTAAGAACAATGCAACTATCGATTTCTCACAGACAAGCGGAAGCTCAGGCCGTGGCCTTACATTTGCAGGTAATGGAAGCACAGTTCAGAACATTACAGTAAAGAATGCTTCTGATAATGGTATCTTTATCTCAGGTAGCAACAACACATTTAAGTATGTTGTATGTACAGCAAATCAGGATGCTGGTTTCCAGGTAAGTAACGGTGGTGCAAACAATAAATTCTACAACTGTAACTCAAATCACAACGCTGATGCAAAGGGTGAGAATGCTGATGGATTCGCTAACAAGCTTCACTCAGGCACAGGCAACTACTATGAGAATTGTACAGCAGAGTACAACAGTGATGACGGTTGGGATTGCTATGCAGCTCACGGTGCAGTAACTCTTGTAAACTGCCATGCTAACTACAATGGTTTGTGCAATGGCATCTACGGTGATGGAAACGGCTTCAAGATGGGTGGAGTTGATAACAAGACAGAGGGCCAGGCTGCTCATCTTGATCCACTTGCTCACAAGCTTACAGGATGTACAGCAACAGGTAACTATGCAGCTGGTTTCGATCGTAACAACCAGAGCGGTGTAGTAACAATGGAGAACTGTATTGCTGATTCTAACAAGACATACAACTATAACTGGCCTGCAACAGGTAAGCCATCAGCACTTGGCTACACTGTAACATTTGGCAAGGCTAAGATTATTAGCTGTACTTCTAAGAACGGTAAGAATAAGATTGATGGAGCTACACTTTCAGGTTCTTGTGTAGGTTTCTAATCAATAATATATTTGATCAAAAATTGGGGTGGCAATTTAGTAAATAGTGTAGTCACTTGTATCTAAATAGGGGTGAAAAGAGCTGTGAAGAAATCTTCACAGCTCTTTTTTATTTTAAAAAATGAGATGTCACCAAAACTAGACATTTTGGGACATCTCATTACTTGCTTTCTTTTTTTCTCTTAATTCCTTAAAGAAGGTCTTTAACATAGCACTGCAAGTATCTTCCAGGATGCCTCTGCTTACATCGCAGCAGTGGTTGAATCCTGGCATTTGCAATATGTTGATTACCGAACCAGCACAGCCTGCTTTAGGGTTCATGGAGCCTATGCAAACACGGGGGATTCTCGCTTGTACAATGGCACCTGCACACATTTGACACGGCTCTAGAGTGATATATATGGTACAGTCTTCGAGACGCCAATCTTTGAGGAATTTGCTGGCTTTTTTTATTGCAGTGATCTCAGCATGGCCTAGTGTTGTGCCATCAGTGTTGCGGCGATTATAGCCTCTGGCGATGATTTTGCCGTCATATACTATTACACATCCTATAGGCACTTCATCGAGCTTATAAGCCTTTTTTGCCTGCTTGATGGCCTCTTTCATAAATTTCTCATCGTCGAGTATTTGCTTTTCGACAAGGCTTTCCTTAAATTGGGTGCCCTTGCTTATATTTTGATTATTGGTCATATAAAAATCCTTTGAAAAATGTGGCTTTAATCCACGTAATCTGTTATTAATGAGTATCTTAGATGATCATGCCATTCATGATTTATCTTTGCTAAGGAGTATTCTTGCCCTTCAAATCTAAAACCGCTCTTTTCGGCTAGCTTAATGGAGGCAGTATTGTCAGGCAATATGTGAATCTGAACGCGGTGGATATTTAAGTCTTTAAGTATGTCTTCTTTCGCAAGTTTTAGCATTGCAGTTCCAAGGCCCAAATGCTGGTAGTTATGATCGATTTTATAACCTATCTCACAAGAACTCAAAGTCCTGTTAATTGAAGTGAAGGAGATAGAACCAATTATTTTATCTCCGGCAAGCTTTTGGGAATAGAGGAAATATCTAATATTTTTGCCCTTGACGAAAGAGTTGTACTCTATATTGAGAAGGGTGTGGATAAAACTGTAAGTATAGAAATTACTAGGTTTATCAGTCTCATATATATCAAAATAATCTCTGTTTTCAGAGTAGAATCCCAAAACATCCGGGGTATAAGTTTCATTGAGAATTTTAAGTATTATATCATCTTTTTGATAAATCGTTTTCATGATTTCACCTCATGCTTATTAATAAGAGTATTATAACTCTAAAGGCCTTATTTAACTATTAGAAAATTACAAGCAAAATGTGAAAAAAATATGTAAAATTATGCAAATTTATGCTATTATATAAATGCGTTTTAGTGCTTGAAAATAGACAGTATTATGGACTTGGAAAGGGGAAAACTATGGAAAAAATACAAGATTTTTGTGACATGAAAAAATTCAATGAAATTATGGCTAATTGGGCAAATGCTACTGGTTTAGCAACCGTTGCGGTTGGGGCTGACGGTGAGTATATCAGTGACTGCTTTAATTTTACTGATTTTTGCATTAAGTACACAAGAGGAAGCTCTGAGGGAAAGAGAAGATGTGAAAAGTGTGACAGAGAGGGACAAGGAGTTTATGCTTGTCACGCTGGTTTGATGGATTTTGCAGTTCCAATTACCTTAGTTGACGGTAGAGTCCTCGGTAATATCATAGGTGGACAGGTCCTGCCGGAGAATCCATCTGAAGATAAGTTCAGGGGAGTTGCAAAGGAACTTGGAATTAATGAGGATGACTATATTGAGGCCTTGGGAAAGGTGAATGTTAGAACTAAGCTTGAGATTGAATCATCAGCTGAGCTCTTGGGCGATGTAGTTAATATGTATGTAAGATCTTGTTATTCAGAGATGGTTAACCAGAGACTTTTGGATAAGCTTAAGAATGGGATAGCTCAGGCTGCTAAACAGATAGAGGATGCGAATTCAGCTACAAAGAGCATCGAGGGATTTAGCAGAAAACAGAATATGCTTGCACTTAATGCTTCAATCGAGGCGGCTAGAGCTGGTGAATATGGACGCGGCTTTGCTGTGGTTGCGCATGAAGTTCAGAAGCTTGCTACAGATATGGCTGGAGCAAGTGTTAGTATTTCAAGTGCACTTAGCGGACTTGATAAGACTATTACTGACTTGAACGAAGATTAGTTATAAGATTGTTTATAATAATAGTTATAAGATTAGTTATAAGATTAAAAGACATATTTATAGGATTTGTGCACATCAAAATCCTTAAATATGTCTTTTTTATTCTGCTTGACATGAGATAGGCATTTTTGCTGAAAGTCGCTTGTATACAAGCTTTGATGGAGATATATTGAGGCTAGATAAAATCTGGCTTTGTACTAAATTAAATACTTGAGAAAATAGTGTTGATTTTCATATTTGGATTTGTTAGTATCATATTACGTTAAATCGTTACAGATTTATCAAAGTCAACCAAAGACGGTTGGCATGCGCACCTAGTTAATACGGGCGTCTTTTTTTTGAAGAGGCCTTGTATACAATGTACAAAAATAAATACAATTTAGAGAAGGAGGATCTAACACGATGGCAGATTTTTCAGTCAAGTTAGATAATGAACAGTGGGCTGGCTTTAAAGGCAGACTCTGGAAAGAAGAAATTAACGTAAGAGATTTCATTCAGAAGAACTATACACCATATGATGGTGATGAGAGCTTCCTTGCAGCTCCAACTGATGCTACAAACAAGCTTTGGGCTAAGTTACAGGAGTTACAGAAGGAAGAGAGAGCTAAGGGCGGCGTACTTGAGTGCGAGACAGAAGTTGTATCTGGTCTCACAGCTTACGGCCCTGGTTATATAGATGAGGCTACTAAGGATCTTGAGAAGGTTGTTGGTCTTCAGACAGATAAGCCTCTTAAGAGAGCATTTATGCCTTACGGTGGAATTAAGATGGCTGAGCAGGCAGCTTCTAACTATGGTTATGAAATTAACCCTAAGTTCCACAAGATTTTTACAGAGTATCACAAGACTCACAACCAGGCAGTATTTGATGTTTATACACCAGAGATGAGAGCTGCTCGTCACAACCACATCATCACAGGTCTTCCAGATACATACGGCCGTGGTCGTATCGTTGGTGACTACAGAAGAGTTGCTCTTTACGGTATTGATTTCCTTATGGAGCAGAAGGCTAAGGATCATGAGAACGTTGGTGGCGATGGCGTAATGACAGATGACGTTATCCGTCTTAAGGAAGAGATTAAGGATCAGTGGTCAGCACTTGCAGGAATGAAGAAGATGGCTGAGGCTTATGGTTTCGATATTTCTAAGCCAGCTAAAAACGCAAAGGAAGCTGTTCAGTGGTTATACTTTGGTTATCTTGCAGCTGTTAAGACTCAGAACGGTGCTGCTATGTCAGTAGGTAGAGTTTCAACATTCCTTGATATCTATATTAAGAGAGATCTTGATAATGGTACATTAACAGAGGAAGAGGCTCAGGAGCTTATCGATCACCTTGTTATGAAGTTCCGTATGGTTAAGTTCGCAAGAATTACATCATACAACGAGCTTTTCTCAGGAGATCCTACATGGGTAACATGTGACCTTGCTGGTACAGGTATTGATGGTCGTTCAATGGTTACAAAGACTGACTATAGATTCCTTCACACACTTGAGAACATGGGTCCTTCACCAGAGCCAAACCTTACAGTTCTTTACTCTTCAAAGCTTCCAGCTAACTTCAAGAAGTATGCTGCAAAGGTTTCTGTTGATACATCTTCAATCCAGTATGAGAACGATGATGTTATGAAGGTTACTTGGGGCGATGATTACGCTATCTGCTGTTGTGTATCTGCAACTCAGACAGGTAAGGAGATTCAGTTCTTCGGTGCTCGTGCAAACCTTGCTAAGTGCTTACTTTACGCTATTAATGGTGGTGTAGATGCAAAGACAAGAGAGCAGGTAGGTCCAGCTACAAGACCAATCACATCAGAGTATCTTGACTTCGATGAAGTTGTTGAGAAGTTTGATGCAGAGATGGAGTGGTTAGCAGGTCTTTATGTTAATACTCTTAATGCAATTCAGTATATGCATGATAAGTACTACTACGAAGCTGCAGAGATGGCTCTTATCGATACAGATCTTAAGAGAACATTTGCTACAGGTATCGCTGGATTCTCACACGTTGTAGATTCACTTTCAGCTATTAAGTATGCTAAGGTTAAGGTTATCAGAGACGAAACAGGTTTCAATACAGATTACGAAGTTGAGGGTGATTTCCCAAGATACGGTAATGATGATGACAGAGCTGATGATATCGCTGTATGGCTTCTTAAGACATTCATCGAGAAGATTAAGAAGAGACATACATACAGAAACTCTGAGCCAACAACATCTATCCTTACAATTACATCAAATGTAGTTTATGGAAAGTATACAGGTAACATGCCAGATGGACGTAGAGCTGGTACTCCACTTGCTCCAGGTGCTAACCCTGCATACGGCGCAGAGAAGAATGGTCTTTTAGCTTCTCTTAACTCTCTTACAAAGCTTCCATATGAGTGGGCTCTTGATGGTATCTCAAATACTCAGACAATGAACCCAGATGCTCTTGGACACAACGAAGAGGAGAGAGTTGACAACCTTGTTAACGTACTTGATGGTTACTTCGATCAGGGTGCTCACCACCTTAACGTAAATGTATTCGGTAAGGATAAGCTTCTTGATGCTCAGGCACATCCAGAGAAGCCAGAGTATGCTAACTTCACAATCCGTGTTTCTGGTTATGCTGTTAAGTTTATCGACCTTACAAAGGAACAGCAGGATGATGTAATTAGCAGAACATTCCACGACAGAATGTAATTTCTAAATTGAATTTATAATTCAAGAATATAAAAACAAAGGGCAAGCCATATGATATGGCTTGCCCTTTGTTTTTTTATTAGTATTCTAAGCTGAAAAGGTCGAAGTGGATTTGGATAATGATGAAATGATTGAATAAATATAAGAATACTATTGAAAATAAATTATTTTAAACGTAATATATATATGCTGATAGTTTTTCGGCTAGATGGTATCCGGATGATAGTGCTATCACAAATGTATTTATCAATTGTTTTTTCAGCGATTTATTCAATAATAATATTACTCATTGAATCAATTGTGACTTTATTTTTTAATAACGAAATTTTATTTAGTAATTGCTTTTTGTGTGGTAGAAACAATTTATTTATTGAAAATGGAAGTGATACTTGGCAATTACTTGTATGTGTAGTGGCAGAAATAGTAAAAGTGATTCACAGTCATTATTTCTTTTGCCTATTATTTTGAAGAATGCCATATTGAGTAGAAAAATCTACTTAATATGGCTTTTTTTCTTAGGCTTATTTATTGACTTTTACTTGCCTTGCTGGCAAGAGCTTTTGTAAAAGACTAAATACGAGCTTCTTCTTGGTAGGCAAATATAGGTCTTATGCGTTCCTTTAATATAGGACCAATAAAGGCAGAAATGACGATTTTAATTAAATCGACAATTATAAATGGGATAACTCCGACACTTAAGGCTTTGGTGAATGACATGTGAGTAGAATAAGCCAACCAGCCAGTTCCACATAAATAAGCTATCCATGTTGCAGCTTCCATGCCAATTATGCAAATTATCTTATTTTTGTAAAAATGTTTAAAAACTAAGCCACACACAATTGCCATTGGTATAAAGCCTATGATATAGCCACCGGTTGGCCCGAAAAGTTTTGCAGGGCCCCCTGAAAATCCAGAAAAAACTGGGAGGCCGCAAAGGCCAATCAATAAATATATAATAAATGCAAGACTTCCTCGCTTGGTGTCTAAAACATACATAGTGATATATATTGCAAGGTTGGTAAGTGAGATAGGAACTGGTCCTATAGGGATAGATAAAGGCCCTAAAATACAGATTAAGGCAGCCATTAGGGCTGTGGTTACTAAATATATTACGTGCTTGTTCATTCTTTCTCCTTTATTTTGCTTTATTCATAGACTTCTAAACCAAGATTTTGCAGCATGGTACGGTCAGTTTTGATTGTAGAACCGCAAGTGGTAAGCATATTGCCTGTGATACTTGCATTAGCGCCTGCGTTAAAAGCTTCTGAGCCGTTGCTTTTCATAAGGGCTCTACCTCCAGCTAAACGTATTTCTGCTCTTGGATTTATGAATCTGAAAATTGCTATAGTCCTCAATATATCCTCTTCTGAGAGACGAGGCAAATGCTCCAATGGAGTTCCAGGTATTGGCATAAGACTGTTTACTGGAATTGACTTAACACCTAATTCGTGAAGCTCAAAAGCCATATCAATTCGGTCCTGCCAGCTTTCACCCATACCAATTATTCCTCCGGAACAGACATTCAAACCGGCCTTTTTGGCTCTTTTTATGTTCTCAATTTTGTCTTCATAAGTATGGCTTGTGCAGATATTTTTAAAATGATTCTTGGAAGTTTCAATATTGCAGTGAATGCTTGTGACACCAGCCTGTCGTAGACGCCTAAATTGCTCATCAGTCATAAAGCCGAGAGAACAGCAAAGGTCAATCTTTAACTCTTGCCTCATACGAGTAAAGTCATCGATTATCTTCTCAAAATCCTCATCGCTAGGTCCATAGCCTGAGTTTACAATAGAGAATCTGTCGACTTTTTCAGATTCATTTGATTTTGCCTCTTTAATTATACTTTCATAATCGAGCAGGTCATAGTTTTTGCAGTTAGTATTGTGATGTGCTGATTGAGCACAGAATTTGCAGTTTTCACTACATTTGCCGCTCTTACCGCTGATGATTGTACATAAATCTACATAATCACCAGAGAGCTCCTTGCGGATTTTGTTAGCTGCTCTTTTTAATTCGTCTAAATCTGAGTTTAGGAGAGGAGTAAGATCATCTTCTCTTCCAAGCCTCTGACCTGCGATTATCATATCAGCAAGCTGACTGACATTTTCATAGCTTAACATAAGGTCCTCCTTTAGCTTTGATTATTGAATTATAGTTTTTGAAAAAGCTAATATCAACCATAAAATGCAAGAGGTTAACAATTTGAAATTTAATTGACATTGATAGGCGTAGATAGTAAAGTGAAGCCTAGAAATTACATCAATGTGAGGTGCTTATGAGATTAAAAAAAAATGTAGCCCTTATGGCTATAATCGGTATGACTTGTGTGACTTTAACTGCATGTGGAAACAGTTCTGCATCAAGTGATAAGGCGACAAGTAAAGCAGAGCAGACTCTTTCTACTACAGCTGCTCAGACTAGTAAGGCTGTAGAGCAGACAAGCCTGGCTGCAAAAGAAGAGCTTGAGACAGAGACTAAGCCAGAGAATAAAGAGGATAAACAGGAAGAGAAACAGGAAGAGAAGCAAGAGGAGAAGCAGGAAGAAGTTCAGACAATTGCTCAGACTCCTGTGGAGGCTAAGGAAGAGCCTCAAAGCCAAGTGAGCTACTCTTACAATTTGCCTTATTATATTAGAGTTAACAGACAGGCATGTACTGTCACTGTTTACAATGCAGATTCTGATGGCAATTATACAAATCCTGTCATAGCATTTGCCTGTTCTGTGGGTAAGGATGAGGAGAATGAGACACCTCTTGGCACTTATAATATAATCGCACATTATCGCTGGTGTGCGCTTGCTGGTGGGGTAACAGGTCAGTATGCAACCAGGATTACTGGCCCATATCTTTTCCATTCGGTTCCATATATGGACTATGATGCTGGAACACTTGAGGAAGGTGAGTATAACAAGCTTGGAAGCCCAGCTTCCTTAGGATGCGTTAGAATGGCAGTTTCAAGTGTTAAATGGATATATGATAATTGTGAGGATGGAACTATTGTAGAAATCTATGATGATTCAAATCCGGGCCCACTGGGAAAGCCGGGAAGTATCTATGTTGATCCATCTGATCCGAGAGCAGGATGGGATCCAACTGATCCAGATCCATCAAATCCTTGGAATTAAGACTAATTTGAAATTTGTATTAATTTGAAATTTTTATTGACAAGGTTTTTTTGAGGTGTTTTAATAATACATATTGAAAAAGATAAACCGTTGATGTGGAGATCAAGCAGATATATGCGCTCACAGAGAGCTTGGGATGGTGCGAACCAGGCAGAAATGCAGATTTGTAAATGGACCACAGAGGGTGAGGGAGAAATTATTTTATAAGAGTATCTCTTGACGCAAAGCCGGCGTTACTGGGCTTGAGATATGATTGTATCTCATAGAGAGTGTGGAAACATAAAGCAAGGTGGCACCACGGGTTTAGTGAATATTAACTCGTCCTTGACAGACATAAGTAAGTCTGTCGAGGACTTTTTTTTATGCTTGAGGCTCTGGGCTGTGCTTTATAAAACTCGTGTTTATATGCCCTATTAAGGTTTATTATTTTTATCTGCTAAAGCAGAAGAAAGAAGGATATTATGATTAAAGAGGCAATTGAAAAGGTAGTTAGAAAGGGTGATTTAAGCTATGATGAGGCTTACACAGTTATGAAAGAAATCATGACTGGAGAGACAAGCCCAACACAGAATGCTGCATTCTTGGCAGCACTTTCAACTAAGTCAACTAAGGCTGAGACTATTGATGAAATCTCAGGTTGTGCAGCTGCAATGCGTGAGCAGGCAACACCTGTAGAACATGCAGGAATGGAAGTTTTAGAGATAGTTGGTACTGGTGGAGACAAGTCTCACACCTTTAACATATCAACAACAAGTGCATTTGTAATTGCAGCATCTGGTGTTAAGGTTGCAAAGCACGGTAATAGAGCTGCATCTTCTCTATCTGGAACAGCAGATTGTCAGGAAGCTCTTGGCGTAAATATTGTTCAGGAGCCAGCAAAGGCGAAAAAGATGCTTGAAGAAGTTGGCATGTGTTTCCTTTTTGCGCAGAAGTATCACGCTGCTATGAAATATGTGGGACCAATCAGAAAAGAGTTGGGTTTCAGAACAGTATTTAATATTTTAGGACCACTCACAAATCCTGCAAACCCTGAATACTTCCTTCTCGGCGTTTATGACGAGTACTTGGTTGAGCCAGTGGCAAAGGTTCTTGATAAATTAGGAGTTAAGAGAGCTTTAGTTGTATATGGTGATGACAGACTTGACGAGATCTCAGCATCATCGACTACAACAGTATGTGAGCTTAAAAATGGCTACTACAAGACAACAAAGATTGCTCCAGAAGACTTCGGACTTGTCAGAGGAAGCAAGGAAGACCTGGCAGGCGGCAACCCTGAAGATAATGCAAGAATTACAAGAGAAATTCTTAAGGGTGAGCTCAAGGGCACTAAGAGAAATGCTGTATTGCTTAATGCTGGAGCTTCTATCTACATCGGCGGAGCTGCAGACTCAATCGCTGACGGTATCAAAAAGGCAGCAGAGCTTATCGATAACGGCAAGGCATATGAGAAGATGGAAGAGTATATAAAGGCTTCTAATGAAGATTAAGTTTTTTAATGCAGTATCTGTCTAAAATTATTGAATAGAGAAAAATAAGTAAGAGTGGTGGTTGAAAAACCACCACTCTTTTTTCGTGTCTGGGGATTTTGGCCTTTTTTGTCTGATGCAGGCTTAAGAAGAAAAAGCTTATTTGAATTCTTAAACTTAGCTTGAGATAGTCAGGGCTTTGTTTTAAAATATGATTATTAATGTGAATTTTTAGTTCCTAAGCTTAGGAGATAGTGATAAATGAAGACAAAACTTGATGCTCAGGTCAATAAAAGGAATCTGATATACTTCCTTTGTATTTCGATAATAACTGTTGTGCTTATGTGTGCCAGGCTGGGAACGGGCTTGGAATACAGAACAGACAAATATGATCCCACAGATTACGTTCAATTCAAGGAAGCTAAGGCATATACTCAGCATTTGAGTGTCTCAGATGGCAAGCTGCGAGGCCTGGCATTGCAATTTGGCACTATGAAAAAAATCAATAAGGGCAAAATTATTGTAAAACTCGCTGAGGATGGCAATGTAATAAGAGAGAAGACCTATAATGCGGAATATTTGGTAGATAATGAATACCAGGAAATTTACTTTGACAGTCCGGTCAATCTCAATACAACAAAGGATTATACAATAGAGGTGGCTCAGGAGGACAATGGCGAGACCAATGCTGTTGCTCTTTGGATATCAAGTGGCGGAAATGGCCTATTTAAGGCAGACAAGCAGATTGAAAATTCTACCATGTGCTATCAGCTCATAATGATAGATTCGTCCCTGAGAACCAAGATGACACCGCTTTTCATAGTATTTGCCGTAATTATTCTGCTGATTTTGGCTATGGGAAGTGACTTTAATTCCATGAATATTTTTAAGACACTTATAGTGGCGGTGACAATATTGGTGGGATTTGAGATGGTTATGGTTGATTTGTTCCAAAATGTCAACACAAAGGTTGACGTGGTTTCTTATACGGAAACTAAGCAGGATTATGCTATAGCTCCGGGAGAAACTTGGGAAAATGTTTACGACGATGCGGTGTCTGAGTTCAGCGATTTTGAAATATTTTTCGCTGATAATTCTACATATAAACTTTTCTATAATAACGATGGCAAATCGGCCAATTCTACAGGTATTAAGATTAAGCTTGTCTGCCTGGACAATGGGGTAAGCTATGTAGACAGAATGGTGGCCATGGATGAAATCGTCTATGATGAAAATGCCAAGCAGACAGCGATTAAGA
Source organism: uncultured Lachnospiraceae bacterium (assembly GCA_947164605.1). Classification (GTDB taxonomy): domain Bacteria; phylum Bacillota; class Clostridia; order Lachnospirales; family Lachnospiraceae; genus CAMUXE01. Next base: position 171,009 of record CAMUXE010000001.1, on the reverse strand, counting down.
TTGCCTGCGACCGCGACAACCCAGACCTTAAGGAATTTCCTAAGGGTAAGTACAGCATAAGCGTCAGCAATGAGTATAAAAATGGCAATTTGACAATGAGCCTGGTTGAGAATAACTGGGGTAAGAAAAATGCCAATATCTCGCTGATTTTGAGAAGTAAGATGGGCCTTTATATGGCCTGCCTGCTCCTTATGTTTATATCTATCTACATATGCATCATGTGCGTTTTGGCCGCTGATGGGCGTTTTACATCGAGAAGATTCTTTATGGTTTCGGTTATTCCACTTTCTGTGATGTATCTAGTACTTATCCTGCCTTGGAGCGCACCGGATACCAATGCCCACTATCTTGCGGCTTATAGACTTTCTAATCTGATACTTGGCAAGAAGGCTTGGTCTGGAAGGGCTTGCGATGTAGAGTTTTATCGCAATATATGGAATTTGGAGAATCCAAGGATGCGCGATTATGCCCTTGTCTTTAAGAATTTTTCTTGGAAAGCAAGCAATACTAACCTTGTAAACTGGCCAAGCCCAGAGCATAAGATGGAATACTATTCAATACTTAGTTATTTGCCACAGGCTTTAGGACTGGCTTTCGCAAGAATTCTTGGCCTGGGAACAGTTCCATCGCTTTATATGGCAAGAATCTTTATGCTTATTGTCTACATAATTTCGGCTTACAATGCGGTCAGAAAGACACCTATAGGCAGATTTGTATTTGCAGCAGTTGCGCTATTCCCTATGTCTTTGATGATGTCGGGCTCTATATCATACGATCCACTTGTTTTGATCTATACACTTAATTTCTTGGCTCTGACTTTCAGACTGTGCTGCAGCAAGAGGTCTGTAAGAAGCCTCGTCGAATGCTCCGTCTGGGCCTTCCTCGTCGGTGCAGCCAAGGGCGGTGGCTACCTCATAATGTTGCCGCTTCTATTGATGCTCATTGACAAAAAGAAGTTGAGAAGCCTTAGAAATGCTGGAATTCCAATCTTGTCAGGCTTAATCTCGATTTTGATTTTTGATCTGCTTATTCCGGTAGGGGCTCAGCTCTTCCAGTTCGGAAAAGCGGCTTCGGGTAAGTTCTCGGCATCTTATGCCCTGGATAATCCACTCACATATTTAGATATGTTGATTAAGACCTACCTTAACTCGATTGATACTTTAACCATAGGAATGGGAGGCAATAAACTGGCCTGGCTTGAGGAGACGGTTCCGTCGATTATTGTTATTGCCCTTATTTTGATTGCTGTTGTTTACTCAATATATGAGAAGGATCAGTTGGAATTGAAAAGAAAAGATAAGGTATTTATTGGAATAGTTCTAGTGCTTGTGTTCTTTGCGACACCAGCCATGCTTCTGAGCTGGACCAAGGTTGGAAGCCAGACAGTTGAAGGACTTCAGGGAAGATATTACCTGCCTGTACTGCCCCTTATCATTATGTTGTTTACTAAATTTGAATTGCATACAGATATGAATGGAACAAGTATTAAGCACCTGGTATCCATAAAGAGCATCTGCTTCAAAACATTTGCCCTGCTGTCCTGCATTTCGGTCTACTACATGATGAGACTTTATCTGACAAGATAGTAAATTAAACAATTAGGCAAAATAAACCCCTTTACTGCTTTGGACAGTAAAGGGTTTTTTGCTTTTTATAGGCTCTTTATCTCAAGCAGGGTCTTGAAGACCTTGAGATTGTTGAGAACAATGATAGTCAGATCTTCTCTTGCACGGGAAAGGCCCTGAGACAGAAGCTTTGTGTAGATATAATCATGTGAAGGGTGAGGCTTAGCTTTTAGCTCTCCATCTTCAAAGAAGAATTCATCTCCCATAATCATGACAACGCTGTTGAACTCCTGACCAAGGACCATAGTTGCGCTTATCTGGCTTATCTTGGAATTGTTGGGGAGAATCATATCAGCCTTGATATTCTTGTCCTCTTGCATATAGATATAGACAAATCCTTTGTCCTTGTAGTAATTGAGTATATTTTCGCTCTCATCCTTATTGTTGGCATACTCTAAGTGAACACAGTCGAAGTTGTGGGTGCCTGAAGCATTGGACCTGCTGAAAAGTATATCGATAAAGTCTGCAATGTCAGGATTGGAGCGGATACGACCGGACAGGTTGCATCGGATATCAGATATCTCAAAAAGCTCGGAGCTGGTGTCTGACATAAGCTCGCTTGTGGTCAGAATTTGCTTGTCGTCATAGGAAAATATGCCCGGAGCCTTGTATTCCTTGATATATTTTCTTATGTATTTTAGCTGGCCTGGATAGAGGCGTTGAGCCTCGTCAACAAGGATTACATTTACCTTCATAAAGCTGAGCGAGTGAATATCGCACATAGGGATTATGTTGAGATTTTCAATATTTTCCTTGAGATATATGTGATTGTCACTCAAAAGGCCGCAGTGAATTATAACTATGCGCTTTGTCTTGGCAAGTTCTCTTGCAACTGTGTAGAGCAGGAGAGTCTTGCCGGTTCCTGCACTTCCTGTGATTGAGATTAGAACAGGCCTTGGAGTGTAGATATCTGGTGTAACCTTTTCAGCGGCTTTCATGATGTCAATCAGGAAGGTGTTTTGCTGGTTCGTTAAAAAGTACTGTCCAGATATAAACCTTTCCGGTGTACTCAGTGGTGAGATTAGATAATCGGGAGCCTTGAAAAAGGGATCAATATCTCCATTAAAGGCCTTTTGACTCAGTTTCATATCTTCTATAAGGTCATTAAGGCTGGCTTCTCTTAGGTAGGACTTCTTTTCATCTGGGTCACTAAGGCCATATTCCTCATTTTTATAGGCTGAGTAGGATGTGTAGTGGTAGACATCATCGTCTTGAGGGTCTATCTGGCTCACATCAAGCTTGTAGAGAGTATTGCTGCTTGAGACATAGGTGTAAGAGCGTATATCTTTGGCTATGTGTCTTAAGTAATATAGATTCTGTCTGAGCTGTTTCTCAATCTTGCTTTGGGCGACATCAGTGCTTTTTAACTCGATGTTTAAGATGCTTGATTTGTCGCCAGAAAGCCTTATCAGGTCAAATTCTTTGCTGATATGCTCGATTGTGTAGGAGAAGAAAAAACCATCGAAGTCGCTAACGCCGAGTCCTTTGGCAATCAACTGTTCTACTAGAGCGGAGAGGGACACAATCTCATGTTCTTTAAACTTCTTTTGAAGGTCTCTTTTGGAATTAATATTCTCATAGCTGGATATCAAGGAATCGCAGACTCTGGTTAGTGTGTAAAGATTTATAGCTTTCAAAAGAAAGGCCTCCCTTCTCTATATAAAGTAATGCTTAAGTGAGCTAAGACAATGCTCCGCACAAGTAGAGCAGCGAGTGTCGCTGTGTCGCTTTTAAAGTCTGTCAGCTCCAATGCCTCCGCACGAGCAGAGCCACGAGATCATGGGTATAGCATCAAGTCTTAAGTCTTTATTTAAAAATTGTCTTTGATAAGATTGAGTATAGCACAAAGTGAGCTAAAAATATGCCAAAAGCTCAATAATTATATTCTTTGCCTTAACAGGGGGCTGATAAGACTAAGATAAGACTAAAATAAGACTCCTAGCCATATGTGACACACTGTGATATAATCATAAGGATATGTCGCAATAAGTTAGGAGGATATATATGGAAGCTAAAAAAGGTTTAATTCATTCGATTGAAAGCTTCGGTTCAGTTGATGGACCAGGAGTTAGATATATAATATTTTTACAGGGTTGCAGAATGCGCTGCGCATACTGCCATAATCCTGATACTTGGGCACTTGAGAGTAAGGATGCTTACCTTGAGTCAGCAGATGTAACATTGGAAAAGGCTTTGAGATACAAGTCATACTGGAAACAGAATGGCGGTATCACAGTCAGCGGTGGAGAGGCAATGCTTCAGCCTGAGTATGTTACAGAGCTTTTCAGACTTGCTAAGAAAGAGGGAGTTCACACAACTCTTGATACTTCGGCAAATCCATGGACAAGAGAGGGAGAGCAGTTTAGCAAGTTCAAGGATTTGATTGATGTCACTGACTTGGTAATGCTTGATATCAAGCATATCAACCCAGAAAAGCATAAGGCTCTTACATCTTGGGATAACAGTAATATCAAGGATTTTGCCAACTATCTTTCAGAGAATGGAAAGAAGATGTGGATAAGACACGTCTTAGTTCCTGGTTACACAGATGACGAGGCTGATTTAAAGGAACTTAGCGCTTTTATTAAGACTTTAAAGACAGTAGACAGAGTGGAGGTATTGCCTTACCACACACTCGGCGTCTTTAAGTGGAATGACTTAAAGATTCCATATACACTTGAGGGAGTAAATCCTCCAAGCAAGGAAGAGCTGGATAGAGCCAACGAGATACTTGAGACAAGCTCATACACTGGCTATCTTGAGAACTAAGAACTTATATTAATTTAATTGAATTATTGAAATATTGAAATATTGAAAAGGAGAAAATAATGGATTACGAGAAGCTGGCTAATCTACTGTTTCCAGATGTTGACAAGACACCTGATTACTATGAGGAGAAGTACCCATACAGAAAGCTTTCTAAGAAGGCTGAGGTAACACGTATGGCACCAAGCCCAACAGGTTTTATTCATCTTGGAAACCTTTACAGTGCCCTAGCTGATGAGAGAATAGCTCACAGACATGACGGAGTGTTCTACTTAAGAATTGAGGATACTGATGAGAAGAGAAAGGTAGAGGGAGCTGTAGATCTTATTATTAAGACTCTTCGCTACTTTGATATCGAGTTTGATGAGGGAGCAGGTTTCCCTGAGGATGCTGAGCAGAACCAGTATGGTCCTTATGTTCAGAGACAGAGAGTAGAAATCTACCACACATATGCAAAAGACTTGGTAAAGAAGGGACTTGCATACCCTTGCTTTCAGACTGAGGAAGAGCTTGAGGAGCTCAGAAAGCAGCAGGAAGAAGAGAAGGCACTTACAGGCTACTATGGCAAGTATGCTAAAGACAGAGATCTCACATATGAAGAGATTGAGAAGAATCTGGCTGAGGGAAAGCCATATGTTTTGAGACTTCACTCTCAGGGCACAGAGGGCAAGGAGATTGTCTTTAAGGATGAGATTAAGGGAGAGGTTAAGCTTCCAGAAAACATCCATGATATAGTTCTCTTAAAGAAAGATGGAATTCCAACATATCATTTTGCTCATGCTATTGATGATCATCTTATGAGAACAACAGTAGTTGTAAGAGGCGGCGAATGGCTTGCTTCAGCTCCAATTCACTATGAGCTTTTCAATCTCTTAGGCTTTAAGATGCCAAAGTATGCCCATACTGCACATCTTATGAAGATTGACGAGGAAACTGGTGGTAAGAGAAAGCTCTCAAAGAGAAAAGATCCAGAACTTTCACTTAACTACTATATGGAAGATGGTTACCACCCATACTGTATGAAGATATATCTTCTCACTCTTCTCAACTCAAACTTTGAAGAGTGGCACAATCAGTTCCCAGACAAGCCAATCAATGAGTTCCCATTCAGCGTTGAGAAGATGAACCAGTCAGGAGCTCTTTTTGACAAGGATAAGTTCATGAATATCAGTAAGAACGAGCTTTCTAAGTTGTCTGAGGATGAGATTTATGATTTCCTTTACACATGGGCTGAAACTTACGCTCCAGACAAGAAAGACATCTACTTTGCTGACAAGGAGAAGATGCTCTCAATCTTAAGACTTTACATGGGAGTAGGTATGAAGAGAAGAAGAAAAGACTTAGCTTACGCTAAGCAGATCTTCGAGCTTATCTCATACTTCTTCACAGAGGAAGCAGATTCAAGTGCTGATGACTTCAAAATGGACGAGGCAGAAAAGAAGCTTATTCTCAATGATTACTTAGAGCGTTTCAGCTATGAGGCTGACAATACAGCTTGGTTTGATATGTTGAAAGAGATCGCTGATGCACATGGCTATTCATCAGATATCAAGGCTTACAAGGCAAATCCAGAGAATTTCAAGGGCAGTGTATCTGACATAGCTGAGGCTGTAAGAATTGCAGTTACAGGCAGAGCTAATACACCAGATCTTTGGACTATAATTCACATCATGGGTGAGGATGCCATGAGAGAGAGAATTAAGAAGCAGTTATAAAACAATGATTATAGGTCTTGTGGTTGGATTTACACTATATAAATCTAAGGCAATAACAATATGACATAATTTTTTGCTGATAGCAATTTGATATTGCAAAGACCTTAAAACTAGACATATGTTACTTAATAGGGAGTCCCGAGGACTATAAGTCCGGGGATAGAGAGAGGGTGAGATAATTGCCAGAAAAACAGGAATTTACGCCAAATCCACTTTTTTGTAGAGAGTGTGTAGACAGAATTGTAGTACCTGATGTCGTAGGAGACGATCTGACAGCTATTATCGAAGAAAAAATGAAGAAAGCGGGCTTTTACTACCGAATCGCCTACAGGGTCAAAGAAAAAGATTCGATGGTAAATAAGCTGCTCTTTAAAGATTACGGAAGAATTGGTGGAGAGAACGAAGATAAGAAGATGCAGGATCTTGTAGGGATCAGGATCATGCTCTACTTTGAAGATGATATGGCTATAGTCAGAAATCTTCTGGATACCATCTTTGTAGAGCCAGGCATCTGGGAGACTACTGAGAATACAGAGTACGAATTTAAGGCCATGAAGGTTAATGGTATCTACAGATTGCCGGATTATCTGGCAAAGTCAATTATTAATCCGGATTTGGCTGAATACGTCGATGATACTTTTGAGATTCAGCTTAGAACAAACTCCTTTGAGGGTTGGCACGAGATAGAGCATGACTTAAGATATAAGGGATCAGCCTTCGGAGAGGGCAATGAAGCCCTTGCAAGGAAGATGAACTCTATCTTGGCTACACTTGAGCTCTGTGATGACTCTTTGGTTAAGCTTCTTGAAGATTTGGGCCATAATCACTATAAGATGCGCAAGTGGGACAATATGATTCGTTGCCACTACCGCCTCAAGTTTAACACTCAGCCCCTTAACCAGAAGATAATTGATATCTTTGATCAGGATAAGGAGCTAGCCAAGCTTTTCTTTAAAGCAAGCAGAGAGCCTGCCATTACTGAGATGTGGAAGAATACATCGGTAGAGATACCTGAGCTCACACTTGATCAGATTATAAGGATAGTAAACCAGCTCTCCGTCCACGATGAAAGGCTCTATGCAGCATTTGCCGAGATAGACTCTGAGAGGGAGAAGCGCAATGTAGGCAAGAGGAAGAAGTTTGAGCCATTCACTAAGCTTGGGATATACTCAGTCTTCAATGCCAAGACTTTGCTTGATACCAGCAATGCAAAGGAGATAGAAGTCTTTAAGAAGGCCACATCTTATATATACTCTTGGATTAAGAGCCGCTATTCTGAGACTTTTGTGGATATGCCGGATGAGATAAGCGACTATGTAGGAGCTCTTCCTGGCTATTCAATCTTTATCACTTATGATGAGAAACGCATGAATTTCAAGGAGAGGACAACTCATATAGACTCTAAGGTTGCCAACAGAATTTGGATTTCTACGGCTACTATCAAGAAGACAGATGAGGGTATGACCTTCACAGTGTCCAACGAGTATGCTGAGCCACAAGAAAGATACAGAGATCTTGAAAATATCCTATTCTCAAGGCCTAACTTCTATGGCGAGATCGCGGACAATGTTGGTATTATCGATATTGAGCGTTTGAAAGAGAGCTTTAAGGAAATCTGCATGGATGATGTGGATGACATGAAGGCTCTGATTGAGGCTTCAGATAGACAATTTCCAGTTATTGTTTTTGTCGACACTGAGGGCGGCATGCTTGAAGAATTTGACGTGGGATACTTTTCTTTCCTTGTGGGCTATTATGCCCATATCAAGGTGATTAAGGATCAGGAGACTGCTAAGAGATTTGCCATGGATTATGATATTGATTCATCAAAGGTGGGGCAGTCAATCACTGTCTTTTATAAGAATGGTCGAAGAGAGACCAACTTGAGGGAAGAGATTGATGCCTTTAGGTTTGAGGTTATCAAGTTTGAACAGAAAAAATACTGGAATGAGCGTGGAATCAGAGCTTACAGAAGACAGCTTATAGCCCAGATTAGATGCGACAATGTCAATTAGCTAGAAAAGTGAATATTAACAGAAAAAGTGAATATTACTAGAAAAAGCTCTCCCTAAGGGAGAGCTTTTTCTGGTATGTCCCGAAAGCCACATATAAGAGGGGGATGTGTAGTGACTATCAGGAAATACAAATGAGAGGTTGTCATAATTATGTTGCAGGTGGAGCAACATTAATAATGAGATAAAAAAAAATACTCACGTGTATTCTTTTTATCACCACGAGAATACTACTTTGAAAAAAAGGTGTCAACTGATTTTTTGTTTTATATATAATTATATGAGTAAAAAATCAGTATTATTTTTTAAAAAATAATAAATTTACGATATAAAAATAAAAAAAGCCAGAGAAGCAAAAGGGGCTACCTGATGCTTCTCTGGCCATCTCATTTAATTTGATTTCTGCATAGATGCCTTGTTTGAAAAGAAATTTGGGAAACGATTTTTGAAACAGTCTGAATTTGCAAGTGCCTTAACAATATGACTTGTCAGGTTGGCAAATATTTTCTCAGGATTTCTTTCACTTATAGCCTCTATGATATCTGAGTGATTCTCTTTGATCTGGTGATCATCGTTTAGAATCATAAGCATAGAGATGAAACGGTCGAACTGGGCTGAATTGCGATTTAACATTTCAAACCAGTTATTTCTGCCGATGATTTCATATAAGTACTGATGAAATTTCTTGTCAAATCTTATGGCTTCGGTGTTGTTGTCATTCTTAACGTGCATCTGCATGGTGTTGTTGATCTCTTTGAGTTGTACAAAATCTTCGTCTTTGACAGCAGATATGATTTCAACGCTGAGCTGTCTTTCAAGCAAGAATCTAAAATCGACAAAGTCTTTGATTGCCTTTAAGTCGATATAAGATATATAGTAATTCATTTCGGAGTCGGTATATAACAGGCCTTCATCAACAAGCTCTAAAAGGGCGAGTTCAATAGCTTCGCTGTCACAAGGAAAAGCAGAGCCTAACTGCTTTAGAGTTAGATGAAATCCAGGCTTGAATTCAAGACAGATTATGTTATTTTTTATAGTTTCTTTCACACGGTCTTTAACTGTTTTAAAGTCAAAAGTTGTGTCCATTAACATAGCATAACCTCCTTTAAACTATTCTAGGATAGATAATAACACCTGTTTATCATTTATTCAAGAAAAAATAAACAAAAATAAAAAAAGAATAAATATTTTATTGAATGTATACATTCGCTTACAAATTAGGACTTAAGTGCCATTGTTAAAATTGGAAAAAAAGGTTAAGATTAAGGTAGCTTCAAAAATTATTATTTAATCAAAGAGGTTTTAAATGTGCACAGAATTCTGGGACGCTTATAGTGGTGATGGTCAGAAATTAGGATATACAATTAAGAGGACTGCCTCGGAAAATATACCGGATGGAGTTTACCATATTGTTGTGAGGGTTTATGTCTTTCGTGAAGACGGTTTTCTTTTAACAACAATGAGAGATGAGAGAAAGCAGAGCAATCCCCTTATGTGGGAAATAACCGGAGGTTCAGTTTTGGCTGGAGAGAGGCCAGTGGAGGCTGCTCTCAGGGAACTCTATGAGGAGACTGGTATAAGCAAGACTGAGAGCGAAATTCAAGAGGTCTACAGTCTGGCTGATCATCCAAGAAAGAGACTCTACCATGTATATATGGTAAAGGTAGACAGGGACACAGTTATAAAGCTTCAGGATGGCGAGACATGCGATTACAGATTTATTGACTTTAGCCAATATGAGGATTTTATGCATAGACAGCCTTTTGTGAAGTCTGAGATTAGGAGATATAAGCTTAAAAAGAATGCTATAGAAGCTGCCTATAAGTCTCTTGGCTTTGAGCTGAAAGAGCAGGGATAAAGCTAAGGACATGATATAGAAGCTTATGGGCTTTAAGCTGAAAGAGCAGGGATAAAGCTAAGGGCATGAGATAGAAGCTTACAGGTTTTGACATGAGAATCAGGAGATAAATTAGCTGAGTTAGGGAGCCTTCCTGATATAAATTTGAAAAGGAAAAAGAATGACTAAGGATATGACAAAAGGCCGCATTATGCCTATGTTGATAAGATTTTCTATACCTGTTATCTTGGGAAATCTATTTCAGCTTACTTATAATGCGGTGGATAGTATAATTGTAGGTAGATATGTAGGTAAAGGGGCACTGGCAGCGGTTGGAATTTGCAATCCAATCATGACGCTCCTTATTCTTTTTTTAAATGGCTTAAGTATGGGTGCGGCCATAATCATGGGAACCCAGTTTGGGGCTAAGGATTATGAGACTCTAAAGAGGGAAATCAGTACTACTCTTATATCGGGAAGTATTTTTTCTCTGACTTTGACGATTCTTGGAATAATCTTTGCAGGCCCACTCTTAAGACTTATGAGGGTACATGATGATATCTATATCCTGACACTTGGGTATATCAGGATTATATTTATGGGACTCGGTTTTACTTTCCTCTATAACTTCTTTGCAAGCTCTTTGAGAGCCTTGGGCGATTCTACAAGACCCCTCTACTTTCTTATTATAAGTGCTATTCTTAATGTTTTTGGCGATCTTTTCTTTGTAATCGTCCTTAAATGGGGCGTTATAGGTTGTGCAGTCTCTACAGTAGTCAGTGAGGCCCTTGCTGCCCTCTTTTGCTTTGTTTACATACAGTTAGAGATTGAAGCTTTGAGATTTAAGAGAGAAAACTTTGTTTTTGACAGGGAACTTTTTAAAAAGACTGTAAGCTATGGCTGGGTTTCAGCTATGCAGCAGGCTACAGTTCAGATGGGAAAGATTGGCATACAGGGTATGGTTGATACCATGGGCGTTTCAGTCGCTGCAGCTTTTACCAGCGTTAACAGAGTGGATGATTTTGCCTATACACCACAGCAGAATATAGGACACAGTATGACTGCCTTAATGGCACAGAATAAGGGTGCTGGTAAGTCTGACAGATTGCTATCAGGCTTTAAATGTGGAATGATTTTGGAGCTCTGCTATGGCATAGCGGTCTTTATAGCTTGTTTTTGTTTCGCCAGGACTATAATGAGCTTTTTTAGCAAGGACTATGAGGTAATCAAGGAAGGTGTGAGCTATCTTAGGTTGATTTCTTTTATGTATATACTGCCAGCTATGACTAATGGCGTTCAGGGCTACTTTAGAGGAATAGGAGACTTAAAGATAACCCTCCTGTCGAGTTTTGTGAATATGGGAGTCAGGGTTCTTGCAGCAATTCCTCTTGTCTTTTTCATGCATTTAGGAATTGAGGCCTTGCCTTACTCATATCTGGCTGGATGGCTTGCAATGTTGCTTGTGGAGTGCCCACTGCTTTATAAAAGTATCAGGGAGAACATGGCGGACAAAAAGTCTTGCAAGATTAAATAAAATAGGTTAATATTTATAGTGTACCAAAATGGTAGGAATTATGGGGTATAATAATGGGAAGAAAAGTAAGATATCAGGATATGCAGCTCTATGCTATTACTGATTGGAGTAAGATGGACGAAAACAAAAGGCTTGAAGCTGTGGAGGCTGCACTTAAAGGCGGTGCAACTTTTCTTCAATTGAGAGACAAGGAAGCAAGTCATGAAGACCTTGTCGAGGAAGCAAAACTTATAAAACCTATCTGTCAAAAGTATAAGGTTCCTTTTGTTATTAACGATGATGTTATGGCTGCACTTGAGGCTGATGCTGACGGTGTGCACATAGGCCAGTCTGACATGGAATATGAGAGAGCAAGAGAAATCTTAGGCGAGAATAAAATTATTGGAATGACTGCAAAAACAGTTGAACAGGCCGTTTTAGCAGAAAAACTGGGGGCGGACTATATAGGCAGCGGTGCTGTTTTTCACACCTCTACTAAAAAAGACGCCACAGACATGACAAAAGAGACCTTGCTTGCAATCACTGACAGCGTAAATATTCCAATCACTGCAATCGGTGGTATAAAGCTTGAAAACTGCTCTTATCTTAAGAACACGGGTGTCTCTGGTATTGCGGTTGTCTCAGCTATATTTGCAAGTGATGATATCGAGGAGGCCAGCAGAAAACTTAAGCAGGCCACAGATGAGATATTTCAGTACGCTAGGCACGACATAGTATTTGACATGGACGGTACCTTACTGGATTCAATGCCTTACTGGTATAACATGGGCTATGAGTATGTCAAGAAGAATGCTCCAAGTGACCTTGAGATACCTGAGAATTTTCAGGAAAAGCTTTACAGTATGGACTTGAATGAGAGTGCCAGATACTACAGAGATGTGCTTAAAATTGATAAGAGTCCTACTCAGATTAAGGAAGAGGGAATGCAGCTCATGGCTAGTCACTATGAGAATGACATACCTATGAAACCTGGCATGAGGAGGTTGATCTTAAAAGAGCATGAGATGGGAAGCAGGATGTGCATATTTACAAGTTCTGATGCGTCTTATGCTGAGTCTGCAATGAAGCGCATGGGATTAGATCACTGCTTTGATTTTTATATATCATCTTATGATTTGGGCGTTTCAAAAAGAGAATCAAAGGGTTATGTGGAAGTGGCGAAAAAACTCACTAAAAGTCAGGATATAAGCCATGTTTATGTATATGAGGATGTGCTTCACGGCGTCAAGATGGCTAAAGAAGCCGGTTTTCATGTTGTAGGAGTTGCGGATGCTGACTCAGCAATCTATGAGGAAGAGATAAAGAAAGTAGCCGACGATTTTATAGAATTTGCCTAGAAAACAAATGTAGTATGACTTAGATATAAGGAGAATTTATGAAGATTTCAACTAAGGGTAGATATGCCTTAAGACTTATGCTAGACCTTGCAATGAACAACACTGGAGCACCAATCAGTGTCAAGGACATTGCTTTAAGACAGGACATTTCAGATAAGTATCTTGAGCAGATTATTTCAATCCTCAACAAGGCTGGCTTTGTAAGAAGTATACGTGGAGCTCAGGGAGGATATGTCCTGAGAGACACTCCTAACAAGTACACAGTTGGCATGATACTTAGACTTACAGAAGGCTCACTTGCGCCGGTTGCCTGTATTGATGATATGGATGCCTGTGACAGAGAGTCTCAGTGTGCAACTTATGTGGTTTGGAAGAAGCTCAATGATGCAATCAATGGTGTAGTTGATAATATCACCCTTGAAGATCTTATGGTTATCCAGAATGATATGAGCAATAATTACGTAATTTAGTTTAAGTTACAAAATTAAAGAAAATATGATTCAAATTGATTGCTTTATGATATAATAAATTAAACAAATATTAAAAATAAAGTCTGTTTCCCTTGTGAAATAGACTTTTTTATTATATAATCTAGCTATAATTTTTTACTAGCAGGGGTTAAGGGGAGGCTTATATATGGCATTACATGTAATGGACGAGGCTAATAGATGCTTACAGTGCAAGGTTCCACTTTGCAGAACTGGATGCCCTATAAATACTAATATTCCACTCGCAATTAAGCTCTTGAAGGAGAATCAGCTCAATGAAGCAGGTAAGATGCTCTTTGAGAACAATCCTTTGACAACAGTATGCAGCTTGGTTTGCAATCATGAAAAACAGTGCGAAGGGCATTGTGTGCTGGGAAAGAAGGGAGCTCCGGTTCACTTCTCTACTATTGAGAATTACATATCATCGACTTATGCCAATATGATGACAGAAGGCCCAAAGCCTTCAAATGGACAGAGAGTAGCGATTATTGGCTCCGGTCCAGCGGGTATTACAATCGCAATCATACTTGCTAGATATGGTTATCAGGTAACGATCTTTGAGGGCAAGGATAAGATTGGTGGAGTCTTAAGATATGGCATTCCAGAGTTCAGACTTCCTAAATCAGTACTTGATGATATAGAGTACAGACATCTTGAACTTAAGGGAATCAGGATAAGACCAAATACCATGATAGGTGGAGCTATAACCATAGAAGATCTCTTCAGAGATGGTTATAAGTCAATCTTCGTGGGAACAGGTGTGTGGAAACCTAATTCCTTACATATAAAGGGAGAGACCTTTGGCAACGTTCACTTTGGAATAAATTATCTCAATAATCCAGACAGCTATAAGCTTGGAAGTAAGGTTATTGTTATAGGCGCGGGCAATGCTGCTATGGATGTAGCTCGTACAGCTATTCGAAAGGGAGTTAGAAACCTGACATGTTTCTCGATTACCAAGAAAGTTGCGGCTTCAGAGTATGAATTTTCATATGCTCAGTTGGAAGGCGTCAATTTTGAATATAATAAAAAACCTGTCGAAATTAAAGACGACGGAGTTGTATTTATGGATGTTAATGAGGCTGAAGATGGCACTCTGACAGAGATTGAGGGAAGTGAGACCTTCTATCCATCGGACAGTGTTATTATATCAATCAGCCAAGGACCACAGACTAGGCTTATGCAGAGTACTAAGGGACTTGATACTAATAATAAAGGACTTCTTGAAGCTGATGAAACGGGGCACACCTCAAGACCGGGAATCTTTGCATCCGGCGATGTTGTCGCTGGAGCTAGAACAGTAGTTGAGGCAGTAGCACATTCAAAAATTGTAGCAGAGTCTATGCATGAGTACATGCAGAGTCTGAATAACTTAGAGGAGGATTAGTATTATGGACTATAATTCATATTACACAGCAAGTGGTGAATTAAATACATCTTATATCATCGCCGCAATTATCGTAGCAGTTTTATTGATCGTAGCTTGTTGGAGAATTTTCGAAAAGGCTGGAGAGAAGGGCTGGAAGGCAATTATACCATTCTATGATATGTATATCGCATGCAAGATTGCACTTGGAAATGGTTGGTTTTTCTTACTTTTCTTCGTTCCATTTGTAGATTTCTTTTTTGGTATTTACTTCAACTACAAGCTTTCAAAGGCTTTTGGCCACGGAATTCCATTCACAATTGGCCTTGTCTTAATTCCAAACCTTTTCACACTGATCTTGGGATTTGGCAAGTCAGAGTATCATGGAGTACAGTAAGATAATTTAAAAATAATAAAACAATTTGATCATGATTCGGATTTGCTTGTGCTACGGCTTATTTGAATTACTGTATATATTGTTAAATTTTAAGCTCCGATTCATAGGCGGAGCTTTTTTGGAAATCAAGTTTGTAAGTGGTATGTTTTATGGGAAGTTAAGGCTTGTATAGGCTGATATTTGCTTGTAAATGTATCTTTGTTTTGATAGAATATAGCTATTAATGTAGATGGCTTTAGTGTAAGAGGCACGAAATATGTCAATTTAAATAATATTAGAATATAAGTATTTTGTTTTAAGATTGTTTTTTTGAGATGTAATTAAGGAATGCTTTATGTAGGTGGAGATTGCATAATTCCCTGATTTAGTCATATAAATAAAAATCATAAGCAAAGAGGGGAACTTATATGTTAAAACTTAAGATGTATCCTAACGATGTGATTAAGATTGGCGATGACATTATTGTCAAGTTTGAACACAGTTCGGGAAACAAAGCTTTTATCTGTGTTGATGCTCCACGTGAACTCAAAATTGAGAGGGTTGATGCTCAGTCTAATGGTGGGAATTGGATTGAAAAGAGCAATAATCAATAATTTTCAGAAAAAGCTTGGGGAGGCTTTTGATGCAGTTTGATTTAATGGCGTCTATGATGTGCGCAAATTTCGGAAATTTAGAGAGGGAAGTAAGAGAGTTAGAAGAAGGTGGTATTGACTCTTTTCACATAGACATAATGGATGGTAGATATGTGCCAAACTATGCTATGGGACTTCGTGATTTAAAGTATATAGCTTCTGCAACAGAGCTTCCTCTTGATGTTCACCTTATGATTGAACATCCTAGTACACACATCGACCTTTTTTTAGAGAATTTAAGAAAAGGTGACACAGTTTATATACATCCAGAAGCAGAGTATCATCCGTCTACAACTCTTCAGAAGATTATAGATGCAGGCATGATACCTGGCATAGCAATCAATCCAGGTACTAGCGTTGAGACAGTCTTTGAGATGTTAAGGATTGTTAAAAGAGTTCTTGTTATGTCTGTAAATCCGGGAAATGCCGGTCAGATGTATCTTCCATATGTTGGAAAAAAGATTACAAAGCTCATATCTTTAAAAGATGATGAAAATGAGCATATGAAGTTTGATCTATACTGGGATGGAGCCTGTGGTATGGAAAGAATCAAAGAATTTGTACCTCAGGGAGTCAAGGGCTTTGTGCTTGGAACTACTGTGCTTTTTGGAAAAAAAGAAAGTTACAAGGACATAATACAAAATATCAGGAATTTGGATATATAGACTTCCTTTAGGAATCTAGATATAAGGCCTGATTTAGGAAATTGACATATAGACTTGAGGTAAATTATGATAATTGCTATTTTACTTTCGGGAGGAAATGGGACTAGGCTTGGAAGTCAGATTCCCAAGCAGTATATTAAACTGGGCTCAAAAACAGTGATTGGATACTGTTTAGAGACATTGGACCAGTGCAAAAAAATAGATAAGTACTTAATCGTGGCTTCTGAGGAATGGCAGGATTTTATAAGCCAGAGCATGACTGAACATGGCTTAGAGGAGAAGTTTTTAGGCTTCGCCAAGCCTGGCCTTAACAGACAGCTTTCGATATATAATGGATTAAAGAGGGTTGATGAACTCGTCAAATGTGCCGATTCGCCGCTAGGCCTTGGCTCTGATGAACTCATGGATGGACCCTCTGATTTTTATGTTATGGTGCACGATGCGGCAAGACCTCTGCTCAAGGCGGATGAGATTGAAAAGTACACTCAAGCTCTCGAGGGGCACGATGGACTTATGCCGGCTCTGCCTATGAAAGATACCGTATATGTCAGCAGGGACGGCCATCTTATAGATGGGCTTCTTGATAGAAGTACTATATATGCAGGTCAGGCTCCCGAGTTTTTTGCCTTCAAGAAGTATTTAAGGGCTTGTGAGGACTTAATGACTTATGATGAGAGCGGTCAGTTGAGTCAGGACTCGGAGATTATGCGAATCAATGGTTCGAGCGAGGTTGCAGTTAAGGCTGGAATGGATATAGCCATAGTGCCTGGCAGTGAGAGCAACTTTAAGATAACAACAATGGCTGATCTTGAGAGATTTAGGCAGATAGTGCAGGGAGCAAGAGATTGATGGCAATTGGCACATTATGGCAGATAGTGCAGGGACCGAGGGATTAATGGCGCTTGGTACATTATGCCATATAGGGCATGAATAAAGAGATTAATGGCGATTGACCAATATAGCAGATTTTCAGGAGGCAGGATTGATGAAAGCCTGGGTTTTAAAGGCTAAGGGACAGTTTGAATTAGAAGAAGTTGAAAAGCCACAGGCTGGTCAGGGGGAAGCTCTCCTTAAGGTTGCGGCTACAGGAATATGTGGTTCAGATATTCCTAGAGTCTATCAAAATGGGGCTCACAAGATGCCTTTGATTATAGGCCATGAATTTTCAGGTCAGGTAGTGGAGCTTGGGAAGACTCATGATGAGAAATACGAGTCATTGCAGGGCAAGAGAGTGGGTATATTTCCTTTGATTCCTTGTCGAAAGTGCCCTGCTTGTATAGAGAAAAAATATGAGATGTGTGAGCATTACAGTTATTTGGGATCCAGAACTGATGGTGGCTTTGCGGAATATGTGAGAGTGCCGTTGTGGAATCTGATAGAGCTGCCTGATTCAGTGACTTTTAAGCAGGCTGCAATGATGGAGCCTATGTCTGTGGCAGTCCATGCGATAAGAAGACTTGGAATCAAGCCTGACACTTCAAAGAATCACGAGAATTCTGAGAAAACTGTAGCTATAGCCGGATTGGGTACTATAGGACTCTTTGTGCTCATGTTTTTAAGAGATATGGGTTTTGAAAAGATCTATGCAGTCGGAAGCAAGGAAAAACAGGCTGAAATAGTTGAAAAAGCAGGACTTGCAGCAGATAATTTTGTGAATTCAAGAAAGATGGATGCTAAAGCATTTATTATGGACAAGACAGGAGGTCTGGGCGTAGACTATTTCTTTGAGTGTGTTGGAAAGAATGAGACTATTGCTGAGGCTGTGGAAGTGACTAAGTTTGGCGGCAAGATATGCATGGTTGGAAATCCTTTTGGTGACCTTTCGCTTGACAGGGATGTATATTGGCGAATCCTTAGAAAACAGCTCACTATCACAGGAAGCTGGAATTCATCTTTTCTTGGCAATGAAGATGCAGACAGTCTTTATGATGACTGGCATTATGTCCTTGACAGACTGGCTGGCAAAAAGATTAGACCTGAAGAGCTTATAAGTCATGAGTTTAGCATAGACGATATAGGCAAGGGCTTTGAAATTATGAGAGATAAATCCGAATATAGTATAAAGATTATGATGATTAATCAGGCAGAAGACTAAAACCTGCTGGTGTTGGCAGATACGGATTTAGGAAAAGAGAGAAAATTGGAATTATCGATGGGATTAAAGGTGCCCTTTGCTATTTTATTTGGTTTGGAAGTGTTTTCCTTTCTTCTGCTGACAAAATTAATAAAGAATATAAAGCAGGATTCTGATACTGAAAGCAAGCAGATTCATATAAGTCAGTATTTTTCGAAAATATTTTTAGACAGCCAAGGACAAGACAAACTTATAATATTTTACCCTGGGGCGAAGGTTGAACCTAAGACTTATATTCCTCTGATGGAGAAGGTTGCGGCTAGGGGCATCAGGAAGGCGATGGAGAGGCCACAATAAGTAAAGAGGACCAACAGAAGATAACTAGCGACTTGATTTTAGACTTTATGGGAGTTAGATAAGCTATTTATATAAGGCATTTATATAAGACATTTATTTAATCTATTTTGTTAAGGTAATTAAATAAGCTATTTATATAAGATATTTGTCTTGATATTCAAATGCTTATTAGCTCATAGAGGGCTTTAATGCTGGATTTACAGATGACAGGCTTAAAAGAGCCTGTCATTTTCTTTTTTTTCATTGACAATTATTAAGGCAGGGCTTATTATAATCACATAAACAATTAAACACTTGTTTAATTGTTTGCGAATGGATAGATATATATTCATTAATGCCATAGAAATTGGCTTTTGCGAGCCTAAAAGACAGATATTTTAATAAGATATATGAAGGGAGTATTTTTATGAGCAAAAAGCAAAAGAAAAATTTGATAAGAATTATCATTGCTGCAATTCTTATGATTGCTATGAGATTCGTCCCTGTCAGTGGAATTCCAAGATTTCTGCTCTATATGGTGCCTTATCTTGTGATAGGTTATGACATACTTATAGATGCCTTTAAGGGAATTATCAACCGACAGCCTTTTGATGAGTGCCTGCTGATGGTTATTGCAACTCTTGGTGCTATAGCCCTGGCCCTTTATGAAGATGGCGACTACACAGAGGCCATAGCGGTTATGCTTTTCTACCAGATTGGTGAGTGGTTTCAGAGCTATGCTGTCGGCAAGAGCAGAAAGAATATATCAGATCTCATGGACATCTGCCCAGAGTACGCTAATCTCTTAGATGATGAGGGACATGTGACTAAGGTTGATCCTGATGAAGTTGAGGTTGGCTCTCTGATTGTGGTAAATGCCGGTGAGAAAATCCCTCTCGATGGCCTAGTTGAGGAGGGTGACACAATGCTTGATACCGCAGCCCTTACAGGTGAGTCTGTTCCAAGACACGCAAAAGTGGGAGACGAAGTAATCAGCGGTTGTATCAATCAGAATGGTGTAATCAAGATTAGAACCAGCAAGGAATATGATGAATCGACAGTCGCTAAGGTTTTAGAGCTGATAGAGGATGCAAGTTCAAGAAAGTCAAAGTCGGAGGACTTTATATCAAAATTTGCCCGCATATATACACCAGCAGTTGTGCTTGCAGCCGTAGCATTGGCCGTATTGCCACCGCTTGCACTTTTGATTTTTGGCCATAATCCTAACTTTGGAACATGGCTTTACAGAGCCCTGACCTTCCTTGTAATCAGCTGTCCATGTGCTCTTGTGGTAAGCATACCTCTCAGCTTCTTTGCTGGAATTGGCAGTGCTAGCAAACACGGTGTTTTGGTTAAGGGATCAAATTACCTCGAAGCCCTTGCAGATACTAAAACCATAGTATTTGACAAGACGGGAACCCTTACAGAGGGTGTCTTTAAGGTTACAAGCGTCCATCCTAAGGATATTAGCGAGGAAGAGCTTTTGCACATGGCTGCTCATGTCGAAAGATTCTCCACACATCCGATTGCAAATTCTTTGAGATTAGCTTATCCTAATGAAGCAGACGATTGTGAGATTAAGGATGTGGAAGAAATTTCTGGCCACGGCATCAAGGCCTGTGTTGCTGGAAGAATTGTCGCTGTCGGAAATTCTAAGCTTATGGACCAGATTGGTGCCAGCTGGGAGGATTGTGACAGGGCCGGAACCATCATTCATGTGGCAATCGATGGAGTTTACGCAGGACACATTGTGATTTCTGATCTCTTAAAGGAGCACAGCGCTCTTGCTATTGAGAGACTTAAGAAGTCAGGCGTTAAGAAGACTGTTATGTTGACAGGTGACAGACTTGCAGTTGCCGCAAGCGTGGCTGGCGAGCTTAAGCTCGATGAGTTCCATGCCGAGCTTCTTCCTCAGGATAAGGTTGCTAAGGTTGAGGAACTGCTTGAAAATAAGAAGAAAAATGAGATTTTGGCCTTCGTCGGTGATGGCATCAATGATGCGCCGGTGCTCACCAGAGCTGATGTGGGAATTGCCATGGGTGCGCTTGGCTCAGATGCAGCTGTTGAAGCCGCTGATGTCGTCCTTATGGATGATGATCCACTGAAAATTACAACTGCCATAAGAATTTCCAGAAAATGCCTTAAGATTGTAAAAGAGAATATTTACTTCGCCCTGGGTGTAAAGTTTATCTGCCTGATACTTGGCGCTATAGGCGTGGCAAATATGTGGGTCGCAGTTTTTGCTGATGTTGGAGTTATGGTGATTGCAGTCCTTAATGCTATGAGATGCTTGATTTATAAGGATTAATATTTTGATACATATTTAAAATAAGATAAAATAAAGGAGATTTGTTATGAAAAAGACTTACAAGATTGATGTTGATTGCGCTAATTGTGCCTTAAAGATGGAGGATGCTGCAAAGAAGACAGCAGGTGTTAAGGATGCATCTGTAAACTTTATGGCCCTCAAGATGAAGGTTGAATTTGAGGATGGAGCAGATGAAGGAGCAGTTATGGCTGAAGTTCTAAAGAACTGTAAAAAGGTAGAGTCAGACTGCGAGATAATGCTTTAATCTAGATTATATTTGCATTTAAATGTGATTGGGAGTCGAATTGCGAGATAATACGCAATTTTGGCTCCTATTTGTCAAATAATCTTGTAATTTAATTTCTATTTGTGAGATAATGCAGAGGTTAGAAATTTTAGAAAAAACGCTATAGTTTGGAGCTTAGTATATGAAGTTTTTAGAGAGCTTAGAGAAGAGTTATATAATTGCGGATGGCGCCTTTGGTACCTATTACAATAAGAAATATAGGACTGAGGAGCTCCCTGAGAAGGCCAATATTTATCATGAAGACAGAGTTATAGAGATTCATAAGGCTTACATAAAGGCTGGTGCAAGCCTGATAAGAACCAACTCATTTGCCAGCAATACAAGGAATATAGGCCTCACAGTTGAAGATGTTTTGGACAATGTAAGAAAATCTGTTGAGCTCGCTAAAGAGGCAATAAAGCAGACAGAGCAGGAAGATGGACTAAAAGGGGACGTCTATGTGGCTGGTGATATAGGTCCTATTGATTCATATGATTCTGCCCATGAGTACGAGCTGATAGCAAAAACCATGTGCAAGGCTGGGGTTGATGCCCTTTGTTTTGAGACACAGTCTGATACAATTCAGCTCATTGACGCTATAGCTAAGGTTAAGGAAGAGTATGATATACCTGTTATAGTTCAGTATGCTCTGGATCAGTTTGGATATTCATCAACAGGCTTCTATGCAAAAAATCTTTTGAGAAAAACTGCTGAGTCAGGCCTTGTAGATGTCATGGGATTTAACTGTGGCATAGGACCTGGCCATATGAAGTCTATGCTTAAGGAATGCTTTAATAAGAACTATAAGAAAGCGGATGGCAGTTTAATCTACTTTTCTGCCCTGCCTAACGCGGGATATCCAGAAAATATAAGCAACAGATTGGTCTTTGCATCAGACACTTCAACTTACTTTTCAGATACAGCAGCGGATTATTTATCCCTGGGCGTAAGGATGATAGGTGGATGTTGCGGCACAACACCTCTTCACATTGAGAAGCTGAAAGCGGTAATCGAAAGTCTGGATATAAAGCCGGCAAAACTTGCTGAACCTACAGAGGAGCTTGATGTTGAGGTTAGAGACAACGCTTTTTTTGCAGCTAAAAAGAAGAAACTTGTAGCTGTCGAGCTTGCACCTCCTTTTGACTGTGATGATGAGAAGCTTATGAATGCGGCCCATATTCTTGCCAAAAATAAGGTTGATGTGGTTACTTTCCCAGATTCTCCATCAGGAAGAACAAGGGTGGATTCAGTGCTTATGGCAGCCAAGGTTGCCAGGGAGAACGGTCTTTGCGTTATGCCTCATATCTGTTGCAGAGATAAAAACACAATTGCCATACGTTCTCAGTTGATGGGAGCCTATGTCAATGGAATTGATAATTTCTTAGTAATCACGGGAGATCCGGTTCCACTCTCTGCAAGAAATTCTATAAAGTCCGTCTATCAGTTTGATTCTGTGGGTCTTATGAACCTGATTGATGATATCAATTCAGATAAACTAAGGGAGAGCCCTTTGGTTTATGGAGGTGCTATCAATCAGAACAGAAGGAACTTGGAGCACGAGATAGAGAGAGTTAAGAAAAAGATGAAGGCAGGAGCCAGATTCTTTATGTCTCAGCCAGCATTTGACGATGAAAGCGTTGAAAGATTAAGGAGAATCAAGGAAGAGACTTCTTGTAGGATGCTCTGTGGTATTATGCCTTTTGTGTCATACAAAAATGCTTTGTTTATGAAGAATGAGATTGCTGGAATTTTGGTTCCTGATGAGATTATAGAGCGCTATCCTAAGGAGGCTTCTAAAGAGGAAGGTCAGGCTGTGGGTATTGAGCTCGCTCTTGAAATGATTGAGAAAATGAATGATTTTGCTGATGGATACTACTTCTCTTTCCCATTCAACAGGGTTGAAATGCTTGAGAAAATCCTTGACGCAGGTCTTATATAAGTAAAAAAAGACACTAAAAAAGCACTTCCCGGAGTAGAAGTGCTTTTTTAGTGTTCTATTATTTCTAATAGGGAGGAGAAAAAAATCAAAGCTCTATGTCTTTGAACAAGTATATATTAACAAGGATATGTGTCTAAATTGCGTCTTTTTTGAAAAAAAAATCTGAGATGAGGTGAAATAAGCCTTATATAAAAATTAACAAATAATAAAAGAAAAAAACTTAATTGAAGAAGGGGCTTTCTTCTGATAAAATGGCGGTGTAATAGGGAATTCTACCTGATAATCTAGAAAATTTGATGAGTGATTTTAATTTTTTACCATGAATTTGGTGAATGCTTTTGAGTTTGGAAGGAGGATATAGGCATGAAAAGATTAATTTATGAGTTAAACCTAACTAAGGAAGAATCTAGAAATTATAACCATATTTTATGTGGCTTGAAAGCTTTATCAGCTGTGGACTATATAAACATCTATATCAGTATTATACTGCCAATTCTCTTTACAGTTCTTATATTATGGTCATTTGAACCTGATCTTTTGCTGGAAATTCTTTTTAGCATACCGGTCAGTGGACTTGCAATAGGTTTTTTGGCAGCTTTCTTTATAAGTGCTGTTAGAAGATCGAAGAGGAAACAGATGGCAGCCTTGCTTAATAAGTATCTTTTGAAAATAGCTTATCCAGAAGCAAAGCTTGGCAATGTGAAACTTCTAAGTGCTAAGGTGGTCGGAGACAAGATGAGACTTGTCTATGCCAAATATGATATTGAAAGATAGGTGGCAGATTTGGAAAATTATTATTACTTTATGCATCTTTTGGCCTATTTCTTTATATATAGCTTTCTTGGCTGGTGCATAGAATCTGCAATCGTCTCTTTTGAACAAAAGAAAGTTACTAACAGGAACTTGCCGTTGAGACTATAAAGAAGGAGCTTATCGATACAAGGGCTAAGGCGGATTATTTTGCTTCTGCTATAAAGGATGCTTTCCCAACAGCATCTTCAATAAGAAGAAAGTTGCCTGATTTCAACAAGGAAGATGCCATTGCAATTAAAGATAAGATGAGTAAGTCTTTCAAATCTCTCTCCAATATGCCTGAAAAGACAGCCAACAGAATGGTTATGACTGCCAGAGAGGTTAAGGAGAAAGTTGGCGAGAAAATTAAGAATTATGGTAAGTAAAAAATACTTGCGCAGGATTTAAAAAAGTAGTATAAGATATAGATTGAAAAATCTTCAAAAAAAATTTTAAATTATACTTTTAAAATGTTTGAGCATTGTATATAATGTTCGTTAGTCGTTTTTGTTAGAGCTTTTTTAATGAAAGGAATTAATTATGTTATCTACGGATATTGGAATAGATTTAGGAACAGCAAGTATCCTTGTATATATCAAGGGAAAGGGCGTTGTGCTCAAGGAGCCATCAGTAGTTGCTTTTGATAAGGATACTAATAAGATTAAGGCAATCGGTGAGGAAGCTAGACTTATGCTTGGTAGAACACCGGGAAATATCGTTGCTGTAAGACCACTTAGACAGGGCGTTATCTCTGATTACACAGTTACAGAGAAGATGCTTAAGTACTTCATTCAGAAGGCTATTGGCCGTCGTACATTGAAGAAGCCTAGAATCAGCGTTTGTGTCCCATCTGGTGTTACAGAAGTTGAGAAGAAGGCTGTTGAGGATGCTACAATTCAGGCAGGAGCAAGAGAGGTTGCTATTATCGAGGAGCCTATCGCAGCTGCTATCGGTGCTGGTATTGATATTGCTAAGCCATGTGGAAATATGATCGTTGATATAGGTGGTGGTACATCTGATATCGCTGTTATCTCTCTTGGCGGAAATGTTGTAAGTACATCAATTAAGATTGCCGGTGATGATTTCGATGAGGCAATTGTTCGTTATATGAGAAAGAAGCACAATCTCCTTATCGGTGAGAGAACTGCTGAAGAGATTAAGATCAAGGTTGGTTCAGCCTTCCCTCAGCCAGAGGTTAGAACTATCTCTGTAAAGGGTAGAAACTTAGTAACAGGTCTTCCAAAGACTGTAGAAGTTACATCTGAAGAGACTGAGGAAGCTTTGAAGGAGGCAACTTCTCAGATCGTTGAGGCAGTACACAGTGTTCTTGAGAAGACACCACCTGAACTTGCTGCAGATATCGCAGACAGAGGAATCGTTCTCACTGGTGGCGGCAGTCTTCTTTCAGGTCTTGAGGACTTAATCGAGGCTAAGACTGGTATCCACACTATGACAGCAGATGATCCTATGACAGCTGTTGCTATCGGAACAGGTAAGTTTATCGAGTTCCTCACAGGATACAGAGAGAAAGAAGCAAAGTAATAGCTGAATTTAAGATAAGAAATTTCAAAGTGTCGGGCTTGCCCGACACTTTTTTTATGCCCTTATAATTTATATACCTTTATGCCTTTGCGTCTTATATCTTTGCACCTTTATGCCATTATTTTTTATGCCTTTATGTTTTTTCTGCGAAAGTATTATCTGTGGGCAGGCTCGAACTTTTTCCTTCAAGAAAAATATTTAAAAATTTTTCTTTTGGGGGTTAAGTTTTTATCCTAAGCTGCCGAAGTATTTACTAGAAAGCACTAAGTGTCTTTATTGCAGAAAAAAGGATGGATTCATTATGGTTAAAGGCTTATATACGGCTTTTACAGGGATGGTTAATAGCCAAAAGAGACTGGATGTAGTTTCTAACAATATAGCAAACTCGCAGACATACGGATATAAGAAGGAAGGTTGCACTACTCAATCTTTCGATGCGATGTATGCAATTAAAATTAAAGATAGAACTGTGGGTCACCTCAATGAAAATGTTGGATCTGTATCGCTTGGTGTAAAGATCGGTGAGACATACAGAAACTTTGAACAGGGAGCCTTCATCACAACTGAGGCTAAGTATGACTTCGCACTCAGCGGCAAGGGCTTTTTCAATATTGAGTTTACAGACAAGCAGGGAAACACATCAGTTATGTACACCAGGGATGGTTCCTTTCAGTTGGATAAAGATGGTTACCTGCTCACTAAGGATGGCGATTATGTCCTGGGTGCAAGTGGTGGTCCTATAGTAATTCCAACCAACACAACACAGGTTGCGGTTGATGAACTTGGAAATATTACAGCAGACGGCGAATATATTGATGCATTTGCCCTGACTGATTTCGAGGATTACAACTATCTTGAGAAATATGGTGAGAATATGTTCCGCGCTGTTGATGGCGCTACTGAGACTGATGAGGTCGAAGCCAGAGTAAATCAGGGATATGTGGAAGCTTCCAACATAAATCCTGTGCAGGAGATGGTTGAGATGATCACAATTGCCAGAGAATATGAGAGTGGCCAGAAGGTAATCAATTCTATAGATGAGATGCTCGGCCGTATGATAGATATATCAGAGATTTAATTGAGAATTAGGAGGAGCTTATGGTTCGTTCATTATATTCAGCTGCAGCCGGCATGATGGCTCAGCAGACAAGCGTTGATGTTATAGCAAACAACCTTGCTAACGTTAATACAGTAGGCTATAAGGCAGAGAGTACAGAGTTTAAGTCTCTTCTCTACCAGAATCTTCAGTCAAAGACAACATCTGCCAACGGTGAGCAGAAGCCTGTAAGTGCGCAGGTGGGACTTGGTGCCAGAGTTGCATCTATCACATCTCACTATACAGAGGGCTCGGCTCAGGCTACAGATAGCAATACAGACTTTATGATCAATGGCGATGGTTTCTTCTCAGTGCAGAATACTAGCGGACAGACTGTCTATACAAGAAATGGTAATTTCAATTTTGCTGTATCAGCTCAGGGCTCTATGCTCTGTACTTCTGATGGCTATCCAGTGCTCTCAGCAGACGGTGGTCCAATTCAGTTGGGTGATGAGTACAACACAGCAAGAATAACAGTGGATGCTGAAGGACAGATCTGCTATCCTGACGAGCAGGGCAATCCAGCTCCTATAGGAATCAAGATTGCACTTTTTCAGTTCCCAAATCCATCTGGCCTGGACAAGGTTGGCGGTTCTTATCTTGCAGAATCTGAGGCATCAGGAACAGCTCTCAATGAGGACTTTGACGATGTAGGACAGAAGTCAACACTTAAGCAGGGCTACCTTGAGGCGTCCAATGTCAATGTTGCCACTGAGATTGTTAACTTGATTACCTCACAGAGGGCTTATGAGTTGTGCTCTAAGGCAATTACAACATCAGATACAATGCTTGAGCAGGCTAACAATCTCAAGAGATAATATATATAAGTCGTAAGATCTTATCTCCTAGCATCAGGATGGCAGTGAGAGGCTTAATCTTATAACTTATATCTGATTCATCATAAGTAGAAAGTGTGATATAATATGAGTGATTATTTAGGAAATTTAAGTTCTATAAATTCACTGAATCCGCAATTGGCCATGAACTCTTTGGGAACGACTTCTTCGGCATCTTCGTCGTCGATAGCCTCAGCTACAGCTTCATCCTTGGCGGCTTCGTCATCGACTTTTTCTTCAGCTATTGCAAATGCAACAGCCAATAATGCTTTGGCTGATTCCATAACTGACAAGCTTAAGAATACCGATTTGAGCACTGCCAGTGACGATGACTTGATGGAAGTTTGCAAGAATTTTGAAAGCTACTTTTTAGAGCAGGTCATGAAATCAATGTACAAGATGGCTTCAGTGGATGGTGATACTGATAACAACAACATGTATTCATCTTTGTTCGGCATTGGCGCTGATAACAGTGATGCGGGCGTTTCGACAATGGCGAGCTATTTTGGCGATGAGATGGTTTCAGCTCTTGCTAAGCAGGTGACTGAATCTAAGACTACCAATCTAGGCCTTGCCCAGTCTTTGTATGAACAGATGAAGCGTACGAGCGGAGGAAACAATTGGAACTCGAGCGAAACAACGAAGTCAGACACATCGAAGGATATATAGAAAATATTATATTTCGAAATGATGATAATGGATATACAGTGTTCACTACCTCACAAGAAAAAGGAGAAATCACCTGCGTTGGAGAATTAAGTTACATCAGCGCAGGTGAATTTATTGTTGCGGACGGCGAATTTGTGCGCCATCCAACATATTTGACCCAGTTTAAGATAAGTTCATACACCTTTAGGGCTCCGGCAGATATTGAGTCCGTAGAGAAGTACCTAGGCTCAGGAGCTATCAAGGGAGTGGGTCCTAAGCTTGCCAAGAGAATTGTGGATACTTTGGGCGATGACACTTTCAGACTTATCGAAGAGGAACCTGAAAGACTGGCGGAAGTTAAGGGAATCAGCCTGGAGAGAGCTATTCAAATTTCAGAGCAGGTCACATCTAGAAGAGATTTGAGAGATGCTCTTGTCTTTATGCAAGGTTACGGCATAACAATGCGCCTGGCCAATAAGGTCTATGAGAAGTACGGAGCTAAGGTTTACCAGATTATAAGGGAAAATCCTTACGAGCTCGCAGAGACTATCGATGGAATCGGCTTTAAAAAGGCTGACGAGATTGCGATGAAACTGGGAGTCCCCATGGATTCGGACTTTAGAATCAAGAGTTGTATAGTCTACTGTATAGGAGAGGCTGGTGCCCAGGGACATGTTTACCTGCCTTACGAAGAGCTCAGCGAAGAGGTTGCAAGGACTATCCTTGTCGACATGTCTGATATAGATAAATATATTATGGACCTGACTATTGAGGGTAAGATTGTGGTCAAGAATCTAGACCAGAATAAATGCGTCTATAGCACAAATATGTACAGGGCGGAACAGATGATAGCAAGGCGCCTTATAGATCTGGATATAGAGCAGAAGGAAAGCGCACAAGAAATCTATAATAAGATTGACAGGGTGGAGAAGGAGCTGGACATCGAGCTTGATGACATTCAGAAAGAGGCTGTCAGTGCTGCCGCCTGCCATGGTTTTACTGTTATAACTGGTGGACCTGGTACAGGTAAAACAACCACTATCAATGCCATAATCAAGTACTTCAGCAATGAGAAACTTGAAATTATGCTTGCGGCGCCAACGGGCAGAGCGGCCAAAAGGATGACTGAGACCTGTGGATGGGAGGCTCTCACAATACACAGACTTCTGGAAGTGTCAGCTGGAAGTATGGAGGGGGATAACAGGGCTGGCATAGCATTTGCCAGGAACGAGGAAAATCCTCTTGAGACCGATGTCCTGATTATTGATGAGATGTCTATGGTTGATGTCTACCTTATGAATTCACTCCTAAAGGCTGTGCCGGTAGGAACAAGGCTTATCCTTGTGGGGGATGTGGACCAGTTGGCCAGTGTAGGCCCGGGAAATGTGCTCAAGGATATTATAAAATCTGAGACTTTTACTATCGTGAAGCTTGAAAAGATTTTTAGACAGGCTGAGGAGAGCGATATTATAACCAATGCCCATAAGATTAACCATGGAGAAAAGGTGGATTTGACCAAGAAGAGCAAGGACTTTCTCTTTATCAGGTGCAATTCGCCGGAGGAGATTATGAACAGCATATGCAGGCTGGTTAAGGATAAACTGCCTGACTATGTCAATGCGAGTCCCAATGAGATTCAGGTCCTCTCGCCATCAAGAAAGACACCGACTGGTGTGGATCAGCTCAATTCTTACATGCAGGAGTATTTTAATCCGAGAACTCCTAAGAAGAATGAGAAAAAAATTGGGGATATTGTCTTCCGTGAGGGGGACAAGGTTATGCAGATTAAGAACAATTATCAGCTGACCTGGGAGAAAAAGAATAAATATGGCTTCTCAGTTGAAGAGGGCACGGGAGTCTTTAACGGAGACACTGGTGTCATCAAGAAAATTGATACTTTCGGACAGATTGTGACTGTTGAGTATGATGACAGGGAAGTGGATTATGATTACGGCATGCTTGATGAACTGGAATTGGCCTATGCGGTCACAGTTCACAAGTCTCAGGGCAGTGAATATCCGGCTGTTGTAATACCTATGTACAGATGCCCTGCTCCTTTGATTAACAGGAATATTCTCTACACAGCTGTAACCAGAGCCAGGTCTTGTGTCTGTCTGGTGGGCCTTACAGATGTTTTTGAGCAGATGGAGGGCAACAAATCGGATGCTAAAAGATATACCTCTCTGGACTTGAGAATTAGGGAGATTGCAGGGATTTAAATGTCAGATTGCCTAAATACTTAGGATAGGACTGATGATAAGATTATAATTATTAAGAGCTAGTTGCAGAGGCAGCTAGCTTTTTTAATTATGGATATATTTGATTGAAAATATTATATAGTGAGTGTATAATATATGATTATATAGCGGGTGTATAATATATAATTATGTAGTATGTAGCTGTTAAGTCTGTAAATATTTAGTATGTAGACGGCGTCTTTATGGCTAGTATTTAATTTGAAAGGGGGATAAGTATTTTCGTGTATTTGATGAGAGAATTTATCGATGCACTCTATCCCAAGGTTTGCCCCCTGTGTGGGGATTTGTTGGAAAAAAATATTAGAGACACTGGGGGCGCCTGCCCCAGGTGCCAAGATGAGATTAGCAGAGTTGGGGGTCTTACATGCATGAAGTGTGGAAGGCCCCTTCTTAAACCTAAGGAGAGCGAATTTGAATTAAAAAATTATGAATACTGCTCAGAATGCCTAAAAAAGGACCATCTTTTTGAGGCTGCGGTATGTGTCTTTGAGTACAATGATATAATCAGTCAGTCTATCTATCAGTTTAAGTATCATGGCAAGAGGGAGTTTGCGGCCTGGTATGCCAAGAGTATGTATGAGACATGCGCAAAGGCTGTATCTATGTGGGATATAGATGCGGTTCTGCCTGTTCCTATGTACTATAAAAAGGAGAGAATAAGGGGCTATAACCAGGCGGCTTTGCTGGCAGAAGTATTTGCCGAGTTGATGGGCCTTAAGTATGATGCTGAGATTTTGAGGAGGGTTAGGAAGACCAAAGCCATGAAAATGCTTGATCCTACTCAAAGGTTGAAGAACTTAAGTAATGCTTTTCAGACGAGCCAAAGTGTTGTAAAATATAGACATGTATTACTTGTTGACGATATATATACAACAGGGGCCACTCTGGATGCCTGTACTAAGGCCCTCAAGGAGGCCGGGGTGAGCAAAGTTTACGGGATCTGCCTTTGCATAGGGATCGGAATATAGGGGCAGCGAAAGGAGAATTGACATGGATGTAAGAAATTGTAGACAGTGCGGAAGACTTTATAACTATATAGGTGGCAGCATGTATAACTTGTGCCCAGACTGCATTGATAAGCTCGAGAAGAAGTTTACTTTTGTTAAGGAGTATATTGAGCAGGATGAGAACAAGAATGCCAGCATTAAGCAGATTGCCGAGGATTGCGATGTTACTGTTAAGCAGCTTCAGCAGTGGATTAGAGAAGAAAGACTTACTTTCTCAGAGGATTCGCCTATAGGTATTCCTTGTGAGATGTGCGGAAAGACTATTAAGTCTGGCAAATTCTGTGAGTCTTGTAAACAGCAGATGGCTACAAATCTTGGAAAGATGTATAGAAACGAAGCTCCAGATCCTAAGCCAGTTAGGAGAAAGAGCGAGAGAGGAAAGATGAGATTCCTCGACGATTAATAGGATATATTAATCCAATATAGAGATTAGCTTTATTTTAGCTTAATCTGAAATAGCAATTAATCAGAATAATGATTAGATTTTTCTGTAATATTTTTTGTAGCTTAAGTTGATTATGCGTGATAGATGAGGGGTATTCTCCAGTTTTTTGCAGTTTTATCTTGGAAAAATTTTAAATTTTTTTGAAATTGAGGTTAATTTTTTGGAACTTGACTCCGATAATTTAATCAAGCGGGAAAGAAAGCGAGGCGATTATATGAAAATTAATAATTTTAATGCAATCAATCAGATCTACAGATCTAATAGTACCTCCGCTATGAGAAGAGTTGACTCTGCTCAGTCTTTTTCTGACCGACTTGAATTCTCAAAAACTGCAAAGAGCTACACTGTAGCTAATTCGGCTGTAAGCAGTGCACCGGATGTTCGCTTGGACAAGGTCAATGCTATTAAGGCTCAGATGGCAGCAGGCACTTATAATGTAAGTGCAGAGGATGTCGCAGATAAGATTTTGAGTGACGTTTCATCAATCACATTCTAAGTGAGGTTTTTTAAATGGCAAGTTTAATTGATACACTTATAGATGTACTTGATAAGGAAAATACAGAGTATGAGGCACTTTTAAAGTTGTCAGAAGAAAAAACCTCTGCGATTGTACATGGCGATGTTGAGAAACTACAAGAGATTCTCGGTGCAGAGCAAAAGCATATTGATAAGATAGACGCTCTTGATAAGGATAGAATAGATGCCGTAAATGACATCTGTTCGGTTCTCAAGATCAAGGACCATATCAAGATAGATGACATTGTTGAGTTGTTGTCGAGTCGTCCTAAAGAACATGATGCATTGCAGAAGGTGCACTTGGCACTGAAAAGAACTTTGGATCAATTGATGAGGATTAACGAGAACAACAAAACATTGCTCACGGAGTCGATGGATATGATAGACTTCGAGCTCAATCTTGCAAGAAATGCTTATATAGCTCCTCAAACCACAAATTATGGCAAGAGCGCTTATGAGCAGGGCTCCTACGATGGAGCTACAAGCTTTGACGCTAAGCAATGATAAGTTACAGAAATTATTGAAAACAAATTTTGGAAGACATATTTTCTGATAACCATAAGCAGCCTGCCACCATATATATAGGTGTCAGGCTTTTTTTATGAAAGGGTGAGAAATATGGCGAATGGTATGGCAAGCCTCTTTGTAGGCACATCAGGAATGAAAACAAACCAGGCTGCTCTTAATACAACTGCGCACAACTTGGCCAATATTGATACTGCCGGATACACACGCCAGCAGATTGCTTTTTCTGACTCTCAGTATGTCAAGGTCGGAAGCGGGGTTACTAAGAGCCCTTATGATTCAACTTATGGCCTTGGTGTAGACGTCAATGAGGTCAGACGTATCAGAAATGAGTTTATAGATCGTTCTTACAGGAATGAAAATGGCAGACTTGGCTATTACTCAGCCCAGCAGAAGGCTGTTGAAGAGATAGAGGATGAATTCGGTGAGATGCAGGGCGTTACCTTTCAGGAGTCGATGAGAAGTCTTTACGATTCTATCAATGAGCTCTCAAAGGAACCAAGCAGCACAGTTCTCAGATCTTCACTTATTCAGTCAGCATCTGCTTTTATGACCAGAGCAGACGCAGTATACACAGGCCTTAAAAACTATCAGCAGACCCTAAATGTCGATGTTGCCAACATGATTGACAAGGTCAACACACTTGGCCAGCAGATATTTGATTTAAATAAAGAGGTTGCCCGTATTGAATCGGCTGGCGTTGAGAGTGCCAATGACTACAGAGATCAGAGAGATAAGGCTATAGATGAGCTCAGCCAGTATGTAGAAATTACCTACTACGAGAAGGCAAATGGCCAGGTTGAGATCAATGCGACCAATGTGCCTTTCGTCACAACTACAGGCGTTCTTAAGATGTCTAGCAGAACTGACGATGGCTCGGATTTGGTAATACCTACATGGCCGGCTTACGAGAAGGATGTCTATCCTGATGAAATTCTCTATAAGACAGGCTCTGATTATGATAAGGGTGAATTAAAGGGCCTCTTGCTTGCGAGAGGTAATATAGATGTCAACTATTCGGATGTGCCAGTAAAACCGGATAGAAATGACTATAATCTGGCAACAACTGAGGGCATGGATCAGTATAAGAAGGATATGCAGGCCTATGAGGCAAAGCAGGAGTATTACGACAGGTATATAGATTCATCGGCTATACTCTGCGCTATTGCTGGACTTGATAAGCTTGTCAACGGAGTTGTGACAAAGATCAACGACGTGTTCTGCCCTAAGGCAGAGATGACCTTAAATCATGCAATCACTGATTCTGAGGGAAATGAGCTTATTGCTGACCGCTATGAGTATAACAATGTTTCCTACGAATTCCTCTATGATTCGGCTGGAAGAAAGGTTTATGGCACTGATAATGGCGATGGAAGCTACAATTATCAGACTTTGAATAAACTTTACAGTGATGAGACCCATCTTCAGACTGTCGAGCCTGACACTTTCCATTATTCAGCTCTTGACGAGGATGCTACAGATTATGGCATGGATCCTGACAAGACAGTGGGAGAGGAAGTATTTGGCAGAGAGTATACTGAGCGCTATGCTACAGCGACAGTTGACGGCAAAGTCATGAAAATCAACAACAATAATGACCAGAGAGGCAATCGATCTGATTACACTTTGGGCAATATATTGATGAATGATACAGTGGTTCAGAATGTGGCAAAACTTGCGATGACTACTAAGGAAGGCAAGGAAGATATGGCATTGGGCCAGAAGCTTCTTGATGTGTGGAATGGAGATTTTGCATCAATCGATCCTGAAGAGTACGCAGTTGGAAATTTCACTACATTCTACAATGATTTCACAAGCCAGTTTGCTACATCCGGCAGCGTTCTTAACAACTATGTCGCTCATCAGGAGACCATGGTTAATGGCTATGACGACCAGAGACAGCAGACAGCGGGAGTCTCAAGTGATGAAGAACTTGAGAAGATGATAAAGTACCAGCAGGCTTATAATGCGGCTTCAAGATATGTCAATGTTATAAGTGAGATGCTTGAACACTTGGTTACAAGCCTTGGAAATGCTTAAGCTAAGCTTTTTAAAAAATGTGTCGATATATTATATGACCGGAATTTGACCGGATTATTCGTTAGAAGGAGGCGGGTATATGGCTTCAACTTTTTTTGGATTGGACATTGCATATTCAGGATTACAGGCGGCTAATACGTCTCTTAATGTAACTGGTCATAATGTGTCCAATATAGATACAGAGGGCTATTCAAGGGAGTCGGCAGTGAGGACTGCCACAACACCTATTCGTACCCACAACTCTTACGGTACTCTCGGTGCTGGTGTTACAGTCACAGAGATTACTCAGACTAGAGACACATACTATGATGCTAAGTATCGTAACAATCAGGCCTTTCTTGGTGAGTACGATGCCAAAAATAATTATACAAGTCAGGTTGAGGACTATCTGAATGAGTTTCTCTTAAGCGGTTTTACCAAGGAGTATTCAAACTTCAATGCTGCGGTCAATCAGCTCACTATCACTCCTGGTGATCAGTCTTCTAAGAACCAGCTCATCAACAATGCAGCCAGTCTTGCAGACTACTTCAATACTCTTAGCACTAACTTGAGAAATGTTCAGACAGATGCTAACAATGAGGTTAAGGATGCAGTTGAAAAGGTCAATTCCCTGGCTAAGAACATAATGCAGCTCAACAGACAGATTAACCAGATTGAGGCCAATTATGGAAATGCCAATGACCTTAGAGATAAGAGAAATTCTATGGTTGACTCTCTGTCGAAGATTGTCAATGTCAGCACTTCAGAAGTTTCTATAGGAAATGGTCTCTATGATTTCAGCGTTAGAATCAATGGCCAGACCTTGGTTGACGGCTATCAGTACAATCAGCTTGAGACAGTTACAAGAACTGAAAAAAGAAATGCTTCTGATGCCGCAGGACTCTATGATATAAGATGGACAACAGGCCAGACTTTTGACATCTACAGTGATGACCTCGGAGGACAGCTCAGAGGCCTTATAGATATAAGAGATGGCTCAAACAATGAGATTGAGTCTATAGCTCTTGATGCTGACGGCAACAATGTCACAGATTCTGAGGGTAACCTCTTATATACAAGCACTGATGTTCCTAAGGACAATTCAAGTTTTAAGGGAGTTCCTTTCTACCTCTCACAGTTGAATCAGTTTATCTCAACATTTGCCGACGAGGTCAACAAGATTATGAGAACAGGTTATTCGTCTGACGGCAAATATGAAGGCATCCCAATGTTCGTGACTAGAGGACAGAATATCATGAATGCCAGCACTGTGACAGTTAACCCAGATTTGCTTGAAGATGCAAACAAGCTTGCAATCAAGACTGAGTTGAACACGGGTGAGGCTGATGCAAAGGTTATGGAGGCCTTGGCCCAGTTGGCTAAGTCGAATAAATTTGACGGCGGCAATCCAAGTTTCTACCTTGAGACTATAGTCAGTGATGAATCAATTGATGCCCAGAAGGCTAATAACTTATATAAAAATTATAATAATCTAAAGACAACTATTCAGAACCAGAGGCTTTCAATAATGGGTGTTGACTCAGATGAAGAGGCTATGGCTATGATTCAGTATCAGAGAACCTATAATCTTAATGCAAAGATGATGAGTGTTATGCAGCAGATTTATGACAAGCTTATAAATCAGACTGGAGTATAAGTCCTTTGAGGCTGGAAGACAATAAATGACTATTATAGATTGGCCGTCTTTGAGAAAATAGATGGCTTTATGATTTAGCCGCTCTTGGCGGCAGGAAAAATGAGTGAAATGGAGGCTTATATATGAGAATTACCAATCGAATGATGATCAATAATAACATGGCCAATATCCAGGTTAACAAAAATAATATCAACGATAAGGAAAATCAGCTCTCTACTCAGAAGAAGATTAACAAGCCTTCAGATGACCCAGTTGTAGCTATCAGAGCTTTGAGACTTCGCTCTAGCTTAGATCAGATAGATCAGTATCTAACTAAGAATATAGCAGATGCGTCATCTTGGTTGGATACAACAGATGGTGCTCTCTCTGAAGCTAATTCAGTTCTCACTGATCTCTATAACTACTGTGTTCAGGGTGCTAACGATTCATATTCTTCATCAGAGAGAAAAACTCTTACAGAGACCTTGGACAAGCTCAAAACAGCTTATTACAGTGAGGGAGATGTCGACTATGCAGGAAGATTCCTCTTCACAGGATACATGACAGACACACCACTCACTTACCAGTCAGATGAGGATGCATCGCCTGTTGACTTTACTATAACTCAGCAATTGACAAGAGATAATCTTGAGACTAAAAAGGCATATACAAACACTTATACAAATCAGGATATTTTAAATCTTGATGTGAAAAAGGATGCTGCAAGCGGGGATATTATCAATCCTGACTCTGAAGATGTGTATAGATTTAGAATTGCTTATAAGGACGTAATTCCTGATGCAGGGGCCCAGATTAGTTTGAATGATGGCTCTACTATTGCTTGCACATCTACCAATGACAGCAATGCTGTGCCAGGGCCTGACGATGCCCTCTTCAATGCACAGACAGGTGAAATTCTCTTAGGTGACAATGCTTACAAAAAGTTGTATAATTCAGATGGGTTTTCATTCACTTATAGGAAAGATAACTTTATCAAAGGGGATTTGAATCCTATCATGTATTATGACTGTGTTGATCACAATCCTGACAATGATGGAATGGTATATACTAAGAAGAATGAGGATATTGAGTATAATGTCAATTTCTCTCAGAAGCTTAAAGTTAACACAGAGGCCAATGATGCTTTTAACATATATCTTGGCAGAGATATAGACGATTTGTCAGATAAGGTTAAGAGGGTTCAGGATATTGAGACTCAGCTTGATCAGGTTGAAGAGATGCTCGGCCTTAACAACTATCAGGATGATGATTCTCAGTCAAAGCTCAACAGCATAAAGGATGCACTTACTAAGGAAAAAGAGCTGGCAAAAAAAGACATGACGGATTCTTTTGAAAAAGGTATCGCATTGATGCAGAAGTATCAGCAACAGACATCCTTAGCCAAGGCTGATGTAGGTAATAGAACTTCTAGATTGGAGCTCACAAAGTCTAGACTCACAGAGCAAAAGACTAACTTTACAGAGCTTAAGTCTAAGAATGAAGATATAGATCTCGAGGAAGTTGTTGTAAATTATTCGTCTGCACAGACGGTTTACAATGCATCGCTTATGGCAGCAAGTAAGGTTGTTAAACAGTCTTTGCTTGATTTTCTATAAAATTTCCTATACATTAAGTAACTTAAAAAATATAGCGAGATGAGACGTCGCGGGGTGCGATGCAGAATGGAGAAAGAATGATTATTAACACAAAATGGTTTGGGGAAATCGAAACAGAGGAGAGTAAGATATTCACATTTGAGAATGGAATTATCGGATTCAGTGATTTTAAGAAGTATGCAATAGTCGGAGATTCTGAAAAAGAGAACGGTGGCAATATCCTTTGGCTCCAGTCTCTTGATGAGGTAAGCCTTGCAATACCTATCGTAAATCCAATTATTATCAAACAGGACTATGATCCACTTATTGAGGATGAGTTATTAAAATCAATCGATGCAAATTATCAGAACGCAGATATTGATGTCTTTGTAACACTTACAGTTCCTGCTGACATCACTAAGATGACAGCAAATCTTAAGGCTCCAATTATCTTTGATAATGATACTATGAAGGGCATACAGCTCATTGCTGATAATGATGACTATCCGGTTAAGTTCGAAATTTATGATATCTTAAAGGCGAACCAGAACCGAAAGGAAGGTGAATGATATGCTTGCATTATCCAGAAAGACAGATGAAGCTATCATTATCAATGATGATATTGAAATCAAGGTAATTGAGGTTAGAGGCGATCAGGTTAAACTAGGTATCTCGGCTCCAAAGTCAGTGCCTATATATCGTAAAGAAGTATATGCGCAGATTCAGAAGTCTAACAAAGAGGCAGCTAAGTCTGATGTAAATATGTCAGATCTTAAGAAGTTGATCTGATTTTTGACAAGGATTTTCTTTACTTATTATTCAGACTTTGTATTTAAAAGAAATTGCTATGAGATTAATTGGGGGTCAGGGTTTTGGACTAGGTCTAAAATCCTGGCTCTTGTAAATTTTATAATAATTTCATGATGACTAAATCTTAGAAAAAAAGGCCTATATAGTATTTTTGCTTCTTGCAAGAGCCTATATCTTGTCTTGTTTTTTGAAGAATTTCATGATATAACATAATTAACTAAGTGTACTAATATTTATACAATGTATGCAGCTTAATATGTGAAAGGACTCACAGAAAAGAGGTGTAATTATGGCAATGGGAATTAGTAGTATAACAGGGATGTCCACCTATAATGGTGCGTCTGCCAATCCTATGAATGATGTAGAATCACAGAGCGTTGAGCTAAATAAGGACATAAAGACAGGTGCGGTTTCAGGCATTCAGGATAAAGTGCAGATTAAGGACTATGACTCAGCCAAGAAAGCAGATCCTAATTCTGAAGAAGAAAGTAGGAATGGCAAGTCTGCTACAATGAAGGATGCGTCAGAATTTAATAAGCTCGTAAACAGAAGAACAATTGCTGAATTTGCATATAACGAGCCAACTAACAGGATTTCAGTTAAAATCAAGGACAAGGATACAGGCGAAGTAATTCGTGAGATTCCTTCAGAAAAAGCCTTGAAAATGCTTGAGACTAGCTGGGAATTAGCGGGAATCTTGGTGGATGATAAACGATAATCCTTTGGTAACATGGAGGTTTGGTAGTTTTCAATATTTACTTTTTGCTAATGAAAAAGTAAAAACATGCCGATATATAAGGTATGTGGAAGGAAACGTCACATTTAAGCACACGGATTGTGCGAAAGGAGTTTTTTATGTCAATTAGATTATCAGGAATTACGTCCGGTATGGACACAGATGCAATGGTATCTGCTCTTATATCTGGATATTCGATGAAGAAAGATAATTTAGTTAAGGCGCAGACAAAATTAAGTTGGAAGCAAGATAGCTGGAAAGCTATGAACACTAAGATCTATGGGTTCTATAGTGGCAAGCTTGCGTCAGCTAGATTATCAAGTGGCTATAGTGCCAAGAGTGTAAAGGTTTCAGATAGCAGTATCGCTACAGTTAGTGCTGATTCAACTGCAGTCAAAGGAACACAGACACTTGAGGTTAAAAGCCTTGCAACAACGGGCTATCTCACAGGTGCCAAGATTGCTAATGAAGATGGATCTAAAATAAGTTCATCTACTAAACTTAGTGAAATTACTGGCCTCACAGGTGATGATGGCGAAGGTTCTATTACACTTAAGACAGGTAGCGGAACAAAGACAATCAATATTACAGCAGATATGACTATCTCAAGCCTTACTGGAAAGCTAAAGGATGCTGGTATCAATGCTAACTTTGATACTAAGAATCAGAGATTTTTCTTGAGCGCAAAGGATTCGGGTGCTGCATCTGACTTCACGCTTGAGGGAAGCGGAAATTCAGGTCTGGCTGCTTTACAGAAGCTGGGACTTGATCCGGATTATTCAACAGATTCAGAGAATGGAGCTGTCAGAATTAAGGGTCAGGATTCTAAGATTGTACTCAATGGAGCTACATTTACAAGCAATACTAATTCTTTCAATATCAACGGTCTTATAATTCAGGCAACAGGAGTATCTAAGGATGGAGCACAGACTACATTGACAACAGATACGGATGTTGATGCTGTATATAACAGCATTAAAGACCTCTTGAAGGAATACAATAATTTGGTTAAAGATATGGATACTGCCTACAGTGCAGCTAGCTCAAAGGGATATGAGCCACTTACTTCTGAGGAGAAAGAGGCTATGTCTGATGATGAGGTCGAGGAATGGGAGAAGAAGATTAAAGATTCTCTCTTAAGACGAGACGGCACACTTGGCGGAATCTCATCTTCTTTGAAGACAGCCATGGGCTCAACTATTGAAGTCGGTGGACAGAAATTGAGCTTAGCTAGTTTTGGAATCAAGACTACAGGCTATTTTTCTGGCGATGCAACAACAAGAGGAGTTTATCATATCGATGGCGATTCAGAGGATGATGCAACAAAGGGCAATGAGGACAAGCTCAAAGCAGCTATAGCTTCAGATCCTGATAAAGTTGTTGAGTTCTTCTCAAAACTGTCAAATCAGGTATATTCAGAACTCACAAAGAAGATGAAGTCTACTTCACTTAGAAGTATGTATACAGTTTATAATGACAAACAGATGGCTACAGAGTATTCTTCTTACAAGACAAAGATCAGTGATATGGAAGACACAATCTCTACTAAGGAAGATTATTACTATAAGCTTTTTTCTAAGATGGAAAAAGCTATGGCTGAGGCCAACAGTCAGCAGTCTACTCTATCAAGCTATCTGAGATAATTGTAAACTAATTAGAAAAGATAATAATGGGTGTCTTGGCTGCATAAGTTTATGCAGCTAAGACATATCAATGAGGATGGAGGCAGAAGTTATGTTACCTAACAACAAAGCTTATGACCAGTACACAAGAAGTAAGATTCTTACTGCATCTCCTGCAGAATTAACACTTATGCTCTATGATGGAGCTATTAAGTTTTGTAACATAGCTATGAGTGCTATGGAGAGCAAGGACTATAACAAAGTAAATATCTATATTAAGAAGGCGGAGAATATTATTGAAGAATTCCAGGCTACCTTAAATCATAAGTATACTGTAGCAGAAGATTTTGATAAGATTTATGCCTATATATATGGACTTTTGGTTGATGCAAATATTCATAAAGATCCAGAAGTATTGAAAAAAGCCACTGATGAAATCAGGGGAATGAGGGATACATGGAAAGAGGTTATGAAGCGCGCAGGCAGTGGAACTAAAGACAGTTTTAATGCTTAAAATATACAAGATTGTACTTGACAAAATACAATCTATGAACTATTATTAATTTACAAGAGAGGTGAGTCAATGAGCGAAAAGAATTACTTGGATATTATGATTGACAGCCTTTCTCAGAAAAAAGATCTGCTTGAGAAAATAGTTGAACTTAATGAGAAGCAGAAAGCTATTATTGATGCTAAAGAAGTTGATTCTGATTCTCTTGATAAAACTTTGAGAGAAAAAGATGCTTTGATAGATAGAATCAATACCTTGGACTCGGGGTTTGAAGCCTTATTCGCCAGAGTTAGGGAAGTGCTTGATGTGGACAGAAAGCCTTATTCGAAAGAGATTGAGACTATGAAGTCTTATATCAGAGATATCACTGATCTGACAGTTAAGATTCAGGCTGGTGAACTTAGAAATAAGCATAAGATAGAAAACTATTTTGCAGAACAAAAAAAGTCGATTGTTAATGCCAAGAAGGCAGGCAATATGGCTAGTCGTTATTACGACAGCATGAACAGGTTGGATTACAGTCCCCAGTTTATGGATAAAAAAAATTAAAAAAGATTATATACGAGACTAAACTTTTTGAGTTTGGTTCCGATATAATAAATAACAGGGAATAATCCCTAAACAAAATCAAGAGTGGCAAGGATGCCACCGAAAATTCAAGGAGGAAGCATTATGGTAGTACAGCACAATTTATCAGCAATGAACACCAACAGACAGTTAAGTGGAGTTACAAGTTCTTTATCTAAGGCAACTGAGAAGTTATCTTCTGGTTACAAGATTAACAGAGCTGGTGACGACGCAGCAGGACTCTCAATTTCTGAGAAGATGAGAAGCCAGATCAGAGGTCTTAATAAGGCATCTGACAATGCTCAGGATGGTATTTCACTTATCCAGACAGCAGAAGGTGCTATGAATGAAGCACACACAATCTTACAGAGAATGAACGAGCTTGCTACACAGGCTGCAAACGACACAAACACAACAGCAGACAGAAATGCAATCCAGGATGAGATGGATCAGCTCACAAGCGAGATCGATCGTATTTCTTGCACAACACAGTTCAACACTCAGAATCTTCTTGATGGAAACTTCACAAAGAAGAACCTCCAGGTTGGCTCACTTGCTAACCAGTCAATTGGCATCAGCATTAGCAGTCTTTCTGCTTCTGCTTTAAAAGTTAACGCACTTAGCGTTTCTAGCTTCTCTAAGGCTGGCAATGCAATGACAAAGATTCAGGCTGCTA
The DNA here is from genome assembly GCA_947164605.1 of uncultured Lachnospiraceae bacterium. Lineage (GTDB taxonomy): Bacteria > Bacillota > Clostridia > Lachnospirales > Lachnospiraceae > CAMUXE01. The sequence continues at coordinate 127,855 of CAMUXE010000001.1, read as the reverse complement.
TTGAGAGCGTTTCTAAGCAGCGTTCTAAGTTGGGTGCACTTCAGAACAGACTTGAGCACACTATCAATAATCTTGATACAACATCTGAGAATACTCAGGCAGCTGAGTCTCGTATCCGTGATACAGACATCGCTGAGACAATGGTTGACTACAGCAAGAATAACATTCTTTCTCAGGCTGGCCAGTCTATGTTAGCTCAGGCAAATCAGTCAACACAGGGTGCTTTGTCACTTCTTGGCTGATTTCAAAATTGACTACTGTAAAGGGTGGGCACTGGATCCGAAAGGATCTGGTGTCCACTTTTCCTTTTGTCTGAAAATTTAAAATCATATCTGGACCGTAAAAATACCATTTATGCCTGGCTTTAGGCCCGGTTTTAGGCCAGCTTTTATGCCTGTTTTCTCCTATTTTGAAATTAAATTTAAAAAAATTTGAAAAAGGGGTTAAGTATTTAAACTTGATTCCGATATATAAATCAAGTGGATGAGAGATCAATAATTGATAAGAAAAAGATCTAAATCACATAAATAAAATTTAAAGGGAATTATTTCAAAATCCAAGGAGGAAATTATTATGGTTATTCAGCACAACATGTCAGCAATGAACACTAACAGACAGTTAGGTGGAGTTACAAATTCACTTTCAAAGGCAACAGAGAAGTTATCTTCTGGTTATAAAATAAACAAGGCAGCAGATGATGCAGCAGGACTTTCAATTTCTGAGAAGATGAGAAGCCAGATCAGAGGTCTTAACAAGGCATCTGATAATGCTCAGGATGGTATTTCACTTATCCAGACAGCAGAAGGTGCTATGAATGAAGCACACGCTATCTTACAGAGAATGAACGAACTTGCAACACAGGCAGCTAATGATACAAATACTTCAACAGATAGAGAGGCTATCGGCGATGAGTTAAAGCAGCTCTCAGCTGAAATTGATAGAATTTCTTGCACAACACAGTTCAATACTCAGAACCTTCTTGATGGTACATTCAGCAGCAAGAACCTTCAGGTTGGATCACTCGCTAACCAGAGCATTGCTCTTAGCATTGCAAGCCTTTCAGCTAGCACATTGAGCGTTAAGGATACAGACATTGATGTTACAACATTCTCAAAGGCTGGAAAATCAATGACAAAGATTCAGAATGCTATCAAGACAGTTTCACAGCAGAGATCTAAGCTTGGTGCTATCCAGAACAGACTTGAGCACACAATCAACAACCTGGATACAACTTCTGAGAATACACAGGCAGCTGAGTCTCGTATCCGTGATACAGATATCGCTGAGACAATGGTTGAGTACAGCAAGAACAACATCCTTTCTCAGGCTGGTCAGTCAATGCTTGCTCAGGCAAATCAGTCAACACAGGGTGTGCTTAGCTTAATCGGAGGTTGATGATTAGAAGCTAAGTAGGAGAAGCCTATAATTAATCAAGCAGCTGAGCTTGATAAAGCTTATTTAAACATTAGCATATAATTCTCTTGGATAATAAATTATAAATAACTACAGAGTCGCTTTTGACTCTGTAGTTTTTTTGTGAGCAATTTTTTAAAGGAAATATTTAAAAGAAGTATTTAAAAGAAATATTTAAAGGAAATATTTAAAGGAAATATTTGAAGGAAAAATTTAAATGGCTTGTAATTTTTTTCCTTTCTTGCCTCTTAAGTAATTCTTGGAACTAAGCCGCTTCTGTGGCATAAAATTCTTGGAGCTAAGCTGGCTCTGTGGTATAATTTTCCTATATGTATCGTGAATTATTAAATAGGAGTGAGCCATGAATTTTAATTTTGAAGAAGATTTTTTTAGGGAAGAAATCAGGGAGGATTTTAGGATTTCTCCTATGATGAAAAAATATTGGGCTACGTGCATGAAGACTTTAGATGCTGTGGCTGAGGTTTGCAAAAAATATAATATTAAATACTTTGCGGATTATGGAACTCTTTTGGGGGCTGTGAGACATAATGGCTTTATACCTTGGGATGACGATATGGATATCAGTGTCATGAGAAAGGATTATAACAGGCTGCTTGATATACTTAATAAAGAACTTGCTGACAATTATGTTGTTCACAGCATTTATACCAAAGATAGCCATGTTCAGGCTTTTACTACGATTTTGAACAGGGCTACTATTGATGTTGGTAATGAAAAGGATATGGAGATAAGCCAGGAATTTTTTGGATGCCCATACATTGGTGGCGTTGATATATTCCCTTTGGATAACATACCTGACGATGAGGAACTCAGGGATACATTTATAGAGCTTTATGATTCAGTCTACTTTATATCTCATTTTTATGACAAGATTGAGGCAAATGGTTTGATTGATGAAAATCTTGATGCTATTGAGGAGATGCTGAATTGTAAGATATCTAGAGGGGATAAGGCAAAGACAAAGAAGGAGCTCAGATTCCTTGTCGATAAGGTTTCAGGTCTTTTTGCTGAGGATCAAACAAGATACTGCGCTGTTATGGCAGATATTGGAAAGCTAAAGTTTGAAGATGATAAGGACTACCATGAGGCTTTTAAGGAGACAAGCTGGTTTGAGACAAGCACAAGTCATAAATTTGAAAGTGGGCAGATTGAACTTCCATGTGGCTTTGACGGTGTTCTTAAGTCTGAGTATGGAGACTATATGACTCCTAGAAAATATCTTGCGGATCATGCATATCCTATCTACAAGTCGCAGGAAATCAAGAGAAGGAAGTATTTAGGCCTTTCTTTAGATAACATGGATAGTTTTGATCAATAATTGAGTAAAGAGTGGATTTGCTTATGGAATTAAGGCTGCCGGAAGGCTTTTTAAATGATGAAGTAAGAGATGATTTTTTGATTGTCTCTGAGATGAAGAGGGCCTGGGCGGCATCTATAAAGACTCTTATGGATGTGGCTCGGGTTTGCGAGAGACATAATATAACTTATTATGCGGATTATGGAACTCTGCTTGGAGCCATAAGGCATGATGGCTATATTCCCTGGGATGATGATATAGATATCAGCGTTATGAGGAAGGATTTCAGGCCCTTGCTTGAAATTTTGGCTCGTGAATTGCCTGGTAATTATGTGGTGGCAAGCATTTATACCCAGGAAACTCACAGTATGCCTAGTGCCTCGATTTTGAATCGAAGACGTATAGATTTGGGAAGTGAGGAAGATAAACTTATCACTGGGCAGTATTATGGCTCGCCATATGGATGTGGTATCGATATATTCCCTATAGACAAGATTCCAGACGATGAAGAACTTAGAGATAATTTCTTTAACTTGTATAATATAGTCTATTACACAGAATATATGTATATGGATTTGAAGAAGTCGGGCATGTTGGATTCTATGCTGACTCAGATTGAGAGTATGTGTGACATAACTTTTAGCCAAGATAGAGATAGACAGGCTTTGATAGAATTGAGGATTTTGCTGGCTGATATAGCTGGAGCTTTTTCTGACCTTGATTGCCAAAGGTGCGCCCTTATGCAGGATATAGGGGAAAGGCAGCTTTTGGAAGGCTTTGATCCTATGTCGATGACTAAAGAGACAAAATGGTTTGAAAAAACTGAGACTCACAAGTTTGAGTATGTTGATATAAAAATCCCTAGTGCTTATGATTCAATATTGAAGGCTGAATTTGGGGATTATATGGTGAAAAAAAGAATTTCTGGTGGACATGATTATCCTTTTTATAAGGATCAGAAAGCTGAGAGAGAGCGTATATTAGGCCTTTGATGAAGGAGTATATTTTAGATTATGGAAGACTTGGCTGCTTTTTTAAATGAAGAAATAAGATGTGGATTTAAGATTTCTTCTGATATGAAGAAGGCTTGGGCAATTTCCATGGCTGTCTTAAATAAGGTTGCGAAGATATGCAGAAAATATGGCATTAAATATTATTTGGATTGTGGCAGTCTTTTGGGGGCTGTGAGACATGGTGGATTTATTCCTTGGGACGATGATATAGATATCAGTGTCATGAGGAAAGACTTTGAACCCTTGATGAGGATTCTTGCTAAAGAGTTGCCAGAGCCTTATGTGGTTAACAGCATATATACTCAAAAAGGTCATAATACGGCCAATGCAGCGATTGCCAACAGGTCTAGAATAGATGTAGGATCTGCATCAGATCAAGAAATTAGCCGCCAGTTTTATGACCTGCCATACGTGTGTGGAATTGACATATATCCTATCGATAAGCTGCCTGATGACGATGAGGAGCTAAAAGAATTCCTTTTACTTTACAATATAGTATATTTTGTCCTTTTTAATTATGACCGCTTAGCCAAGGATGGGGAGCTTGAGGAACATTTGACGCAGGTGGAAGAACTTTGCGGGGTCAGTATCAGCAGGGATAGCTACGAGAAGACCAGAGATGAATTAAAGTTTTTGGAGGCAAGAGTTGCTGGCCTTTATGCTGATGAGGATTGCGAGCGCTGTACTTTTATTCAATTTTCATCGGGAATTAATCTGGATACTTCAGACTTGTCTAGGATGTTTAAGAAGACTGAATGGTTCGAAAAGACGGTGACATTGCCATTTGAGCATATATTCCTTGAGGCGCCGGCAGGCTACCAGAAGCTTTTGGAATTTGAATTTGGCGATTATATGACAATTAGGAAGTTTACCACTAACCATGAATATCCATTTTTTAAGGCCCAGGAAATCAAGAGAAGACAGTATTTGGGGCTTAATTGTGATGATGTGGATCAAATGTGGAGTTAGGTTTTAGGGCTTAATTGCCATAAATTATGATGCCTATAGATAATAATGAGGTTTTTATGGACGAGATGAGAGTTCTGATATACAGATATGGAAGTATATGCGAGGATGATGTGATTGATTCACTAAAGAGGCTGGGAATCAAGGTGGATGAGGAGAGAGCTGAGATTTACAATAAGGAATTGACTCCGTCTGATGGCTTGGCCTTGATGAGAAAGTGGGTGGATAAGAATAATTACGCATTTATTTTTACCATTAATTTTTTCCCTTGGATAGCTGAATTGTGTCAGATAATAAAAGTTAGATATATTTCTTTGATTGTAGATAGCCCGGTTTTGGAGCTATATTCAAATTCAATTAAGAGGGAATATAACAGAGTCTTTCTTTTTGATGAGGAGCTTTATAAGGAGTTTAGTCCTAAGAATCCAAGCGGGGTTTTTCACCTTCCTCTCTGCGCTAATACTGAGAGAACTGACAAGTTTATAGCTCAGGCATCACCTGTTTTGAGACAAAAATATAAGAGCCAGATTTCCTTTGTGGGCTCTACCTATCAGGAAAAATGCCCATACAACAGGGCAAAATTGTCAGATTATGACAGGGGCTTCTGCAATGGACTTATAGAGGCTCAGCTGGGAGTATATGGTTATAATTTCATAGAAGAACATATAAGCGATGAATTTGCCGCGCGCTTTTTGGACTCGACACCCGGCTCTTACAGGTTTCCTGAGAATTGTGATGAGAATTACAGAGCGGTGGTTGCTCAGCTCTATATTTCAGTCAAGGTGGCAGAACAGGAGAGGCTTAGAGCTTTGAAACTTTTGTCAGATAATTTTGAGGTGGATTTTTACACGGGTTCGGACACTTCTGGCATGCCAAATATCAGAAATAGGGGCTTTGCAAAATCTCATGAAGAGATGCCTTTGATTTTTCATGAATCAAAGATTAATTTAAATATCACAGCTAAATCCATAAGATCGGGAATTTCGCTGAGGGTATTTGATGTGTTGGGCTGTGGCGGATTTTTGCTGACAAATTATCAGAAGGAAATTGGTGAATATTTCGAAATTGGAAAGGATTTAGTCACCTATGATTCAATTGATTCCTTAAAGGAAATATGTCAGTATTATCTGGCTCATGATGACGAGAGGGAAGAGATTGCAAGGCATGGCTACGAGACAGTAAAAAAATACCACACCTATGATGTGCGCATGTTGCAAATCATAGATGCTGCATTTAAAAATTGATATTAAATCAAATTCGGCTTTTTCCTCAATTAAACCGATTTTGCTCTCATATATATTGAGCTTATTATGTGAAAGCCAAACATCGAGCAAAAATTCTGACAAAAAGCCATAAACTCTCTTTATGGCATTTTTGCAGGCTAGCATATCCTGGATGTTATGGGCTGGAATGTAATTTTTGTAAATCCAGTAGACTCCGCTCAGCTCGCCATAAAGCTAATTTTGGTCAGAAATATTGTCCCCGCTATCGTCTGATAGGTAGTTTAATTCCAGATGACTGTTTCCCTTGCTGACTTGTAAGATGATGTAGGTCTCATCATCGATTTCGTCATATTTTTTGTGGGTGAGTACAAAAATTATAGTTTTCACTATATTGGCCTCCTTTGGGTGGGACGTTATGATATAATTATAACAAATTGCGGAATTTAATTTTATTGTGATTATTTATATTTGGCTGATGTATATAAGTTGATGCGCATGAAGTGATGTATATAAGCTGATGTATATTAAGCACAAATTAGATGGTGAGGAACTTATGAGAGTTTTAATTTATGAAATTAAAGATTTTGGCGTGCTTGATGTTGTAGAGACGCTGAAAAACATGGGACATGAGGTACTTGCGATTGAGGATGACAGAAAAAGAGAACGTGTAAATGCTGAATTTGATAGCGATTTTGATATAAAAGTTGAGAGCTTTAAGCCGGATTTGCTTTTTACCTTTAACTATAGCCCTATTATATCTAATGCCTGCATGAGGCATGACTTGCCTTATGTGGCCTATGTATATGATTCGCCTCAGGTGCTTTTGTATTCTTGCACTCTTATCAATAAGAATAATCATGTTTTTATTTTTGATAAGGCCCAGTTTGAGGAATTGTCAAGGCAGGGAATCAACACGGTCTATCACTGCCCTCTGGCCTGCAATGTGGACAGAGTGACAAGACAGATTGAGGCGGCAGACCGAAGGAAGTATGATGGTGACATAGCATTTGTCGGGCAGCTCTATAATGAGGAGCACAACTTCTTTGATCGCCTGCATGACTTAAATGAGTATACAAGGGGCTATCTTGATGCTATTATGGAAGCTCAGTTGGGAGTTTACGGCGAATACTTTATTCCAAAGCTTCTGACGCCTGAAATCGTCGCTGATATGCAGAAGAGCGTTCCTGTGAAGACAAATAAGTATGGCGTTGAGACGGTCGAATATATATACAGCGATTATTTTATTGCAAGAAAGCTTGCGACTATGGAGAGGACTCGCCTTTTGAATGCGGTATCTAAGCAGTTTTCGATTAATGTTTATACGCCGGGCGATATTTCAAAACTTTTGCCTCTGGCTGCGGCTAAGGGCAAGGTCGATTATTATGAGCAATGTCCGCTTGTCTTTCATGACAGCAAGATTAATTTAAATATTACTCTAAGGAGTATAAGAACTGGTATTCCGCTCAGAGCTATTGACGTCATGGGCGCAGGTGGTTTTCTGCTTTCAAATTACCAGAGCGAGTTTTATGACTTTTTTGAGCCGGGTTCAGATATGGTGATTTTTGAATCTGAGCAGGATTTGCTGGATAAATGTAGATATTACCTGGCACATGATGCTGAAAGGGCCCAGATTGCGGCCAATGGACTTGGAAAAATCAAGGACAATTATACATATAAAAATATTCTGACTCAGATGCTTGAAATTGCTATGAATTAGTGAGATGTGGATGCCCTTGAAATAGGGAATGAGACTTAGGGCTGTGGGTGCCATTGAAATAGGGAATTGGATCTGGGCTGGAAAAATTTGGAGGATTTATTGGAGGATTTTAAGATGAAAAATCTTTTTTATGATTTTCTTAAAGAGATTAGTGATACATATAAGGATAGGACTGCCATTCTCTATGATACCATGGAGGTCAGCTTTGAGAAGCTTTTTGAGGATGCTGTAAAAAAGGCTATTCACCTTATGAGATATGATGGCAAGAGCATAGCTCTCTATGGCCCTCTGTCTTACAGAACTTTGGTAAATCTTTTTGGAGTACTCTTGGCTGGAAAAAATGCGGTTATTATTGACTTTTTCCTTCCACCTGAAGTTAGATTCAAGCTTCTCGACAAGGTCGGTGTTGAGCATATCTTGTGCTCGACCAATCAGTATGTATTGTCTGATTCTAAGGCTAAGGTTATTGAGGGGGCTGAAAAGGATGACGTCACTGGGCTCAACTACAATAAACCAGAGCATGAAGGCTGCATAGTCACATTTACCGCGACAGCAGACCAGTGCGATAGGCCAATAGTTATAGGAAATGAGAATATATTTGCCGCAGTTGATGCAATTCGCAACAATTTTAATTGCGGCGAGGATGACAAGGTTCTTGCTATGTCGGGCATTCACAATTCTTTTGGACTGATTTATAGCCTTTTTTGGCCATTAAAATCCGGAGCTTGCGTCTGCATAGGCCGAGGACTTAAGCATATCGATGCAGACACAACATACTACAATCCGACAATCTTGCCTTTAAATCCGGCAACGACTGAATATATGAGGAAGATTTCGACTATCAATCTCGGGGTTAAACAGATTCTCATCGGCGAGGCACCCGGCCAATACAGACTCATAGATTACCTTCGCCGAAAGGGTATACAGACTTACAGCATTTACGGCATGGATGAGTGCTGCGGATGCATTGGCTATAGCTACAGTGATGACGGCGCATTTGACGAGATGATCAAGGGAACTGTCCAAATTGACGGCGATGGCAAAATTGTGGTTAGCGGTCCTTGCGTGGCGAGGGGCTATGCTGATTATTCGGAAAAGAATACGAATATGGGTGGATTTGCAGTAGCTTCTGCGGCAGATTCTGAGGCAGGTTCTGAGGAAGGCCAGATTAGGACCTTTAATACTGGTCACAGCGGTAGAATGGACGAGAATTCGAAAATATTTGTAAGCAAGCTTGATCCTGATATTATCTTGCTCCCTACAGGAGAAAATATTTCAAGAAGGGTGACTTGCTCTGAACTTGCTCAATTTAGCGGCGTTGAGGCTGCCTATTTCACTAAATATAAGGAAAAGCTTACAGCTGTGATTCTTCCGCTCGATAAGGAGGAGAAGAAGGAGCACTTTGTGAGAAGAATTCGAAACTATAACAAGAAGAAGGGTTATAGATGGGAGATTGAGAAATTGGTTCTCCTAGATCAAATGCCGGAAGAGAGCGATATGGATAAGGCAATCGAGGAGATCTATGAATCAAGGCCAGACCGCTTTGCAGATGTTATAGAGGAAGACCAGTTTAAGAACTGATGGTCTATGCTGAGGGGCCTGTTCTGATGGTCCTGTGCGGATGGTTCTGTTATGATGGGGTCTGCACTGATGGTCTATGTATAAGTTGATTTAATTTCTTAAAAAAATCTATTATTTTATGTTTTTAGAAGTGCGCTGGATTCTGAATCTGGCGCACTATGTTTTTGAAAAAGAACTTGACAGGGCTTTTGAGGGTGATTGACAAAAGTATGTCTTTGTGAGATTATTAGGTTGAATAAAAGCCTAAATTTTATTCTTTATGGGAAAAGGAATTTCCATATCTATTTCCTAAGATTAACAGACAAGGAGGTGACTGTTATGATTAGCACTGCTTATAGCTATTACATTTCGCAGTACGGGCATAAGGCCAGTACCAAGTATGATACGCATACAAAATCTCAATTAAAAGATACTACTAAAAGAGTGCGCAATGTAAACAGTCGTACTCCTGTATATAAAGTTGATGTGTCTGAAAAGGCGCAAAAATATGCAATTGACCTAAAAGAACATGCCAGAGAGATAACTAATATTGCAAAGGATTTGTCGGATGAGACCAGCGGAGACCTGACTTATAGGAAGAATGCTGAATCAAGCAATCCTGAAGCTGTGTCAGTTAGGTATATAGGGAATTCTAAGGAGGCAGCTGAGGAGCAAAGCTTTGATGTCGAAGTATCCCAGATTGCTGAACCGCAGATCAATACTGGCAATTACTTGCAACCTACAGGTAAGGCACTTCCTAACGGAGCCTACACATTTGACCTGAATATAAATAATCTGACCTATGAGTTTGAGTTCAATGTTTCGGAAGACGAGACGAATGAAGATCTTCAAAACAAGATTTCTCGACTGATTAACAGATCTAAGGTTGGTTTGAATTCTGAAGTTATTACGGACAATCTCGGAAATAAGGCCATTAACATAGAGTCTGATGCGACTGGCGTGCCTCAAGCTTCGCCTTATATCTTTGAGATAACGCCTCAGGATAATCCTGTTGTCAGTGAACTTGGCTTAAACAGGACAAGGCAGCTCCCGTCAAATGCTATTTTTGAGCTCAACGGTGAGACTAAAAGCTCACCTAGCAATGAGTTTGTTGTAAATAATAATTACAATATTAAGATTAAGGCCCCTACGCAAGAGCCGGTAAAAATCTCCCTTGTCGATGATGATAATTCTATTATTGAGAGTATTGCTGAGTTGGTCAGCGGATATAATTCTATGATGGGTGTTACAAATTCTGCTGAGGGAGATGAATTTAAAGGCAATGAGCTATTGAAAAGAGAGTTTATGTCTATTGCAAACAAGCACAGGACAACCCTTAGCAACAATGGCTTGAATATCAATGATGACGGCACAATCAGTCTGGATGAAGATGCGATTCTTGAGGCTGCTCATTCTGGCAACTTGGACAATGTCTTCAAGGAGCTTGGCGACTTCAACAAATCAATCAGAGAGAAAGCTGAGGCGGTTGCGACCGACCCAATGAATTACGTCAACAACAAGATCGTGGCCTACAAGGACCCTAAGCATCCAAGCATGGATCCTTACAATCTATCAGCTTACACAGGCATGATGTTTAATGACTATATTTAATGGCTGATTTAATGACTAATTTAAGATGGCTACTTTAGGTGGCTGTTTTGCCCCCGCTGCTGGAATACCGGCAGTGGGGGCTTTTTTTGGCTGGAAGGTTGATTTTTTGCTGGGTTTGAAAGAAAGTCTTGAGGCTGTCTGGGACATTGACCAAGATTTTATTGTAATAAGAAGAATTCTTGGAAATTTTTCGGGCTTTTAGGAAATTGATAGGGGGGAAATCCAAGATAAAATCTTAGAGGAATAGAATCTTGGATTTTTATAAAAAAGTCGAGGAAAAAAACCAAGAAATCAAATAAATAAAAGAAAATCTTGGATTATGGCCCGAAAAGCGGATTAAAGGCCGAAAGGCCGATTAAAGCCAGCCCCGCCGGAACAAGCCCGAAAGGCCCGAAAAGCCAATTAAAGCTAGCCCTCCACCCCAGCCTCAGAGCAAAGCCTCTAATCCATCAAAAAAATTTGTTGACCTTGTCTTTTGGCTGTGCTATATTAGAACGGCTATGGAAGAGGCCTTTTTTTTATGCCTAAAAAAAGCCGATTGGTGTCAAAACCCTGTAAAAAGGGCACTTAACACCTTAATATTTTAAAAAAAGATGGAGGTGGAAGTTGTGCGCGTTAAGATAACATTGGCATGTACAGAATGCAAACAGCGTAATTACAACCTGACAAAGGATAAGAAGACTCATCCTGACAGAATGGAAACACAGAAGTATTGTAAGTTCTGCAAGAAGCATACAATGCACAAAGAGACGAAGTAATACAGTGAGGTAATCATATGGCTGATACTGCAAAGAAAACCAAGACAAGTTGGTTTAAGGGTCTTAAGGGCGAGTACAAGAAAGTTGTATGGCCTAACAGAAAGACAATTACAAGACAGACAGGCGATGTATTGTTCGTATCGATAATTATGGGTCTTATAATTGCAATCGTGGACTTTGTTACACGTATTGGAATTGAGTTCTTAGTTAAGTAAAGAAGGGTGATAAGATGGAAGAAGCAAAATGGTATGTGGCTCACACATATTCTGGATATGAGAATAAGGTGAAAGCAAACATCGAAAAGAGTGTTGAGAATCTTAACCTTCAGGATCAGATCCTAGAAGTACTTGTTCCACTTGAAACTGTTGTCGAGATTAAGAATGGTAAAGAGAAGAGCGCTAAGAAAAAGATGTTTCCTGGCTATGTTCTCATTCACATGATTATGAATGACGACAGCTGGTATGTGGTTCGTAACACTAGAGGTGTTACAGGATTTGTTGGACCTGGATCTAAGCCAGTTCCACTTACTGCAGCAGAAATCAAGTCACTCGGAATTGATTTTGCTAGAGCTGAGAATGAGGAAAAGACACTTATTAAGTTTGATGGTAAAGTTGGTGATCAGGCAAGAATTATGTCTGGTGCATGGGAAAATACTATCGGCGAGATTAGAGACATTAATGAGAGCAAACAGTGCATCACAATTAATGTTGAGATGTTCGGCCGTGAAACACCGGTTGAAATCGGATTTACTGATGTTGAATTACTGTAAGGCATGACAGGAACATCGGTATATTGACAAAATGCAGAGGTTAGCTGATCATTAGCAGGCTATCTTTTGCGTGGGAGAGGTGGGTGAAGACATCCGCTTCGCCATAAACCACATTTATTATTAGGAGGTGCCATTATGGCAAAGAAAGTAACAGGTTATATTAAATTACAGATTCCTGCAGGCAAGGCAACACCAGCACCACCTGTTGGTCCTGCACTTGGACAGCACGGTGTAAATATCGTTGAATTCACAAAGCAGTTCAACGCTAAGACAGCTGATAAGGGTGACTTGATAATCCCTGTAGTTATTACAGTATATGCTGATAGAAGTTTCAGCTTCATCACAAAGACACCACCTGCAGCAGTACTTCTTAAGAAAGCTGCTAATATCAAATCAGGCTCAGGCGTTCCTAACAAGGACAAGGTTGCTACTATTAAGAGATCAGAGGTTCAGAAGATTGCTGAGCTCAAGATGCCAGATCTTAACGCTGCATCTATCGAGGCTGCAACATCAATGATTGCTGGTACAGCAAGAAGTATGGGAATCGTTGTTGAGGATTGATATTCACAACGTGGGAGGAATTAACCCTTCCGATAATACCACTAGGAGGTTTTAATCATGAAAAGAGGAAAGAGATATGTTGAGGTCGCTAAAAATGTAGACCGTGCAACATTATATGATGCAGCTGATGCAGTTACTTTAGTAAAGAAGAACGCAGTTGCTAAATTTGACGAGACAATTGAAGCACATATCAGAACAGGTTGTGACGGACGTCACGCTGAGCAGCAGATCAGAGGCGCAGTTGTACTTCCACACGGAACAGGTAAGAAGGTTAGAGTACTTGTTTTCGCTAAGGGAGACAAGGCTGATGAGGCTCGTGCAGCAGGCGCTGATTTCGTTGGAGCTGAGGAGCTTATTCCAAAGATCCAGAACGACAACTGGTTTGAGTTTGATGTAGTAGTTGCTACACCTGACATGATGGGCGTCGTTGGTCGTTTAGGACGTGTACTCGGACCAAAGGGTCTTATGCCAAACCCTAAGGCTGGTACAGTAACAATGGACGTAACAAAGGCTGTTAACGATATCAAGGCTGGTAAAATTGAGTACAGACTTGATAAAGCTAATATCATTCACGTGCCAATCGGTAAGGCTTCATTCACTGAAGACCAGTTATCAGACAACTTCCAGGCAATCATGGGTGCTATAGTTAAGGCTAAGCCTGCAACAGTAAAGGGTGCTTATCTTAAGAGCATCGTTCTTTCATCAACAATGGGTCCTGGCGTTAAAGTCAGCACTTCAAAGTTTATTGCAGGTTAATTAAAATTAACTATTGACATTCAATAAATATGATATTATAATATCAACGTTCGTCAGTTGACGACACATTTGCCCTAAGACAGCAGGTCCCAGCGATGGGTTAAAGGTAAAACGCCTACCGAGGAAAGACAATAGTATTGTTAATTCCCCTCCTGTCTTTATGTCAGGAGGGTTTTATAATGAGTGCAGTGATGCACAATTGTTGATCTTACGGCAGATACATCCCCTTATAAAGGGAAATCTAACAGGAGGTAAAGATCATTCATGGCAAAGGTAGAACTTAAACAGCCTATCGTTGACGAGATTTCAAGCTACATCAAGGATGCAGTAAGCGTAGTACTCGTTGACTATCGTGGACTTACAGTTACTCAGGATACAGAGCTTCGTAAGCAGCTTAGAGAAGAAGGTATTGTCTACAAGGTTTATAAGAACACATTAGTTAAGAGAGCAATTGCTGGTACAGAATATGAGGCTCTTGGAGCACAGCTCGAGGGACCTACAGCAGTAGCAATCAGCGCTAGTGATGCTACAGCTCCAGCTAGAATTCTTAGCGAGTTTGCTAAGAAGGCTGACAAGCTTGAGCTTAAGGCAGGCGTCGTAGAAGGTACATATTACGATGCTGAAGGTATTAAGGTTATCGCAAACATTCCATCAAGAGAAGTTCTTCTTTCAAGACTCCTTGGAAGCATGCAGTCACCTATTACAAACTTTGCTCGTGTGCTTAAGCAGATTGCTGAGAAGCAGGGCGAGAACGCATAATAATTATGCATTTAACTTAGTTCAGTTAGTCTGAACAGAACCTAAGAGTTCATATTAAGCGACATGATTCGCAAATTTTTTAATAAAGGAGATTATACAATGACAACAGCAGAGTTCATTGAAGCTATTAAGGGTTTATCAGTATTAGAGCTTAACGATTTAGTTAAGGCTTGTGAGGAAGAGTTTGGCGTTTCTGCAGCAGCAGGCGTTGTAGTTGCAGGTCCTGCAGCAGGTGGCGCAGCAGATGAGAAGACAGATTTCGATGTAGAGCTTACAGAGGCTGGTGCTAACAAGGTTAAGGTTATCAAGGCTGTACGTGAAATCACAGGTCTTGGTCTTAAGGAAGCTAAGGAAGTCGTTGACGGCGCTCCAAAGATCATCAAGGAAGGCGCTTCTAAGGAAGAGGCTGAGGATATCCAGAAGAAGCTTGAGGCTGAAGGCGCTAAGGTTACTCTTAAGTAATTTTAGGGATCATCCTATTTTTGAAAATTCAAAGATGGTTGCCACTGCATTGCAATGGCAGCCATCTTTTCTTCTTTATAGTCATATAATATTCATTTCTAAACTCGGCAAATGTGTCGTCTAAACCCATGTCCTGTATAAGAGGAAATATATCTTTTAATTTCCGGGCCGATCTTAAAAGTAAAATTAAAAGTAATTTTACAAGTAAAAATAAAATCAAAAATATAAATCTAAAAATCAAGAAAATCCCCTATATTTAAGTTGACATCCTTGACTTACTGTGATACTATGGACAATGCGTCATTGTGTTTATAGCGACAAGTGCGCCATAAACTCCGCAAAATAAGATTAAGGGGTGAAACGTCAAATGGAGAAAAACAGGATACGCCCAATAAAGTCGGGTAGAAGTACCAGAATGAGTTACTCAAGACAAAAAGAAGTTCTTGAGATGCCTAACCTTATTGAAGTACAGAAAGAATCCTATAGATGGTTTCTTAAAGAAGGTCTCAAAGAAGTATTTGAAGACATCTCTCCAATTACAGATTATAATAACAGACTTAGTTTGTCGTTTGTTGATTATAAACTCTGCGAGGATGAAGTAAAGTACAATATTGAAGAGTGCAAAGAAAGAGATGCTACATATGCAGCTCCACTCAAGGCCAGAGTAAGACTCCACAACAAAGAGAGCGAAGACATCAGTGAACATGAAATATTCATGGGTGATCTTCCAATTATGACGAGAACAGGTACATTTGTAATTAACGGTGCCGAGAGAGTTATTGTCAGCCAGCTTGTACGTTCACCTGGTATATATTTTGATATCCAGAAGGATAAGTACGGTAAGATCAATCTCTATTCCAGCCAGGTAATTCCTAGCCGTGGTGCATGGCTCGAGTATGAGACAGATGCCAATAATATGTTCTTTGTTAAGGTTGACCGTAACAAGAAGGTACCTATAACAGTACTTCTTCGTTCTATTGGTATCAGCACTAACGAAGAGATTCTTGATGTTTTTGGTGATGAGCCAAAGATTATCGACACATTTGAGAAGGATACTACAACAAACCATAACGAAGGTATTCTCGAACTCTATAAGAAGTTAAGACCGGGCGAGCCACTTTCACTTGATAGTGCAGAGTCTTTGATTGACGGTATGTTCTTCGATCAGAGAAGATATGACCTCGCTAGAGTTGGTAGATATAAGTACAATAAGAAGCTTTCATTCAAGTACAGACTTGCTGGTCAGGTACTTGCTGATGATGTAATCAATCCAGAAGATGGAAGCGTAATGTACAAGGCTGGAGATAAGCTCACAAGAGAAGATGGTGAGGCTATTCAGAATGCCGGTGTTGTTGCAGTTTATGTAATGGCAGAGTACAGACTTAATGATGGTACTCCTTCTACAAGAAGAGAGAAAGTTCTCTCTAACATGGCTGTAGATATCACTAAGTACATTGATATCAGCTATGAAGAGGCTGAGGCACTTGGAATTAACGAGAATGTTTACTATCCAATTCTTAAGCAGTTGATGGCAGAGTACTCTGACCTTGATGAACTTAAGGATGCTTTAGTTAAGAATATTGGCGACCTTATTCCTAAGCACATCACTGTTGAGGATATCATCGCTTCAGTTAACTATAACTTAAATCTTGAGTATGGTATTGGTTACAAGGATGACATCGATCACCTCGGTAACAGACGTATCCGTTCTGTTGGTGAGCTCCTTCAGAACCAGTTCAGAATTGGTATCTCAAGAATGGAGAGAGTAGTAAGAGAGAGAATGTCTACACAGGATCTTTCTGGTGTATCTCCACAGTCATTGATTAATATTAAGCCTGTAACAGCTGCAATCAAGGAGTTCTTCGGAAGTTCTCAGTTGTCACAGTTCATGGATCAGAACAACCCACTTGGTGAGCTTACTCATAAGAGAAGACTCTCAGCCCTCGGTCCTGGTGGTCTTTCAAGAGATCGTGCCGGATTCGAAGTTCGAGATGTACACTATACTCACTATGGTCGTATGTGTCCTGTTGAGACACCTGAAGGTCCTAACATCGGTCTTATCAACTCACTTGCTTCATATGCAAGAATCAATAAGTATGGCTTCATTGAGGCTCCTTATCGTATCGTAGATAAGTCAGATGCAAAGAATCCTAGAGTTACAGATGAGGTAAGATACTTCGCTGCAGACGAGGAAGATGATTTCCACGTAGCTCAGGCTAATGCTGAGATTGACGAGAATGGATATTTCAAAAAGAACACAGTTTCTGGACGTTATAAGGAAGAGACAGCAGAGTACGATAAGACTCTTATCGATCTCATGGATGTATCACCTAAGATGGTATTCTCAGTTGCTACATCAATGATTCCTTTCCTTCAGAACGATGATGCTAACCGTGCCCTCATGGGTTCAAACATGCAGCGTCAGGCAGTGCCACTTCTCACTACAGAAGCACCAGTTATCGGTACAGGTATTGAGAATAAGGCTGCAGTTGACTCAGGTGTATGTGTAGTTGCAGAGGAAGATGGAGTAGTTCTCTCATCTGAGTCTAACCGCATCGTAGTTCAGGAAGCAGATGGAACAAAGCATGAGTACAAGCTCTCTAAGTTCGCTAGATCTAACCAGTCTAACTGCTACAACCAGCGCCCTATCGTATTTAAGGGTGATGAGGTTAAGAAGGGCGAAGTTATCGCTGATGGTCCTTCTACTTCTAACGGTGAGATAGCTCTTGGTAAGAACCCACTTATCGGTTTCATGACATGGGAAGGTTACAACTACGAGGATGCTGTTCTTCTTAGTGAGAAGCTTGTCAGAGATGATGTTTATACATCAATTCATATAGAAGAGTACGAGTCAGAAGCAAGAGATACTAAGCTCGGACCAGAAGAAATCACTCGTGATATTCCTGGTGCAGCTACAGAATCTATCAAGGATCTTGATGCAGATGGTATCATCCGTATCGGTGCCGAGGTTCGTGCAGGAGATGTCTTAGTTGGTAAGGTTACTCCTAAGGGAGAGACAGAGCTTACAGCTGAGGAGAGACTCCTCCGTGCTATCTTCGGTGAGAAGGCTAGAGAGGTAAGAGATACTTCCCTCAAGGTTCCTCACGGTGAGTACGGTATTGTAGTAGCAGTTAAGGTATTTACAAGAGAAAATGGCGATGATCTTGCACCAGGTGTAAATCAGTCAGTTAGAATCTATATCGCACAGAAGAGAAAGATCTCTGTTGGTGATAAGATGGCTGGTCGTCACGGTAACAAGGGTGTAGTTTCAAGAGTTCTTCCAGTTGAGGATATGCCATTCCTTCCAAACGGCCGTCAGCTTGATATTGTACTTAACCCATTGGGCGTTCCTTCTCGAATGAACATTGGACAGGTACTTGAGATTCACTTGAGTCTCGCAGCTAAGGTTCTTGGATTTAATATTTCAACTCCAGTATTCGACGGTGCTAACGAGAATGATATTCAGGATGCACTTGAGATGGCTGATATTTACGCAAACAACCCATTTGATGATAAGGAACTTGCTGAGGAGAAGGCTAAGGCCGAGGCTGAAGGCGAGGATTATCCAGATGACATGTTTACATTTGAGTCAAGATATAAAGACCTTCTTAACCCAGAAGTATTTGAGTTCTTAAGCACAAACAGAGCTCACAGAGCTGAGTGGAAGGGCGTTAGAATTGGCAGAGATGGTAAGGTTACAATGCGTGATGGTCGTACAGGTGAGAATTTTGATAACCGTGTTACAATCGGTTTCATGCACTACTTGAAGCTCCACCACCTTGTAGATGATAAGATCCATGCTCGTTCTACAGGTCCTTACTCACTTGTAACTCAGCAGCCACTCGGTGGTAAAGCTCAGTTCGGTGGACAGAGATTCGGAGAAATGGAAGTTTGGGCTCTTGAGGCTTATGGCGCAGCTTATACACTTCAGGAGATACTTACTGTTAAGTCTGATGATGTTGTAGGTAGAGTTAAGACTTACGAAGCAATCATTAAGGGTGAAAATATCCCAGAGTCAGGCGTCCCAGAATCATTTAAGGTACTTCTTAAGGAATTACAGTCACTTGCACTTGACGTTCGTCTCCTTGATAACGAGGACAATGAAGTTAAGCTTATCGAGAGTGCTGATTACGAAGTTACAGACTTCAAGAAGGTACTTGATGATGGTGACTATCACAGAAACTCAAGAAATGATGAGGCTGAGATGAGCCGTTCAGGTTTCTCTGCTGTATCTTTGAAAGAAGATGGCGAGGAGCATGAAGATATGAACTCAGATGATTTAGTTGAAGAAGCTGATGAAGATTACGGCGACGGAGACATCGAAGAATAAAGAAACGAGGTAGTACATGGCAGAAGAATCAAACACACCTGTAGTAGGTGAGCAGATTGCAGCTGAGACACCTAAGCAGGAGCCAAAGAGATCTATGAAGTTTGACAAGATGCAGATTAAGCTTGCATCTCCAGAGATTATTAGCGGCAATGCGCGTGAAGGTATTGGCTGGTCTTATGGTGAGGTAACAAAGCCTGAGACCATCAACTATAGAACACTTAAGCCAGAGAAGGATGGCCTTTTCTGTGAGAAGATTTTTGGACCAAGCAAGGACTGGGAATGTCATTGTGGTAAGTACAAGAAGATCAAAGATAAGGGTATTATCTGTGATAAGTGTGGAGTAGAAGTTACAAAGGCAAGTGTACGTCGAGATAGAATGGGTCACATTCATCTCGCTGCACCTGTATCACATATTTGGTACTTTAAGGGAATCCCTAGCCGTATGGATTTACTTCTTGATATCGGACCAAAGAACCTTGAGAAGGTGCTTTACTTTGCATCTTACATCGTTCTTGAGTCTGAAGAGCCAGAAATTCCTGTAAAGAGAGTACTTACAGAGACAGAGTACAGAGAGCTTTTAGAGACTTATGGCGACACATTCCGTGTTGGTATGGGTGCTGAGGCTATTTTAGAGCTTTTACAGACAATCGATCTTGAGACTGAAGTTGAGGCCTTGAGAGAGGAACTTTCGACAACAACATCTCAGAAGGCTATCAGAATCCTTAAGAGAGTTGAAGTTATGGATGCATTCATCAGCTCAGGTACAAGACCTGAGTGGATGATCCTCACAGAGATTCCTGTAATCCCACCAGATTTAAGACCAATGGTTCAGCTTGATGGTGGAAGATTTGCCACATCTGACCTTAATGATCTTTATAGAAGAATTATCAACCGTAACAACAGACTTGCTAAGCTTATGGAGCTCGGCGCACCTGAGATTATGGTACGTAACGAGAAGAGAATGCTTCAGGAAGCTGTTGATGCTCTTATCGATAATGGTAGAAGAAACGGCAGACCTGTAACAGGTCCTGGTAACCGTCCACTCAAGTCATTATCTGATTTCCTTAAGGGTAAGCAGGGACGTTTCAGACAGAACCTTCTTGGTAAGCGAGTTGACTATTCTGGACGTTCAGTTATCGTAGTAGGACCAGAACTTAAGATTTATCAGTGTGGTCTTCCTAAGGAAATGGCAATTGAGCTCTTTAAGCCTTTCGTTATGAGAGAGCTTGTAAGACGTGGTATTGCTGATAATATTAAGCAGGCAAAGAGAAATGTAGAGCAGTTAGATGACTCTGTATGGGATGTACTTGAGTACGTCATTAAAGAGCATCCAGTTATGTTAAACCGTGCTCCTACACTTCACAGATTAGGTATTCAGGCATTCGAGCCTATTCTTGTAGAAGGTAAGGCTATTAAGCTTCACCCACTCGTATGTACAGCCTTCAACGCTGACTTCGATGGTGACCAGATGGCCGTACATCTTCCACTTTCAGTAGAGGCTCAGGCTGAGTGTAGATTTATGCTTCTTTCACCTAACAACCTCCTCAAGCCATCTGATGGTGGCCCTGTAGCCGTTCCTTCACAGGATATGGTGCTTGGTATTTACTACCTCACACAGGAGAGACCTGGTGCAAAGGGTGAAGGTAAGATCTTCAAGGATGCAAATGAAGCTATCCTTGCTTACAAGAATGATATAATTACACTTCATGCTAAGATTGCAATTGAGAAGACAAGAGAGTATGCAGATGGACATAAGACAGCAGGTCTTGTTCAGTGCACACTTGGTAGAATCCTCTTCAATGAGATTCTTCCACAGGATCTTGGTTATGTTGATCGTAGCGATCCTAAGAACGAGCTCAGCCTCGAGGTTGATTTCCACGTAGGAAAGAAGCAGCTTAAGGATATCTTACAGCACGTAATCAATGTACATGGTACAACAAAGACAGCTGAAGTTCTTGATGATATCAAGGCTATCGGTTATAAATTCTCTACAATCGCTGCCCTCACAGTTTCGATTTCTGAGATGACAGTGCCTCCAATCAAGAAGGCTCTTCTTGCTGAGGCTGAGGAAAAGGTTGAAAAGATCACTAAGTCTTACAACAGAGGTCGTTCAACTGATGAAGAGAGACATAAGAACGTTATCAAGGTATGGCAGGAGACTGATGACAAACTTAAGGATGCCCTCCTTTCAGGTCTTGATAAGTATAACAACATCTTCATGATGGCTGACTCTGGTGCGAGAGGTTCTAACCAGCAGATCAAGCAGCTTGCTGGTATGCGTGGTTTGATGGCCGATACATCAGGTAACACAATCGAACTCCCAATCAAGTCTAACTTCCGTGAAGGTCTTGACGTACTCGAGTACTTCATCTCTGCTCACGGTGCTCGTAAGGGACTTTCTGATACAGCTCTTAGAACAGCCGATTCAGGATACTTGACAAGAAGACTTGTTGATGTATCTCAGGATCTTGTAATCAGAGAGAATGATTGTAGCCTTAACAGAAATGTCATTCCTGGTATGTATGTAAGCGAGTTCGTTAACGACAGAGCTACAGCAGACAGCGATGCAAAGGCAGACGTTCTTGAGTCACTTGAAGAGCGTATCACAGGCAGATTCCTTGCTGAGGATATTGTTGATCCTAAGTCAGGTGAGCTTGTACTCGCTGCTAACCGTCTTGTAACACCTGCAAGAGCTTCAAAGATTGTAGCTACAGGTGTTGAGAAGGTTAAGATTAGAACAATCCTTACTTGCCGTTCACACATCGGTGTATGTGCTAAGTGTTATGGTGCTAACCTTGCTACAGGTCAGTCTGTACAGGTTGGTGAAGCTGTTGGTATTATCGCTGCTCAGTCAATTGGTGAGCCTGGTACACAGCTTACTATGAGAACTTTCCATACTGGTGGTGTTGCCGGTAGTAACATTACACAGGGTCTTCCTAGAGTAGAAGAGCTTTTCGAGGCTAGAAAGCCAAAGACACTCGCAGTACTCGCTGAGTTTGGTGGAACAGTAAGTTTCACAAAGACAGAGAAGAAGACTGATATCGTAATTACAGACGATGCTGGCAACTCTAAGAGCTACCCAGTATCTAGAGATACAAGAGTTAAGGTAAGAGAAGGCCAGGTTGTTGTAACTGGTGAAGAGCTTACAGAAGGTTCTGAGAATCCACATGATATCATCAGAATCCTTGGCGTACGTGCTGTTCAGGATTACATCATCCGTGAGGTACAGAAGGTTTACCGTATCCAGGGTGTAGAAATCAATGATAAGCATATCGAGCTCATCATTCGTCAGATGCTCAAGAAGATCGTTATCGATGATCCAGGAGATTCTGGATATCTTCCAGGTTCTCAGGTTGAGACACTTGAGTTCAACGAAATCAATGAAGAACTTGAAGAGCAGGGCAAGACTCCAGCTACAGGTACACCAATTATCCTTGGTATTACTAAGGCTTCACTTGCTACTAACTCATTCATGTCAGCTGCATCATTCCAGGAGACAACTAAGGTTCTCACAGATGCTGCTATCTACGGAAAGATTGATCCATTGATTGGTCTCAAGGAGAATGTAATTATCGGTAAGCTTATCCCAGCTGGTACTGGTATGAAGCGCTACAAGAATGTTAAACTTAACACAGGTATTGTCTTCGATGAGGAGGCAGAACTTCTTAAGGAAGCAGAGGAAGCTGGCGAAGTTTCTGACAGTGAGCAGGAAGATAAGTAAGATAAAGAAGATATTGAGATAAATGATTCGAAATGATTTAGATGAATGATTTGAAATGATTTAGATGAATGATTTTTAAGATTTTATCTTGATTAAGAGCTGCGGGTTCTTTAACCCGCAGCTTTTTTTACTCTATTCGGCCAATGCTTAGGAGCTAAGCCAAATTTTGAAATGATAAAACAGCTGGCAAAAGCGACTTTAGAAGCAAAGATAGGAAATAAATTGCAAGCTTTTGAACTTAATATGCAAAATTAGCACTCGATTTTACAAAAAAATTATAGGAAGGATAAGCATTTGCCTAGGTCTTCTTGTTGACAAGGCAAAAAAATGCTTGTATAATACTCTAGCGTGTCAATAAATGGCTGACTAGCTAAGCTAGTTTAGAAAATTATTAATTATGACACGTATTCAGTGATTCTGAATATGCAGCCATCAAAAATATTCTAATTCCGGGAGGTGAAATAATGCCAACATTTAACCAGATCGTAAGACAGGGTAGAAAGTCTGCTGAAAAGAAGTCAACAGCACCAGCCCTTCAGAAGGGTTACAACTCTCTTCACAAGAAGGCTACTAACACATCTTCTCCACAGAAGAGAGGTGTATGTACAGCTGTTAAGACTGCTACACCTAAGAAGCCTAACTCAGCTCTTAGAAAGATTGCCAGAGTTCGTTTGTCTAACGGTATCGAGGTTACTTCTTACATTCCAGGCGAAGGCCACAATCTTCAGGAGCACTCAGTTGTTCTTATAAGAGGCGGAAGAGTTAAGGATTTACCAGGTACAAGATACCACATCATCAGAGGTACACTTGATACAGCAGGTGTTGCTGATAGAAGACAGGCTCGTTCTAAGTACGGCGCTAAGAGACCAAAGGCTAAGTAATTAGCGTAAAGCCGATTGCGTGATATAAGCGCAATTTAATAGATTCTGAATAAGAATCAAAAAATAGCGCATATTGAGCGCAAACATATTCACGATAATTAAGTAGAGTGCCGGAATTAGATTAATCCGAAGGCTGCAGGTTAAGATATACCGAGCACGTACACAAAATTTGTGAGTACCTATGATTTAATGATAAATAATTAAGGAGGGAAGAACCGTGCCACGTAAAGGACATACTCAAAAAAGAGATGTATTAGCAGATCCTATTTACAATAACAAAGTGGTTACTAAGCTTATCAACAACATTATGCTTGATGGTAAGAGAGGAGTAGCTCAGAAGATTGTATACGGTGCTTTCGAGCAGGTTGCAGACAAGTCTGGCAAGCCAGCAATAGAAGTATTCGAGGAAGCTATGAACAACATTATGCCACTTCTTGAGGTTAAGGCAAAGCGTATCGGTGGAGCTACATATCAGGTACCTATCGAAGTTAAGCCAGACAGAAGACAGGCATTAGCACTTAGATGGCTTACAACATATTCAAGAGCTAGAGGCGAGAAGACTATGGTTGATCGTCTTGCTAACGAGATCCTTGACGCATCTAACAACACAGGTGCATCTGTAAAGAGGAAAGAGGATATGCATAAGGCTGCTGAGGCTAATAAGGCATTTGCACATTATAAGTTCTAATTTTTAGGAGGAAACCGATGGCTGGAAGAGAATATCCATTGGAGAGAACCAGAAATATCGGAATTATGGCTCATATTGATGCTGGTAAGACAACATTAACAGAGCGTATCCTTTATTATACTGGTGTAAATCATAAAATCGGTGATACACATGATGGTACTGCAACTATGGACTGGATGGCCCAGGAGCAGGAAAGAGGTATCACAATCACATCAGCCGCTACAACTTGTCATTGGACTATTGAGGAAAATGGTAAGAAGAAGGCAGGAGCTCCAGAATATCGTATCAACATTATCGATACTCCAGGACACGTAGACTTTACAGTTGAAGTTGAGCGTTCTTTAAGAGTACTTGATGGTGCTGTAGGTGTATTTGATGCTCAGAACGGTGTTGAACCACAGTCAGAGAACGTTTGGCGTCAGGCTGATAAGTATAACGTTCCTCGTATGGCTTTCATGAACAAGATGGATAAGATGGGTGCTGATTTCTACGGATCATGCCAGCAGCTTATTGATAAGCTTGGTAAGAACCCAGTTCTTATTCAGATTCCTATTGGTAAGGAAGATACATTCCAGGGAATCATCGATCTCATGGAGATGCAGTCTTATGTATTCAACGGAGATAAGGGTGATGATATCCAGGTAGGAGAAATTTCTGATGACTTAAAGGAGCAGGCTCAGGAATACCATGACAAGATGGTTGAGCAGATCGTTGAGTTTGATGAGGAGATGATGGAGAAGTACCTTGAAGGTGAAGAGCCAACTGTTGATCAGTTAAAGGCTGCTTTAAGAAAGGCTACTATTGCAGGTGATGCAATTCCATGTCTCTGTGGTACAGCTTATAAGAACAAGGGTGTTCAGAAGCTCCTTGATGCTGTACTTGAGTATATGCCAGCTCCAACAGATATCCCTGATATCAAGGGTGTTGATGAAGATGGTAACGAAGTTGACAGAAAGTCTTCAGATTCTGAGCCTTTCTCAGCTTTAGCATTCAAGATTATGACTGATCCTTTCGTAGGTAAGTTAGCATTCTTCAGAGTTTACTCTGGTACTTTAAATTCTGGTTCTTATGTACTTAACGCTACAAAGAACAAGAAGGAAAGAGTAGGCCGTATCCTTCAGATGCACGCTAACCAGAGAACAGAAATCGAAAAGGTTTACTCAGGAGATATCGCAGCTGCTGTAGGTCTTAAGGACACAGGAACAGGTGATACAATCTGTGACGAGCAGCACCCAGTAATCTTAGAGTCTATGGAGTTCCCAGAGCCAGTTATCGAGCTTGCTATTGAGCCAAAGACAAAGAATGACCAGGGTAAGATGGGCGAAGCCCTTGCTAAGCTTTCTGAAGAAGATCCAACATTCCGTGCACACACAGATCAGGAGACTGGTCAGACAATCATCGCCGGAATGGGTGAGCTTCACCTTGACGTTATCGTTGACAGACTTCTTCGTGAGTTCCACGTAGAGGCTAATGTTGGTGCACCTCAGGTTTCATACAAGGAGTGCTTCACAAAGGCTGTTGATGTTGATAGTAAGTACGCTAAGCAGTCAGGTGGTCGTGGTCAGTACGGTCACTGTAAGGTTAGATTCGAGCCTATGGACGTAAATGCTGAGAAGACATTTGAGTTCGTTTCAGAAGTTGTCGGTGGTGCTATTCCTAAGGAGTACATCCCATCAGTTGGAGAAGGTATCGAAGAGGCTTCACAGGCTGGTATCCTTGCTGGATTCCCAGTTCTTGGTGTTAAGGCTACTGTATACGATGGATCATACCATGAAGTCGATTCTTCAGAAATGGCATTCCACATCGCTGGTTCTATGGCATTCAAGGATGCTATGGCTAAGGCTGCTCCTGCAATCTTAGAGCCTATCATGAAGGTTGAAGTAACTATGCCAGAAGAGTACATGGGCGACGTTATCGGTGATATCAACTCAAGACGTGGTCGTGTTGAGGGTATGGAAGATATCGGTGGTGGTAAGCTTGTTAAGGCTTATGTTCCACTTGCTGAGATGTTTGGTTATGCTACAGATCTTCGTTCTAAGACACAGGGTCGTGGTAACTACTCTATGTTCTTCGATAAGTATGAGCAGGCTCCAAAGTCAGTACAGGATAAGGTTATTTCTGCAAGAGCAAAGTAATTGATTAATTCTTGTTTTTGATTTAAAAAATTAAAATCTCAAAGAGGATTTCGATCCTCTTTGAGTAAATAAAAAAATTAGGTTGAAAAAATTATTGCAATGCAATATAATAAAATTCAGCTATGTAAAAAACCTATTATGGTTATTAAAGGAGGATTTTAATAATGGCTAAGGCTAAATTCGAACGTACAAAACCACATGTTAACATTGGTACAATCGGACACGTTGATCACGGTAAGACAACTCTTACTGCTGCTATCACAAAGACACTTAACGCAAGACTTGGTACAGGTGAGGCTGTAGCTTTCGATAACATCGATAAGGCTCCAGAAGAGAGAGAAAGAGGAATCACAATTTCTTCAGCTCACGTTGAGTACGAGACAGAGCAGAGACACTACGCACACGTAGACTGCCCAGGACATGCTGATTACGTAAAGAACATGATCACAGGTGCTGCACAGATGGATGCTGCTATCCTCGTTGTTGCTGCTACTGACGGTGTTATGGCTCAGACAAGAGAGCACGTTCTTCTTGCTCGTCAGGTAGGTGTTCCATACATCATCGTATTCCTTAACAAGTGTGATATGGTTGACGATCCAGAACT
This sequence comes from uncultured Lachnospiraceae bacterium, assembly GCA_947164605.1. Taxonomy (GTDB): domain Bacteria; phylum Bacillota; class Clostridia; order Lachnospirales; family Lachnospiraceae; genus CAMUXE01. The sequence goes on along the minus strand of CAMUXE010000001.1, from coordinate 100,610 downwards.
TCTTGAGCTCGTAGAGATGGAAGTTAGAGAACTTCTTGATGAGTATGATTTCCCAGGCGATGATACACCAATCATCCAGGGTTCAGCTCTTAAGGCTCTTGAGGATCCATCATCTGAGTGGGGCGACAAGGTTCTTGAGCTCATGCACACAGTTGATGAGTACGTTCCAGAACCACAGAGAGAGACAGATAAGCCTTTCCTTATGCCTGTAGAGGATATTTTCTCAATCACAGGTCGTGGTACTGTTGCAACTGGTAGAGTAGAGAGAGGTGTTCTCCACGTTAACGAGGAAGTTGAAATCGTTGGTATTACAGATGAGACACGTAAGGTTGTTGTAACTGGTATCGAGATGTTCAGAAAGCTCCTTGACGAGGCTCAGCCTGGTGATAACATTGGTGCTCTTCTTAGAGGTGTTCAGAGAGACGAGATCGAAAGAGGTCAGGTTCTTTGTAAGACAGGTTCTATCACACCACACCACAAGTTCACAGCTCAGGTTTACGTACTTACAAAAGAAGAAGGTGGACGTCATACTCCATTCTTCAACAACTACAGACCACAGTTCTACTTCAGAACAACTGATGTTACTGGTGTTTGCATACTTCCAGAGGGTACAGAGATGTGCATGCCTGGTGATAACGTAGAGATGTCTATCGAGCTTATCCACAAGGTAGCTATGGAAGCTGGACAGAGATTCGCTATCCGTGAGGGTGGTCACACAGTAGGTTCAGGTGCTGTTGCAACTATCGTAGAGTAATTCTACTTATAAGTGAGCAATCACTAAAACTTAAATTTAAAAGGCTTTCCGAGATTACTCGGGAAGCCTTTTTTTATAACTCCTTATTTTTATATAAGCTTTGAATATAGCCGTAGAAGGTCAATTGATCAGCAATATTCCTCTCTGATAAAACTGCACGTCTGTTAAGCTTAAAGAGCCAAGTGTCTTTACATAAGTCAGTCCAAACTTGGGCCTTGAATTTTGAATTCAATAAATCAGCCAGATCAAGAACCTTTGGATTGCTGATAGGGACAGAATCTATAACACTTTTTATTTCTCCTATGTAATCGTAGGCATTGTTGAAGATGTAATCGATAAAGAAGTAATCAGGTATATCATCATGTTCTTTAAAGAAGTCAAAGAAGGCATTGGATATATAACGGAAGAGGGGATGGGATTTGCTGGCTATCAAAATATTGCCAGCCCATCGTCCTTGGCTTACATCATGCCTGAACTTTGGCACTGAGTTTTTGATGGTCCAAAGGTAGTCTTTTTTTAACTCATTGGACTCAATGAGATCAGCGAAGAGTTTCCTTGGGAATTCTTTAGCACAAAAATAAGTAGCATCAATCCACATTCCTCCATACTTCGTCAAGAGAGTAGTTCTTAATATGTCTGAGAGGCAGGTCAGAGAAATATGTCCACTCTTGAATTTTTCGAGGATAGAATCAGGAAATAGGCAGTAGTTTGTAACATTGTCCAAAGTTATAAGATGAAATTCGCATAGATCCTGAGGGAGAGCGGAATCAATACTTTTTAGACAAGTCTCAACTAAATCAGGCATATCATCAATTCCTTGCCACCATGCACTAAAGACAGGTATTTTGCCATGGAAATCAACCGTGTTATCCTCTTTGCTTAAGTCCAGATGCTCCTGCCATTCCTCTAAGCTAGACTTAATGAAGGAATTGGTGAAATCATTTAGATAGAGCTGAGTGATACCCTTCTTTAAGGCTAGAATTTGAGAACCGTCAAGGGATTTATCGCGCTCGATAAGTCTTACCTCTACTTCCTTGACCTTGTAGGCGTGTCTTAAAACCCATACCCTGAGCAGTCTTTCAGAGAGATAGCCAAATATGCGGGCTTGGAATTGGCTGTAAGAGCTGATATCGCATCTTTCTTCGACTGCAAATAGAATCTTGAAGAGCCATTCACAGTAGGAGTCAAAGATTTCCTTCTTGCATATCATCATATTACCTATAGATTCAAGGTTGCAGTCCATACAAAGGTCAAATGCCTGAAGATAGTCGGGACTTAAGTCTTCTATTACTTCTCTGGTGAGATCTATATCACACTTATAGTGTGTATTTGTGTAGTGATCATAAAGACTTTTGTGTTTAGAAGCACAAGAATGTGGAAGGATAAGATCATAGGTCTCAAGACATTTTTCAATATAGTCCTTTTTTATATAATCTTCGTCGACGACAAAATAGCGTCTATAATGACAGATGCCGACAATATCACATCTTACATTTTTCCAAAGCCAATAGATTCCGGTCAGCTCACAGTAATTTGGGTTTTTGGCGGAAATGGACTGGCCGGTGTCATCACCTAGATAAGTTAGGTCTGCGCTGATTGCTCTTCCTACATGCAGGCTTGTGTAGAGCTCGTCATCAGGCTTTGTGAAAGTCTTGTGAGTCATGACATAAATTCTAGTATCCATCTTATTCCCTCCATGACTTAGAAGTCAGCAATAAATAAGCATCTTGGTCGAGATAAATAGGCTTTGTGTCATAAAAGGGACCTATTGCCTTTATATCTAAAATGTCAGCTTTCGTTAGAATCCAATGCACTTTGTCTTTAAACTTGATATAAAAGTCACGCAGCCAGCTTGAAGATTTGTAGTCGTAAGCATTGAGACTGACTATTAGCTCGTAGTTTTTCATAAGAAGTTCATCTATTTCTTGCTCTGTGTAGATAGAGTTATAGATTTTTTCATAGACTAAAATATTATTCTTAGGACAAAAATCCAAACTATCCAAAATAATTTCCTCACTGATGCTTATATCCATAATATTGCGGCTGATGGCACCAGCAGCCTTCAAAAAGGAACCTAAGTCTAGAACAGAAGAAGGCTCAATCTGATTAATGATTTCAAAATAAATATAATAATCGTTTTTATTATTTACAGCTCTGATTTTTTCTTCCATAAAGCCTCCGATATACGATGCGGTCATAAAAAATCCAATATAAATAATCATAAGTCCTAAAGGCTTAATATACAAGAAGAATAAGTCTATATAAAAATAAAAGTCAAAAAAATATTGCAAAATAAAGACAGGTAAATTATACTTCTAACATAAGGCAAGGGTGCTTTGAGAAATCAAGGCACCCTTGCCCTTTTTTATGCCCAATTTATGTAATCTGACTTTAAAGTTAGACTAGATTGATTGAGCTGGCGAGAATTGGCTGGCAAATCTCGCACTTGTAAAGTCTCAAAATAGTTATAAGAAAGGACGAGAGTATGGTCAAGTATGTATTTGTCACAGGCGGCGTTGTGTCAGGACTGGGCAAGGGAATAACGGCTGCATCCCTGGGCAGGCTGTTGAAGATTAGAGGTTTCAAGGTAACAATGCAAAAATTTGATCCTTACCTAAACATTGACCCAGGTACCATGAATCCAATTCAACACGGAGAGGTTTATGTTACTGATGATGGCACAGAGACAGATTTGGATCTTGGCCATTACGAGCGTTTTATAGATGAGAATCTTGATAAAAACTCCAATGTGACATCGGGAAAAATATATTGGTCGGTATTAAACAAGGAGAGAGAAGGAAAGTACGGAGGAGGAACGGTTCAGGTAATTCCTCACGTCACAGATGAGATAAAAGCTAAGTTCTATAAGGCAGAGTTGGACCAGGCTTCTGATGGCATAGAAGAAGGGGAAGATGATAATCAGGTAGAGATAGCCATTATTGAGGTTGGAGGAACTGTGGGTGATATAGAATCTCAACCTTTCTATGAGGCTATAAGACAGTTTATGCAAAAGAAGGGGCCTGACAAAGCCTGCATGATCCATGTGACCTTAATCCCTTATCTATATGGCTCTGGCGAGCTAAAGACAAAGCCAACTCAGGCTTCAGTAAGAGAACTGCAAAGAATGGGCATAAGGGCAGATATCATAGTTTGCAGGTGCAATCAGCCTATAGGTCAGGATATGAAAGATAAGATAGGGCTCTTTTGCAACCTTCCATCGAGTCATGTCCTAGAGAATCTTAATGCAAGTTCTATCTATGAGGTCCCACTCATGATGGAGGAGGAAGGCCTTGCAGATGCTGTTATGGACTGCCTTAAGTTAAAGGAGAATTCAAAAGAAGACAGAGAGGCTGGTATCAAGGCCTGGTCTGATATGGTTGATAAAATCAAGAATCCTAAAGGTCAAGTCACAATTGGTCTGGTTGGCAAGTATGTTAAGCTGCACGATTCTTATCTCTCGGTTGTTGAGGCCCTCAATCACAGTGGAATCGCCAATAATGTGAGTGTAAAGATAAAGTGGGTTGATTCTGAGCAGATTGAGAGTCAGGGAGCAGAGGCTATGCTGTCAGATGTTGATGGTATCATTGTTCCTGGAGGATTCGGAAATAGAGGCGTTGAGGGAATGGTCCAGGCAGTTGCTTATGCCAGAGAGAAGAAGAAGCCATTTCTTGGTATATGTCTTGGAATGCAGATGGCTCTTATAGACTATGCTAGAAACGTAGCAAATCTTGCTGAGGCCAATAGCACTGAATTTGATAAGGATTGCAGAAATCCGGTGATAGACCTTATGCCTGAGCAGAAGGGAGTCAAGAATTTGGGCGGAACTATGAGAATTGGAGCATATCCATGCCTTTTGAAAAAAGATAGTTTGGCATATGATTTGTATGCTAAGGAAGAGATATCGGAGAGACACAGGCACAGGTATGAGGTAAATAATGATTATAGAGATGTCTTAGAAAATAGCGGTTTGGTTATATCTGGTCAGTCGCCGGATGGCCATATAGTGGAAATGATAGAGCTTGATAGGGAAGAACATCCCTACTTTATTGCCACACAGGCCCACCCGGAATTTAAATCAAGGCCTAATCATGCCCATCCGTTATTTGAGGGCTTGATCAAGGCTGTTGTAGATTTGAAATCTTGACTTTACGCATTTTTAAATGAATTGTATAATAAAATAAATTTGGAAAATTACGTGAAAGCGGGGATTTATAATGTACACAAAAGAAGAAATAATTGATTTAATTGAAAAAGAGGACATAGAATTCATAAGACTTCAGTTTACAGACCCATTTGGAGAACTTAGAAATGTAGCAGTTACAGCTCACAGTATCGAGCATGTAATGGAATATGGTTATGAGTTTGATATGAATAAGGTCTTTTCTGATTTTGCAGATGATGATGATGAATACTATCTTGTGCCTGACTTGTCAACATTTGCCATCTTGCCTTGGAGACCTCAGAGCAGTAAGGTTGCAAGATTTATCTGCGATATCTGCGATGAGGATGGCAATGAAGTTGAGATTTCACCAAGAAGTATCTTGAAAAAGACTGTTGAGTATGCTAAGGCACAGGGCTATAGCTTTTCGATAAATCCAGAGTGTGAATTCTTCCTCTACCACACAGATGACAATGGAATTCCAACAACTCTCACTCACGAGGAAGCTGGATATATGGATGTCTCACCTCTTGATTTGGGCGAGAATGCCAGAAGAGATATGGTAATCATGCTTGAGAATATGGGCTTTGGAATAAAGTCATCTCACCATGAAGCCGCTAGAGCTCAGCATGAAATAGATTTTGAGGAGGATGAGCCACTCGAAATTGCTGATTCATTCGTGACATTTAAGGCTGCTTTAAGGTCTATAGCAAAGGGCTTTGGATTGCACGCGACATTTATGCCTAAGCCAAAGATGGGGCAGCCAGGAAGCGGTATGCATATCAATATTGCTGCCTATAAGGATGATTACAATATATTCAAAGAGCTCTACAGAAATGTAAAGAAGAGCAGTGATGCGGATGCAAACTTTTATATCAAGCAGCTCAAGGCATCTGATAAGACAGATTTAGGTATCAATTTTGTTTCAGGAATCAACCAGCATGCAGCAGCTATGAGCATGTTCACAAACCCTACAGTGAACTCTTACAAGAGAGAGAGAACTCTTGATATTAAGCTTCACAAGAGACGCGGCGAAGATATTAAGGCTGAGGTTTGTTTCCCTGACGCAGCGGCAAATATTTACCTTGTCCTTTCAGTTCTGATTAGAGCGGGAATCACTGGCGACATCAGAAAAAATGAGAATGGAAATATATTCATGATTAACAATATGCCAGAAAACTTGGAGGAGGCTGTAAAGCTGGGAATTCAGGATGATTGCATTTTGGAATCTATGCCGGAAGAATTTGTAAATCAATATGGTGGAGCAAAGAGCCAGGAGTGGTTTGAGTTTATGGAACAAGTCACAGAATGGGAATTGCAGAAATATTTATATAGGATCTGATTGAATGGGAAGCCTTATCTTAGTTATGCAGCGGCAATTAACTTCTGAGAAAATTGCGGGAATGCTTAAGACTAATGGTTTTGATGTATATAAGATTGAGACGAGTGGAGCGGCGGTTTTGAGCCATACTCACCAGCTGGATTGCGGAGTGGTTATTGCTTCGGTAAAGATGAGTGATATGTTTATAAACGAGTTTGCCTCATTTCTTCCAAAGAATTTTGCCCTTTGTCTCTTGGCTACAGGTCAGGATATGCCTATCCTAGACCAGCTTGTTAGCGATATAGACCTTGATGAGTCAAGATTTAAAGTCCTCAAAATGCCCCTGTCAAAGCAGGCTTTTTTGGCAGACTTAATGAGTTTGATGCAGGCGGTAGAGAATAGCAGAATATCAAAACCTTTTAAAAAGAAGCTAAGACGGCATGAAGACGATGAAGTTATAAGCAAGGCCAAGGCCAAACTTATGCAGACTAGAGCCATGTCCGAGCCAGAAGCACACAGATTTATACAGAAATATGCTATGGATAATGGAATGGCACTTGTCGATTTTGCAAAAAAAATATTGGAAAGCGAAATTTAAATTAAAAGCCCCTTATCGGGACTGGCTTCTTGCCAGGTCCTAGATAAGGGGCTTATTTTGCAGTTTTATATAAGGGATTATGGCTAATTGATATAGATAAAGTTGCAGAGATTGCCCCTCTTGCCCATGCTTGCACGATGAGAGAAGAGAAGGTCTTGGTTCATGCAGGTGCAGATATCATTTATATAGATATTCTTAGGGTCAAGGCCGGCATGAACTAGATTTAGGAAGGAGGCGGACCAGAGATTGAGTTGGTACTTGGTCTCATTGCCAATTTGACGGCCCTTTCTGTATAGAAGCTCCCACTCATCTATTGGGTAGGCTGATTCAAACTGTTCAATCAGGTCTTGACTGACCTCATAACAGGTCTCACAAATTGATGGCCCGATATAGGCTACAAGGTCACTAGTCTTGCAGGAATAAGTATCTAGCATGGTCTTGATGGCATGGCCTGGAATATCAGTGACAGTGCCCTTCCAACCTGAGTGGAGGCTGGCTACGACCTTCCTTTCTTTATCTACCACAATTACAGGCACACAATCGGCAAATGTTGTGATAAGGCCCAAGTTCTTCTCATCACTGATAAGGCCGTCGACATCATCTTCAAATTTAGGCCTTGTGATGCCGGCACCGGCATCAAGCCCTGTGACACAGCGGAATTTGTTGGTGTGGGTTTGGTGGGTGTAAATCATGCGGTTGCAAGAAAGTCCTATAGCCTTGCCAACCCTCTGGTAATTTTCAAGTACACAGGCTGGATTGTCTCCCCTGTCAAAGGAAAGGTTTAAGGATGAATATATACCCTGACTTACGCCGCCCAATCTGGTGGAGAAGTACTGGGTAAAGCCTAAGTCGTTGATATGAGGGCTGTAGAGCATGATTAGATCATTGCCAAAATCACGAACCCTGGTAGTTTTCTTGTATTGTTCCTCTTCAAGTTTAAAGCGCTCAATCAAGCCGCTTAGAATAACTGAGTTATCAACCCTGTTGAAAACAGGGGCCTTGCCTATATTTATTTCCATAATTTAATCCTCATTTACAAGTATAATATGTTAAAATTATAGGCAAAAACTGAAAGTATGACAAGTGGAGGCAATACAAGAACTTCAATAATGACAAGTGGAGATAATACAAGAATTTCAATGATGACAAGTGGAGGCAATATATGATAAAAACTGCAATTTTTGATCTGGACGGGACTCTTTTAAATACAATTGGTGACCTGAGTGCTGCGGTAAATGTAGCATTGGCCGAGAATGGACTTGGAAGCGTCGAGGAAGACAAGGTTAAGATGGCACTGGGAAATGGCTATAGAAGGCTGCTTGCCGATACATGCAAGAATATGGGCTATGAGGCGAGTCAGAGTCAGATTGATAAACTGATGGCAGATTTTTCGGCTTATTACATAGAGCATTGTGATTGCAAGACTGCTCCTTATGAAGGGGTGGACTTCCTGCTTGAGACTTTGAAGGCCAAGGGGATTAAGCTGGCTGTGGTATCCAATAAGGGTGATAGTGCAGTCAAAAAGCTTGCAGCTAAGTATTTTAGCAATATAGAGATTACTGTTGGCGAGAGGGAAGGAATTCGACGCAAACCAGAGCCTGACTCTATTTTGGAAGTTATGAGACAGCTGGGGGCAAAGAAGGAGGAAGTTGCCTATATAGGTGATTCTGAAGTCGATTATGAGACTTACAAAAATGCAGGCATTAAGTATGGAATTTTGGTCGATTGGGGCTTTAGAGATGCTAAAGATCTTGAAAAATATAAGAGTGATGTCACTGCAATAGTCTCATCGCCTGAAGAGCTTCTCACAATAATTTTGAAAACACTTTAAAATAGGGCATTAATTGTGGTATACTTCTAACAAGTATGCAAATACTTGGGGAGAATTAGACCCCAAACTAGATTAATTACTATAAATAAGAATACTAGGAGGAAATATGTCTGCACATATTATCGAAGAAGCCAATCGTTGTCTACAGTGTAAAAATCCACAGTGTAGAAAGGGCTGTCCTATAAGCACCAATATACCGGAGATGATTAGACTGATTAAAGAGGATGACATAATGGTAGCTGCCAATATGCTCTTTGCCAACAACCCACTCTCTGTAGTATGTTCACTTGTATGTGATCACGAAAAGCAGTGTGAGGGCCATTGTGTAAGAGGAATAAAGGGTGCACCAGTTCATATATCAGCAATTGAAAACTATATCTCTGATGCTTGTTTCGAGAGAATCAAATTGGAGAAAAAGCCTGACAATGGCAAGAAAATCGGCGTTATCGGTTCAGGCCCTGCAGGTATCACAATTGCTCTTATCCTTGCTCAGAAGGGTTATAAGATAACAGTATTTGAGACAAGAGATAAGATTGGTGGAATTATGCGTTATGGAATTCCTGAGTTTAGACTTCCAAAGAAGATTCTTGATCGCTACTACGATAAGATGAGAGAGCTTGGCATCATGTTTAGACCTAACTTCTCAGTAGGAGGATCTACAAGTATTCAGGATATGTTTGACGATGGCTATAAGGCTGTATTTATCGGTACTGGTGCTTGGAAGCCAAAGCATTTGAGAATTCCTGGCGAGACATTTGGAAATGTACACTATGCTATCAATTACCTTAACAATCCAGATGTTTACGATCTCGGCGATAAGGTAGCGATTATAGGTGCTGGTAACTCAGCTATGGACGTGGCTCGTACAGCTATTAGACATGGCTCTAAGGAAGTTACAATTTATCTCAGAAGGGATAAGGCAGCAGCTTCTCAGGATGAGATAGAGTACACACTTCTTGATGGAGCTAAGTTCGAATATAAGAAGGCTCCAATCGAGATTAAGGATGAAGGTTTGATTATGTGTGACACTGAGATTGATGAGCAGGGCAAGGTTACTGTATTGAAGGATACAGCTAGACTTGTTGAGGCTGATACAATTATTATCTCTGTGTCACAGATACCACAGGATAAGCTTGTCAACAGGGACAAGGATCTCACACTCACTGAGAAGGGCAACCTTCAGACTGATGACAGAGGTGAGACAACAATGAAGGGCGTTTTCGCATCAGGAGACGTTGTTACAGGTGCTAACACTGTTGTACATGCAGTTCGCTACTCTAAGCAGATTGCAGACGACATGGACAAGTATGTTATGTCACTTGAAGATTAAAGGAATTTTATGATTAGAATTAAAAAAATTAAAAGAGCAGTGGCTTTGGGCTTAAGTCTCACACTTATGGCATCTATGGCGGCTTGTTCAAGCAAGAGCAAGGAGATGGTCCTGGTTCAGGACTCGGAAGATAAGGCACCTATAGAGGTTGAGCATGTAGATGATGTTATTGAAAAAAACACATCTGCAAAGTTTGGACCTGATGATATGATTATAGACTCTATCAAGTACAAGGCCAGTGAGGACGAGGTGAAAGCAGCATTTGGTGATCCTGATGCTATCGATGAAAAAGAGGGAGCTAAGACTTATTTTTATACAGATCTCACCTTCTTTTTTGAGAATATTGATGGCAAATCAGTGCTTACAGCTCTTACATCTTCAAGTGAAGATCATACATTTGCCAGAGGCATCAAGATCGGTGACAGTTTTGACAAGGTTCTTGAAACTTTCTACCACGATGACGATCCATATAACAAGAATTATCTCTCAGAGGATAATACTGAACTTTTAGGCAAATTCCTCTATGGAGATTACACGCTTGCTGAGCTTGAGAAGATTAAGCCTGCAGGTAAGGTGGAATATGGTCTTCTCAATGTCAATGGCGATAACTTGATTGAGTACACTAATAACTATGTGTTTGAGTATACTTATATGGATGTCCCTTACAAGAAGGGTTATGCTACTGATGAAGATGATTTCTGTCAGCTCTATATAGAGGTTGACGGTGGTACAGTGAAATATATCAGTTGGGATTATTTCAAGGAAATCAACGATTGATGATTTAAGTGAAGGAATGGGTATAATATGAAAAAATTTGCAAGATGCGCCTTGGTTCTGATTTTGGTGACATTGATAGGAACAATTGCAGGATATTTCTATGAGAGCTCACATATAGTTCCGCTCTATACATCTACAGCAAAGTTGGTTATAACACCAGGAACAAGCTATGAGCCATCCATCCGCGCGGAAAATGGTGGCTTTAGAGATGACTTTGTTGATGTGTTTAAGTCAGATTCGGTAATTAAAGCGGCCAAGGAAGACGCTAAAACTGATGAGGATATAGCTAAGTATCTGACAGTTGTTTCAAAGCCAAACAGCAATATAATTGAGCTCACAGTTACATATAAGGATCAGAACACTGCAAAGCGCTATGTTGATGCGGTTGCAGGCAATGCAAATCTTATTCAGCAGATTGTACCAATAGCACTTGTTATGATTTCTTCGGAGGGTGATATCTCCAATCAGTCATTTAAGCCAGAATTGATGAATAAGACAATAAGAATTGGTGAGATCACTGCCGGCGTAACAGCTGCAATTCTTCTTGTTCTTATGCTTGCAATCGCAGCATTTAAACCTAAGACTGAGGAAGCATCTAAAGGCAATCCTTCTAAGAAGAGAAGTTCTAAGAAAAGAAGTCCTAGGAATAAACTTAGCTCTGATAAAGATGAGGATGACAAGGATGAAGCTTCTGATGGAATTCAAGATGAGGCTCAGTCTGATCAGACTCTTGAAGAGCAGATTGACAAGTCAAAGAATATTGCAGATGTAATCGGAATGCTTGAAAAGGGCGATAAGACTGAAGATAAGACTGAAGGAAGTCAGACTCCAGCTCCTCATGAAACTGAGTCAGATGCCGAAATCAATGCATTTGAGGAACTAGAACCTGAGGATAATAAGAATAAGAAAAAGAAGAGAGAAAGAAAAGGTCTTTTCGGACGCCGTAAAAACACTGAGTATGCAGTAAATCCTATGCTCCTGCTCTCTGAGGAGGAAGTTGCACAACTTCAGGCTAAGCAGAGAGAAGAGGAGAGAGCAAAGGCTGAGTCAGGCAAGGATGCTGAGGAAGCTGCAAAGGCTGAGGAGGCAAGAAAAGCCGAAGAAGCAAGAAAGGCTGAGGAAGCAAGAAAGGCTGAGGAGGCAAGAAAGGCTGAGGAAGCTAGAAAGGCTGAGGAGGCAAGAAAAGCCGAGGAAGCTGCAAAGGCTGAGGAGGCAAGAAAAGCCGAAGAAGCAAGAAAGGCTGAGGAGGCAAGAAAAGCCGAAGAAGCAAGAAAGGCTGAGGAAGCTGCAAAGGCTGAGGAAGCTAAAAAGGCAGAAGATACTGCAGCAGAGGCTGACACTGAGGATGGATCAGAGGCTGAGGCGAGTGATGAGAAGCCTGAATCTAAGCTTAGCAAGTTAGGAAAGTTTAAGGGCTTCTTTAAAAAGAAATTTAAGGAAGATGAGATAACTGAGGCTGATATAGAGAAGGCTAGGGAAGCTGAGAATCTTCGTATGGAAGAATCAAGAAAGGCTGAGGAAGCTGAGGCTATTCAAGCTCAGGAAAAGATTAAGCAGGCTGAAGAAAAGGTTGCAGAGGTATCTGATAATGTGTTGAATGACACAACTGATGAGGCTCTTAAGCTTGCGGCACAGAAGCTTGCAGCGGAGGCCTTAGTAAAGGCAGAGGCTGAAAGAATTGCAGCAGAAAACTTAGCAAAGGCTCAGAGACAGAAAGAGGAAGAGGCTAGAGCTCTTGAAGAGAAGAGGGCCTTGGAGGCTAAGCAGGCTGAAGAGGCAGCAAGACTTGCGGCTGAACAGGAAGCCAGAGAGATAGAAGAGGCTAAGAGAAAGGCTGATGAAGCCTTGAGACTTGCATCTGAGCAGGAAGAAAAGGCTAGAAAAGAAGAGGAACGCAAGCTTAAGGAAGAGGCTGAATTAAAGGCTTTGAGAGAGGCAGTAGGATCAATTAAGTCAAGCTCAGAGTTGCTTGGCATGATCTTAAAGTAAGGAGGGACATATGTTTAGTATAAAGATTGATAAACTTGTCGAGATGACAGACACTGAACAGGCTTCAATTTCAGATACAGTGAATAATGTCCTGACTAAGATCTCTTTTGAGAACGAGACAATCAGAAGCATAGGCATGGTTGGAAATGCCAGATTGGCATTGAAGTTCGCAAACATACTTGCAAAGAAGGGCAGAAAGGTTCTCTTTATAGATGGAGATTTTTCTAAGGAAGTATTTTTAGGTAAATTCAAGCTGGGAAAGTCCCTCAAGGGTGTGACGGATTATGTGAGTCTTCCTATGGATCCTAAGGAACTTTTATGCCTTACAAGTCAGCAGAACCTACACCTTATGTTCACTGGCGATGTCGACACATTTGCCGGGGTGGATACATATAAGGATAAGCTGTCAGAGCTCTTGGACACAATGAAGGGAAGCTATGACATCCTTATAGTTCAATCTGACAATGAGGGCAAGATGGCAGCTCTGTGCGATAGGACATTGGCCTTTATTGAAGCCAAAACATATACAAAAACACTTGCTGAGTTGAGAGTTCAGGCCTTGGATCGCAGGGGCTGTTACTGTCTCGGTGTAGCGAGCTACGAATAAGATGATTTAGGGTGCTAAGCTTTTTGCTTAGCACTTTAGTCTTTAGAAAAAAAATTACTTTTTGCTTTTCTTAGGGAGGGAAGCCTATGTTGGATTTGGCTAAAGAAGATATTGAGAAGGATTTACAGGAAAAGATAGAGACTTTTTTGAAATACTTGAATGAGAGCGACAATATTGTCTTTTTTGGAGGAGCTGGCGTGTCAACTGAGAGCGGAATCCCAGACTTTAGAAGTCCTGATGGTCTCTATAATCAAAAGTATAAGTTTCCGCCTGAGACCATTATCAGCCACAGTTTTTTTAGGGCCAGAACTGAGGAATTTTATGAATTCTACAAGGACAGGATGATCTATAAGGATGCAAAACCATCAATAACACACGAGAAATTAGCAGCTTTAGAAAAGGCTGGAAAACTTAGAGGTATTGTGACTCAGAACATAGATGGCCTTCATCAGATGGCTGGAAGCAAGGAAGTTGTAGAACTTCACGGAAGTGTCTTGAGAAATTATTGCACCAAGTGTGCCAAATTCTACGATTTAGACTATATTGTAAAGTCTGAAGGCCTGCCTCGCTGTAGCTGTGGAGGCTTGATAAAGCCAGACGTGGTCCTCTATGAGGAGTCCCTTAACTCGGATGATATAAGCAAGGCTATTAAGTTGATTAGTGAGGCTGATGTGCTTATAGTCGGCGGAACTTCTCTTGGGGTCTATCCTGCAGCGGGAATGATTGATTATTACAGGGGAAATAAGCTGGTTCTTATAAACAAATCAAAGACTCCTTATGATTCTTCGGCAAATCTTTTGATACATGCAGCTCTTGGCAAGGTCTTTGAGAGAGTGGAGGTTTAGTATGCTGCCTATAAAGTATGAAATTAACGATATTGTTACAATGAAGAAGAAGCATCCTTGTGGAAGCGCTGATTGGAAAGTCTTGAGAGTAGGTCAGGACTTCAAGCTTATATGTATGGGCTGTGGCAGGGAAGTTATGATAAGTAGAACTCAGCTCCAAAAAAGCACCAAATCAGTTAAGCATCCGGATGGAGAGTGATTATGAGATACAAGATATTAAGCCTTGATGATCCTGATTATGGCTGTGAAGAGTTTCCAAAGGATGGACCTCATGTCTCTATTTTGATTGAATCAGATGATGGGGATAAAACTCGCATAGAAAGGCCTGAGAGCTGGCTGACAGAGCGGGGCCTGGATAAGGGGTCATATTTTGAAATATGATAAATAAACTAATAAAATATATAAACTTTTAAAAATGTACTTGATATATTTAAAAAAGCCTTGTATAATATCAATCTGTGATATATTTTTTCCTTGCTCTTTCACTGTGAATTAATTTGAAGGGGCCAGAGACCAGAAGGAGGTGCGACGTAGAATGAATAAGTATGAATTAGCATTAGTTGTAAGTGCGAACGTCGATGATGAAGTAAGAAATGCCACAGTAGATCAGGTAAAAGATCTCATTACACGTTTCGGTGGCACAGTTACTGATCCAGGTACATGCGAGAAGAAGAAGCTTGCTTACGACATCCAGAAGATGAGCGAAGGCTACTATGATTTCATCAAGTTTGAGGCAGTAACAACTTGCCCAGCTGAGGTTGAGTCAAGACTTCGTATTATGGACAACGTATTAAGATTCCTCATCGTTAAAGACGGAGAGTAATTAACGTTCAACTTAACAGCTTCTTTTATAAAGATAAGGAGAATTAAGTTATGAATAAAGTTGTTTTAATGGGAAGATTAACAAGAGATCCAGATGTACGTTATTCACAGAGTGCTAACGGTTCTCTTGCAATTGCAAGATACACATTAGCTGTAGACCGTAGAGGCAGAAGAACTGACGGTGGTAATGAGCAGACAGCAGATTTTATCTCATGCGTAGCATTTGGTAAGTCTGGTGAGTTCGCTGAGAAGTATTTACATCAGGGAACAAAGCTTGTTGTTACTGGACGTATCCAGACTGGTAGTTATACTAACAAGGATGGCGCCAAGGTTTACACAACAGATGTGGTTGTTGAAGATCAAGAGTTTGCAGAAAGCAAAGCTTCATCTCAGTCCTTTACAGGAGGACAGTCAAATCAGTCATCAGCACAGCCTGTAGGCGGAGCAGATGATGGTTTCCTTAATATTCCTGGTGGGGTTGATGACGAAAATTTGCCTTTTAACTAAACTAAAAGGAGGAAACTGACATGCCAGAGAAGAAGTCAGAGAGACCTGAAGGTCAGATGAGAAGAAGAGCACCACGTAGAAGAAAGAAAGTCTGCGCATTTTGTGCTGAAGCTAATAAAGAAATCGATTACAAGGATGTAGCTACTCTTAAGAAGTTCGTTTCTGAGAGAGGAAAGATCCTTCCAAGAAGAATCACAGGCAACTGTGCTAAGCATCAGAGAGCCCTTACTATTGCAGTAAAGAGAGCTCGTCACGTTGCACTTCTTCCATACACAGTAGAATAATTTTTGATTATTTTATTAAGCTTATTGAGCCGTCCGAGGAATCGGGCGGCTTCTTTTTTGCATAGGAAAGATTGATTTATTATGTATGCATACACATAAGACTTGTGCTTAAAGGGCTTGTGCTTAAGGGAAGCGAGCTCAAAGTATGCCTGCTTAGCAAACACACTTCAACTCGCATATCGCATGGACAATACAGTCTTCATTTGATATAATACAAATTGTGACTTTTTGCAAAAATTATGGCTTTCATATCTTTTAAAAACTTTGAAATTAGCAAAAGGAGCCTATTTGTTGAATGGTAGATTTATAAATGAGATTGATTTGCGAGCTCCTTTATAAGTCGCACCTTGCAGGGAGATAATTATTATGGCAGCTTTAGAGAATAGAAAAAATAAAAATAAGTCATATAAGATATCTGGTAAGCTAAAAGAGCTGATTGCACTTGAGATAGTGACAGGAATTGTGCTTTTGATAACCACAATATCTATGTATGCAATAAATGTCTATTGTGGCAACATATTGCTTGCGGTCACCATCATATTTGCCCTGGCTATAGCGCTGATTACAGCCTATCTGGGACCGTCTATTATATACGAGATGGTTAAGTTCTCATCTAATTTTTCCCATGTTCAGAGGGATATGATTAACGAACTTAGCGTTCCTTATGCCCTTATGGATGAGAATGGACATATGCTTTGGGGCAACAAAATGATGACCAAGATTATAGGCCATAAGGTTGATGTCAAAAAAACTGTGGATAGCGTCTTTCCTGAGATAAAGGTAGAACTCTTTCCTCAGAGTGACGATTCAAAAGAGATTGGACTCAGTTTCAATGACAGAGACTACTCGGTTGAATTAAAGAGAATCAAGATGACCAATCTTATGGATGATGTTGACATTGTCGACGAAACCAAGGAAGAATCAGCCTTTATAGTCATGTATATGTTTGATAATACAGATATCAATATGTATATCAAAAAGATCAGAGATGAAAGATTTGTAGTCGGACAGATTTATATAGACAACTATGAAGATGTGCTCGAGAGTGTCGATGATGCTAGAAAGTCACTTCTTATCGGTCTTGTAGATAAGAGGGTTAATAAGTACTTTGCTCAAGGCGGTTCGATTGTAAGGAAACTTGAAAAGGATAAGTATCTTGTAGTCTTTCGTTATAAGTTCCTTGAACAGCTTATGGAGGACAAGTTCAGCATCCTTGAAGATATCAAGACAATCAAGGCTAGAAATGAGATGACAATTACCTTGAGTATTGCCATCGGTACTGGCAGCAATGACTACTCTAAGAACTATGATATAGCCAGAGCGGCTATGGATTTGGCTTTGGGCAGAGGTGGAGATCAGGCTGTTGTCAAGGATGGAGATAAAACTCTCTACTACGGCGGTAAGAGCCAGCAGATGGAGAAGAATACTCGAGTTAAGGTTAGAGTTAAGGCTCATGCCCTGACTTCAATCTTAGAGAGCACGGACAATGTTTTGATTATGGGCCACAAGTTCCCTGACGTGGACTCTTTTGGTTCGGCTATAGGTATGTTTGCAATCTGTGCCAGACTTGGAAGAAAGGCTCACATTGTAATCAATGAAGACAACTTAAGCATCAAGCCCTTTATGAATAAATTTCTCGAAAACGAGGATTATCCTAATGACATGTTTGTGGACCATGACAGCGTTTCAGCCTTTGTGAACTCACAGACAGCGCTTATTGTTGTGGATGTTAACATTCCGGACAGAACTGACTGTCCTCAGCTTTTGAATCAGTGCAAGACAAAGATAGTTTTTGACCACCACAGACAGACTTCTGAGTTTATCAAGAATGCAGTTATCTCATACATCGACCCATATGCATCGAGTGCAAGTGAGATGATTACTGAGATGATCCAGTATATTGATGACGGAGTTAAAATTAAGCCATATGAGGCAGATGCCATGTATGCTGGTATTGTTATCGATACTGATGGTTTTAACAACAAGTCAGGTCCAAGAACCTTTGAGGCTGCAGCATATCTGAGAAGACATGGAGCAGATGTGAACCGTGTTCGTAAGATGCTTAGAACAGATATGGATGAGTACAGAGCTATTGCTAAGGCTGTCAGCGAGGCAACTGTCTACAGAGATGCTTATGCAATCACAATATTTGACGGGGATGGACTTAGTTCTCCGACAATTGGCGGAGCAAAAGCGGCCAATCAGTTGCTTGATATCTCAGGAATTAAGGCATCTTTTGCTATCACGAGATTTAACGATATCGTATATCTCAGTGCCAGATCTATAGATGATGTCAATGTTCAGCTTATTATGGAAAAGCTCGGCGGCGGTGGCCATATGACTATAGCTGCGGCCCAGCTCAAGGAGTGCACTCCTGATCAGGCTGTTCAGACTATTAAGGTTACAATTGATTCAATGCTCAACAATGGTGAGCTTTAAGATTTTTTATTGGAGGAATTATTATGCAGGTTATATTGCTTTCAGATGTTAAGTCACTCGGCAAGAGGGGTGAAATAGTAAAGGTTAATGATGGATATGCAAGAAATTTTATCTTGCCTAAAAATTTAGGAGTTGAGGCAACACCAAAGAACCTCAATGAGCTGAAAATTCAGAAGAAGAAGGAAGAGAAAGAGGCTGAGGAAATCCTTAACGAGGCTAAGGAGTACGCAAAGAAGATTGAGGCTAAGCCGGTTAAGCTCACTATGAAGATTGGTGAGGGCGGAAGAACATTTGGCGCAGTATCTTCTAAGGAAATTGCAACAGGTGCTAAACAGCAGCTTGGACTTGATATCGATAAGAAAAAGATGAAGTTGGAAGAGTCAATCAAGACTTTGGGAACTTATGATATCCCTGTAAAGCTTCACAAGGAAGTAACAGCGACACTTAAGGTAATAGTTACAGAAGAGTAGGTAGTTTATGGATGATTTTTCAGGAATAAGCGAGGCGTCTGCAGTTAGGGTCAAACCTAATAATATTGAGGCTGAGCAGTCTGTCCTTGGCTCTATGATTATGTCTAGGGACGTCCTTGTAGAGATGTCTGCTATCTTGACCAAGGAAGATTTCTACAGAAATGAAAATGGAATTATCTTTGAAACTATGGTGAAAATGGCCGATGAGGGTTTAACCGTCGACTTGATTACTCTGAGTGAGAAATTGAAAGAGGCTAATGCTCCTGCAGCCGTCCAGTCTACAGCCTTCCTCAAGTCTTTGATTATGGCCGTACAGACCGTGTCCAATGCTAAGGACCATGCTAAGATTATCAAGGATAATGCCCTCTTAAGAAGAATTATTGAGGTCAATAATGAGATTGCAGACTCTTGTTATGCCTTAAATGAGAATGTTGACTCGATTCTTGAGACAACTGAGAAGAAGATTTTTAATTTGACTCAAAGTAAGGCTTCTAAGGATATTAGAGGCATTGATGATATCACAAGTGAGACCTTAAAGCAGATTTCTGATGCAGCAAGGATGAGAGATACTGTAACTGGTGTACCTACCGGCTTCACAGACTTGGATGACTATCTTTCAGGCTTGCAGCCTTCAGATTTTATCCTGGTTGCTGCCAGACCATCAATGGGAAAAACAGCATTTGTCCTGAATATAGCGGACAATGTTGCGGTAAAGCAGGGAATTACAACTGCTATCTTCTCGCTGGAAATGTCATCATCCCAGCTGGTAAAGCGTATGCTTTCGCTTGAGTCTACTGTTGATGCTGAAAAACTTCGTACAGGTCGGCTTCACACCGATGAGTGGGAGAGACTTGTAGAGGGCGCTGATGATATAGCAAAGTCTAACTTGGTTATAGATGATACTCCTAGTATCACAGTTGGAGAGCTGGCTTCTAAGTGCAGAAAGATAAAGATGGAGAAGGGATTGGGCCTGATTATTATCGATTACCTTCAGTTGATGGGAAGTTCAGGTCATTATGAATCAAAACAGAGCGAGGTATCTGATATATCTAGATCGCTCAAGGCGCTTGCGAGAGAGCTTGATGTGCCTGTAGTTACCCTTTCACAGTTATCAAGAGCTCCCGAGAAGAGAGATGATCACAGACCTATGATGTCTGACTTGAGAGAGTCCGGTGCGATTGAGCAGGATGCCGATGTAGTAATGTTTATCTATAGAGATGACTATTATAACAGGGATTCAGAGAGCAAGGGTGTTTCAGAGATTATTATTGGTAAGCAAAGAAATGGTCCTGTAGGAACTGTCAAGCTTGCTTGGCTGGCTGAACAGACAAGATTTGCCAACTTGGTCAGAGAGAGAAACTGATAGAGAAACTTATAGAAAAATTGATAGAAAAAAAGCCGAACCAAGGAGAAATCCAAAGGTTCGGCTTTATTAATCCTTAGGCGATTTGGCTGAGGATAAACCTAAACCAAAACTGTTTATAGACACTGATTAGCAGTGATCTTAATAGCAGTGATCTCAATAGCGGGGCTATTACTGCTGATTTGGAGCGCCTACAGGACATACTGAAGCACAAGCACCACACTCGATGCAAGCATCAGCATTGATTTCGTAGTGAGCATCGCCCTGGCTGATAGCGCTAACAGGACAACCTGCCTCGCAAGAACCACAACTGATACAATCATCACTAATTACATATGCCATAATTTAGTTCCTCCTTAAAATAAAATAGTGACCTCAAGAAAAATCTTGTGGCCGCAAGACCTTACTGAATAGTTGGTGTCTTGCATAATCTGTTCAGATTATACAATAATAATAGTTTTCTTTCAAGTGGGTTTGAATAAATTCAAAGGGCATTAAGAGGGCTTCAAAAAGGCTTTTATAATATATGGGTTGACATATGTTGTAAAATCAGATTATAGTTAAGACGTATTTCATGAAAGGATGGTAATTGTTATGGTAAAAATTACTAAAGATACAACTATTGGAGATGCAATCCAGGCAGCACCTGGTCTTGTACCTATTCTTATGAGCGCAGGCATGCATTGCATAGGTTGTCCTTCATCAATTGGTGAGTCAATCGAGGAAGCTGCTATGGTTCACGGCTTAGATGTTGATGATCTTATGGAGAGCATCAATGACTACCTTGAGTCTGTAGGTTAAGTCCAATATTTGCTTAAAATATTAAAGATTAAAAGAGCGCGAGCCCTGTGCTGGGCCAGAATTCTGGCGGCACATAAGGCTCGCGCTTTTTGCTTTTTGCTTAATGCTTTTTGCTTTTTGCTTTTTGCTTAATGCTTAATGTTTAATGCTTTTTGCTTAATGCATTTATGCTTATCTATTTGTCTAAAGACGCCATATGAGAAAGCTGGTCTATTTAGAGAGATTTTAGCTTGTCAACGGCATCTGCAGATATTATTGTCTCACAGTGCTCCTTTATATAGGCCGCTTGCTGCTTGAAGTCCAGTTTCTTGTAGCTGTACTCAAACATGGAGTTGCAATAGCGAATGAACTGTTTTCTTGTCATCCTGGACTTGAGTATCAGATAGTAGTCACTTCCCTTTGAATCTTTGTGGAGAGAACTCTCACCTTCAAAATCGCTGGAACAGGTAGCACAGGCATAGCAAGCATCATCAAAAGATTTGAAACAAAAAATCTGAGCTGGCATATGCTCGCGTTGCATTTTATCTCCAAGCAGGGAGGCTTCCTTATTGGCAGCAGGTCTAAAGGAAGAGGCGGCCTTAGCTGAGCTTGGCTCTGTCTCTTTTACACTGTTACTTCCAGCAGGAATCAAGTCTTGCTTGCTAGGTTTTGTTTTGCCAGTCTTCTTTGGCTTCTTTTCATCTGACAAACTGCCGTCTGGATTTATATGTGGGGCATGGAAAGGGCGTACCTTTTTTCCATCGTAGGTTGTGAAATAGTCATCTGATTTATTATCAGAATCAGATTCAGAACTAAGTTCTGAATTAGCTTCAGAATTGAGTTCAGAATTAGGCTCAGCATCTGCTTCAGACTTAGTTTGGCCATCGGCTTGTGGGAAGGCTTGGAAGCCTGATTTAGAGCCGGATGCCTTATTCAATGAATCTAAGTCGTCATCGGACATATTGCTAATCATAGAGGCGAGGAGCTTTAAAATATTTTCCGCGTCATCTCTGTTGAGACCAGCTATTGAGTCACTGTTTTCAAGCGATGATTTAGCTGATAGCTTGCCCTGGCGATTTGAAAACAAGTTCTTGCTAGATGATGAATCTTTGGATAAGCTGGAGTCCTTAAATAAGTCGCTTCCACCCATGAGCATATCGTTAGGATTGATTTTTGACCTGGTCTCAACTAGAGGGGTAAAGTCGGAAAATCTTATGTCCAGCTCGTCTGGCTCGGTTGCCAAGGTGACCATAAGCAGAAGGGAAGAGTCTCTGAGGACTGTCGCCTCAAGGGCAAATTGTGAGCTCAAGGCATAAGGGCTTAGCTTTGACTTGTCGCGAGCACTTAAGTCCTCGATGGCTGACCTTGCTATCTTCCTCAAGATAGGAGATTCATAAGTCAGAGTATCAAGATCGATACCATTATTGATACACTCTTCGGCTGAGATTATTATTTGAATTTTTTTCTCATTTATTAGATCTATTCTCATGAAAACTCCTTTCTTAACATCTTTATATGAACATAATACCTATTTTTGGTCATATTGTAAAGTTTAGAGCTCTTATTTGCAATGATATAATAGATAATAAATATATATTGACAAAATGATTATATTGATATATTATTAGAATATAGAAAATATTGTATCAATACTAGTCGAGATACAAGGGGGAATGAAAGGGGGTTTATAGCAAAATATAGTTTTGGGAATATCTATTAAGAGGGATTTTTAAATTATTCTATATTGATTTTTATAGGAATCCTGTTTTCTGGCATGATTATGGTAAAAAAGGTTAAAGTTGGCTTTGTATTTCGGATCACAGCTGATGATATAAGCTGACTCTAGTTTTGTCACATAATAGTGCACTTTTTGGAAATATATCACATGTATTACCGCTTTTTACTTGATTAAATCCTTGTAAAAAGCGGTTTTGTCCACTTTACTAGATTTGCCTAATGTTGTATACTTTGTCTCGGTAATGTGTATTATTATTTCATTGATTTAAGAGGCTTTTATGAAAACAATCATAAGTAGGATTCAGCATAATAGCGAAGATTCAATTGTATATGAGAAGGCATCTCAGATTCTAAAGGAGGGTGGCTTGGTGGCCTTTCCAACTGAGACTGTGTATGGTCTTGGAGCGGATGCTTTGGATGAGGCTGCATCAGCTAAGATATACTCAGCCAAGGGCAGACCGTCTGACAATCCCTTGATTGTCCATATAGCTGATACAGATGCTCTCTATGATCTGTCATGTCAGGTTAATGAAAGAGCTTTGAAGCTTGCGGATAAGTTTTGGCCTGGTCCATTGACCATGATACTTAAGAAGAGCCCTAAGGTTCCGGATTCAATCACAGGAGGCTTGGATACGGTTGCCATAAGGATGCCATCTCATCCAGTAGCATCAAGGCTTATCAAGGAATCGGGAGTCTATATTGCCGCACCAAGCGCTAATATATCGGGCAAGCCAAGTCCTACAACAGGAGAACATGTAATTCATGATATGGATGGAAGGATAGATATGATTATCTGTGACGATGCATCCAAAATCGGAGTTGAATCTACAATCGTTGATATATCAGGCCAAGTACCTATCTTGCTTAGACCTGGATTTATTACTATTGAGCAGCTAAGAGAGACTTTGGGCCAGGTTGAGATAGATCCAGCTATTCAAAATGGACTTGCAAAAGGCGTAGTTCCAAGAGCGCCAGGCATGAAGTATAAGCATTATTCTCCTAATGCCGAGGTTACCATAGTGTCGGGCCAGCCAGCCCAAGTGGAGGAAAAAATTAATAGCCTTGTTTTGGAAAAGAAAGCTTTGGGATTTAAGACCGGAGTTTTATGCAACACAGAGGATTTTGATAAGTACAGTGCAGATCTTGTTATAGACCTTGGCAGTAAAACTGACGAGGCAGGAGAGGCAAGACAACTCTTTGCGGCCTTGAGAAGGCTTGATCAGGAGGAAATTGACTTTGCTTATTCAGAAGAATTTACTTCCCATGATGTTGGGGCAGCAGTTATGAATAGGCTTGTCAAGGCAGCTGGTCACAAGATTATTCATGTCTGACACAAGAGGCTTTAATGATTAATTTTAGAAAGATAATTTTCGTATGTCAGGGAAATACATGTAGAAGTCCTATGGCTGCAACAATTATGAATGCTAAGCTGCTTGAGGCTAAGCTGGATATTCTTGTTGAGTCAAGGGGTATGGTTGTGCTTTTTTCTGAGCCCTACAATCCTAAGGCTATAGCATGTGCTGCAAAACATGATATGATTATGCCTAACAACAGCGCTAGCCAGATAAAGAATAGCGATTTTGACAGGTATACCTTGGTTCTTGTAATGGATTCTGAGATGAAGAATAAGATATATGACAATTACGAAGATTCAATCAATGTGTATACTTTAGGAGAGTTTACTGGCATAAGTGATCTTGAGGTTAAGGATCCTTATGGAAAGGGAACAGAGGAGTATAATCATGTTTTTGAACAACTTGAAGAAGTAGTAGAAAAGGTGTATGAACGACTTATTAAGGAGGATTTGTAAATGATAGCAATTGGATGTGATCACGGCGGTTTGGATTTAAAAAAGCAGTTGGTAGAGCACTTGGAGAAAAAGGGATATGAAATCAAGGATTTTGGCACATATACAAGTGATTCTTGTGACTATCCTGTATATGCAAAGAAAGTGGCTCAGTCAATTATTGATGGCGAGAGCGAACTTGGAATTCTCATATGCGGTACAGGTATTGGTATGAGCATGGCTGCAAACAAGGTAAGTGGAATTCGTGCTGCTGTATGTTCGGATTGTTTTAGCGCTGAAAAGACTAGAGAGCATAATAATGCCAATATTCTTTGCATGGGTGCAAGAGTTTTAGGCAATGAGCTTGCTTTTAGAATTGCAGATACTTTCCTTGAGACAAAATTCTCTGAGGATGAGAGACATAAGAGACGTATCAGTATGATCGAGGATTAATTTATGAAAGAAGATAAGAGAGCAGACTATATAACATGGGATGAGTATTTCATGGGAGTGGCAAAGATGTCTGCCTTAAGAAGTAAGGATCCAAATACTCAGGTTGGAGCTTGTATTGTAAGCTCTGATAACAAGATTCTTTCGATGGGATATAATGGTCTGCCTATAGGCTGTTCAGACGATGATTTTCCTTGGGTTAGAGAAGGAGACGATCCGCTCGATGTAAAATATATGTATACAGCTCACAGTGAACTCAATGCTATATTGAATTATCGCGGAGGCAGCCTTGATAACTCAAAGATGTATGTGACTCTATTTCCTTGCAATGAGTGCGCAAAGGCTATAATTCAGGCAGGTATTAAGACCCTGGTTTATGAGAGTGATAAGTATGGAATGACACCAGCTACAATAGCTTCCAAGAGAATGCTTGATGCTGCAGGAGTCAGATACTATAAATACTCTAAGACAGGCAGAAAGCTTGAGATGGATCTCTAAGACTGGCCTTTTGGCTCTATAGCTTTATAGCTTTATGGCTTTATGTTTACGCGGCTTAAGCTTTATAGCTTAAATATGGACTTGAATTCTTGAAGATATATTTAAATAAAAATTAAGCCCAGTGATTGGCAGGTAAGCTTTAAGCTTAAATCCAATTACTGGGCTTTTTTTTAATTTGAAAATTTATCGAGGAAGTCTAAATAAGGTTTAAGATTATCACTGTATATAATACTTAAAAGCTTATTGAGCTTTCTCAATGCGGATGTGAGTTGCTTGTCTGAGAGTATTCCGCTTTCGTGAGCATCGGCAAGCTCGTCTATATCGACTACCCTTACAAAACCATCATTTTCAATTATCACGTCAGCTAAAAGGTCGGTAAAAATATAGGAGTCGTCATTTTCGTTGTAGTCTGTATCGATTATGTCACAATAGATGTAGCATTGGCTCTTGCCTTCCTTGAAGAAACGGCTGATTTTAAACCCCTCTTCAATGCAGTAAAGAGACATTCCGTGAGAAAAAGCAAGCTTAGCATGAAGGGTTTCCCATTTAGTCACTATTCTTGTCTGATCTTTGTAGAGGATGATGTCATCCTTTAATTTCACACATTCATCTGGAATAAGTCTTTTCCTAAATAATTCCATAAAAATACCTCTCATGACATTTATTTTGGACAAAATTATATCAAAAAAGCTCACTCGAGACAAGCAAGTCAATCACAGATAATTAGGCATTTTTGATTCAGTCAAAAAACTTAAAAAACATTGCAAATATCGTTCTTTGCGTGGTAAAATAAGTGTAATTTTTAAGTAAAGTGAAGAGGGAAATGCATGAAAGATTTTAACAAAGTATGGACAGGTGTATGTATGGTCGGCCAGTTAGGTCTTGACTTGATTATGCCTGTAATTTTGTGTATGCTTCTTGCTTATTACCTAGATTCAAAGTTTGGATTAGGTATCTTTGTTTATCTTCCCGCTCTAGTGCTTGGACTTGCAGCAGGTGTCACCAATTTTAAGAAATTTTATCATAAGATTGTGATGAAGGATGTTGAGAAGAGAAATGAGAAGGAGAGCGAAATACCTAGATTTTCAAAACACACTTGATTAAAAATTGAAAAAGAGGATTTATTCTTCTTTGAATTTAATAATAAACAGTAGGAGGTTTAGATTGAATCTTGATGGAGATGTAAAAAAGTTGGCTATGAGCGTGACTTGCGGCTGCTCAATCCTTTGCGTGATTGAGATAGTTCTGGTTTCTTTGCTCGCTGCCACTGGTTTAGTTACATTCAATCCTCTGATTATCGCATCTTCAATTGGTGGAACTCTCGTTATAGTCCTCTGTTTTTGGTGGATGGCAAAATCCATACAGAAGGCTCTTGATGAGGCTACTAAAGAAGGAAAGAATATCAATGCAGGTGTAGCTAAGGGTTACAATCAAAGATTATTTGCTCAGGCAATATGGATTGTGCTCGACATTTTTGTCCCTAAGATGATTTATGGGGACTTTGTACCGCTTATTACAATTTGTGGTTTATTGCCTCTCTTATTTCCAAGAATATCTATCTTGGTTTCGCAGGCAAAGGGCAAATTGAAAAAAAATAAGAATATTTCTAGTGAAGAAGGAGGTGAGGGATGATTTATGGAAATTAATCTTCATGGATCGTGGTATATCACAATCCTGAAGGACACGCCGCTGGGCGACATTCACATCACTATGACAATGATCATAGGCTGGGTAGTTTTGCTTGTCTTGTCGACTATTTGTTTCATCCTTGGACATAATTTGAAGGTGCATAATATTTCCAAGCGCCAAGCTGCTGCGGAATATATAGTTGAGGCCTTGAACAAATTCGTACGTGGAAATATGGGCAATCAGTTTGACAAGTATATTCCATTTATTGGAGCTATGTTTGCAACTGCTATATTCAGTAATCTGATCTCTTTATTTGGTGTGTGGAGCCCTACTGCTGATTTGAATACGGAACTTGGCTGGGCAATGATAGCTTTTGTCTTGATTACCTATTATAAGATCAAATCGCAGGGCATGGGAGGTTACTTGAAAGGATACTTGCAGCCACTGGCTCCAATGCTTCCAATCAATATCATCAGTGAACTTGCAACGCCAGTAAGTATGGCCTGCCGTCACTTTGGTAACATCCTCTCAGGCATGGTTATCAATACACTGATCTATGCGGCTTTAGGATTGGCTTCAAGTGCTTTACTTGGACTGATTCCAGAGATAGGTGTATGGCTCGGTGCACATATTCCAATATTTGAAATTGGTATACCAGCATTTTTGTCGCTGTATTTCGACTGGTTCAGCGGCCTGATCCAACCATTTATTTTCTGTACTCTGACTTGTATGTTTATCAAACAGGCTTCAGAAGCAGATTAATGGTAAAACAAAATTGTATTTAAAAAATTTAAATTTATGGAGGAAACATTAACATGGATTTCACAGTATTAGCTAAGGGTATCGCACTTGCAGGTTGTGGTATTGGTGCAGGTCTTTCATTGATCGCAGGTATTGGTCCTGGTATCGGAGAAGGTAGAGCAGCTGCAGCTGCAGTAGAGTCAATTGCTCGTCAGCCAGAAGCTTCAGCAGATATTAGAAGCACATTGATTCTTGGTGTAGCTCTTGCAGAGACAACAGGTATTTACGGTTTCGTAACTGGTCTTCTTTTGATCTTCGTAGCACCAGGTCTTTTCCTTGGAAAGCTTTGATTCTGACGAAATTATAAAGTTTAGACAAAAGTCTTAAAAAGGAGAAACAGTATGACAACTGACTATAATCTCTTGGTAAATATTGACTGGCAGACAATAGTCATTCAGCTGATCAACCTGTTTATTCAGATTTTGTTATTTAAAAAATTCTTATACAAGCCGGTTATGAACATTCTTTCTAAGAGACAGGAAGAGGTTGATGCACCACAGAGAGAAGCTGATGAGGCTAAGGCTGAGGCTCTTTCACTCAAGGCTAAGTATGAAGAGAACTTGAGCAATGCTAAGGCTGAGGCTGATGCAATTATCAAGGATGCAACTAGTGTGGCATCTAAGAAGAGCGAAAAGATTGTGTCAGAGGCACAGGCTGAAGCAGCTAAGCTTAAATTACAGGCTGAAAATGACATTGAGCAGCAGAAGAAAAAGGCAGTCAATGATGCCAAAGAAGAGATCGGTTCCATGGCAATGGGTATTGCTGGCAAGGTAATCGGTCGTGAAATTAATGAAGAAGATCACAAGGATCTCGTTGATGATTTCATAAAGAATGTAGGTGAGACTTACGTATGATGACAGAAACTGCTAAAAAATATGGAGACAGTTTCTATGATCTTGCACTAGAAGAAGGTCAGGCAAGTCAGGTTCTCGAACAGTTTGGCGAAATAGTTAAACTTTTTGATGAGAATCCTGATTACAGACGTCTTTTAGCTGAGCCGAGCATTCCTATGATGGAGCGCATTAAGCTTATAGATGAAGCTTTCGGCGATAAGGTTTGGCCTTATCTTTTAAATTTTATTAAGGTTCTTTGTGAACATGGTTATTTAGGAGATTTAAAAGGCTGCTTGAAGGAGTATAAAAAGCGCTTTAATGATGATAACAATATAGCTGAGGCTTCTGTTACATCAGCTCGTTCGCTCACTGAGGAGCAAAGACAGGCGCTTCTTACAAAGCTCGAAAATATGACAGGAAAGAAAGTCGATATGACAGTCTATGTAAATCCAGCCCTCATTGGCGGTATACGCTTAGATATGGAAGGCAAGAGATATGACGGATCGGCTAAACACAGATTTGATGAGCTTTCAAGCATTATAGAAAAATCTGTCTGAAAAGTTAACATTAAATTAGATTAAAGAGGAAAAAGTGAAATGGCACTAAAACCTGAAGAGATTTCTCAGATTATTAAAAGCCAGATTAAGCATTATTCCGCAGCTATCGAACAGTCAGAGACTGGTACAGTAATTCTTGTAGGTGATGGTATCGCAAGAGTTTCTGGACTTGAAAAGTGTATGGCTGGAGAGTTGGTTGTGTTCTCTAATGGAACATACGGAATGGCTCAGAATCTGGAAGAAAACAGTGTATCAGTCGTCCTTCTTGGATCCGAAGTAGGAATTAAGGAAGGCGACGTTGTAAAACGTACTGGCAAGGTTGTATCTGTACCTGTTGGCGATGCTATGCTTGGACGTGTAGTAAATGCACTTGGTCAGCCTGTAGATGGCGGTCCAGCAATCGAGGCAGCATCTTTTGAGCCAATCGAGCACACAGCTCCTGGTATCATTGATAGACAGCCAGTAAAGGAGCCTTTACAGACTGGTATTAAGGCTATCGATTCCATGATTCCTATCGGACGTGGACAGAGAGAGCTTATTATCGGCGATAGACAGACTGGTAAGACAGTTATCGCAACAGATACTATTATCAACCAGAAGGGTAAGGGCGTTTATTGTATCTATGTAGCAATTGGCCAGAAACAGTCAACTGTTGCAAACCTTGTTAAGGAACTCACAGCAGCAGGCGCTATGGAGTATACTTGCGTAGTTGCTGCTACTGCTTCAGAAGGAGCACCACTTCAGTACATAGCACCATATGCTGGATGTGCAATTGGTGAGTACTTCATGAATAATGGAAAGCATGCTTTGATTATCTATGATGATTTGAGTAAGCACGCTGTTGCATACCGTGAGCTGTCTTTGCTCATCAGAAGACCACCAGGACGTGAGGCTTATCCTGGAGATGTATTCTACTTACACAGCCGTCTCTTAGAGCGTGCTGCTAAGCTTTCTGAGAAGAATGGTGGAGGTTCTCTCACAGCACTTCCAATCATTGAGACTCAGGCAGGAGATGTATCTGCCTATATTCCAACTAACGTTATCTCAATTACTGATGGTCAGATCTTCCTTGAGACAGAGCTTTTCCATGAAGGTGTAAGACCGGCTGTAAACCCTGGTATTTCAGTAAGCCGAGTTGGTGGTAACGCTCAGATTAAGGCTATGAAGAAGGTAGCCGGTACATTGAAACTCGTATATTCTCAGTATCGTGAGTTGCAGTCTTTTGCTCAGTTTGGTTCAGACCTTGATGATGACACAAAGGCTCGTCTCGAGAAGGGTGCTCGTATTGTTGAAGTATTAAAGCAGAACCGTGGAACACCTATTCCAGTTGAGAAGCAGGTAGCCATCATATTTGCCGTAATCAATGATTACTTGAATGATGTGCCTGTAGAAAAGGTTGCTGAGTACGAGAGCGGATTCTACGATTTTCTTGACACCAATGTTTCAGGTCTTGCAGCTATGAATATGATTGCCGAGTCAGGTGCTTATGACGATCAGGTAATTGCAAACCTTAATGAAGCATTAACAGAATATACAAAGAGATTTACATCTATTGGTTAATACTGGAAGGAGGAAGTATCAATGGCATCGATGAAAAACATCAAGCTCCGAATTAAGAGTATCGAGAGCACAATGCAGATTACCAGAGCTATGAAACTGGTTGCTTCTTCCAGACTCCGCAGAGCACAGGAACGTGTTATTCAGACACGTCCATATACACAGGTTTTAAAAGATAGCCTTGATCAGATTGCAAATTCAAATTCTGACTTCTCTTCAGTCTATGTAAAGAAAAGAGAAGTAAAGAAGAAGCTTTATATCGTATTTGCCGGAGACAGAGGCCTCGCTGGTGGCTACAATGCCAATATGTTCAGAATGATTGAAGAACATACTAAGGGCGAGGATGCAGCTTTTCTTCCGGTTGGTAAAAAGGCTTTAGAATATTTTAAAAAGCGCGGCGCAGAGATAGTATCTGAAAGCTTCCCAATGGTTGGTGAGGTTAGCGTCAGCGATTGTTTTGAAATGTCGCAGATCATATGTAATGGCTATAAGATTGGGGCATACGATGAGATAAATATCGCTGGTACTGAATTCGTATCTGTTTTATCGCAGGTACCGTTCACTCAGCAGCTTCTCCCATTCTCACCTGATGAGGTTGAGGGTGCAAGAGAGGTTATCGATTATGACCCAGATCCAGAGTATGTATTTAATTTAATCATTCCAGAGTATTTGGCTGGCATTATCTATGGCGTAATGTGTGAAAGTGCTGCTTCAGAGCAGGGCGCACGTCGTATGGCTATGGAAAATGCTACTAATAACGCATCAGATATGATTGGAAGTCTTAGTCTCACATACAACCGTGCACGTCAGAGTGCAATCACTCAGGAAATTACTGAGATTGTTGCTGGTGCCGGTGGCGGAGAAGAATAAGTACCATAAAGATAAGTAATAAGGAGAGCACATTGGCTACATATAATATTGGTAAAGTTATAAAAGTCATGGGTCCAGTCCTTGATATTAAGTTCGAAGAAGGTCAGCTTCCAGATCTCATGAATGCTATCGAAATCGATAATCATGGTGAGAGATTGGTTGTAGAGGCTGCACAGCACATAGGTGATGACGTTGTACGTTGTATCGCCATGAGCTCTACAGACGGTTTGACAAGAGGAACTGATGCAAAGGATACAGGAAGCCCAATCAAGATGCCGGTCGGCGAGCAGTGCCTTGGCCGTGTTTTGAATCTTTTAGGTGAGCCGGTTGACAGCAAACCGGCAGTTGAAGCAGATGATTACTGGCCTATACACCGCAAGGCACCTAGCTTTGAGGAACAGCAGACATCATCAGAAATCTTAGAGACGGGTATCAAGGTAGTAGACCTTATTTGCCCATATCTTAAGGGTGGTAAAATCGGTCTTTTCGGTGGTGCCGGAGTAGGTAAGACAGTTCTTATTCAGGAGCTTATCCATAATATCGCTACAGAGCACGGTGGATACTCAGTATTTACAGGTGTTGGAGAGCGTACTCGTGAAGGTAATGACCTTTACGGAGAGATGAGCGAAAGTGGTGTTATCAACAAGACAGCCCTCATTTTCGGTCAGATGGATCAGCCACCAGGAGCTCGTATGAGAGTAGGTCTTTCAGGACTTACTGTTGCTGAGTATTTCCGTGATGTTAAGAAGCAGGACGTGCTCCTTTTCATCGACAATATCTTTAGATTTACTCAGGCAGGTTCAGAGGTTTCGGCTCTTTTAGGTCGTATGCCTTCAGCCGTAGGTTATCAGCCTACACTTGCTTCAGAGATGGGTGATTTGCAGGAGCGAATCACATCTACAAAGGACGGATCAATCACATCAGTTCAGGCTGTATATGTTCCTGCTGATGATCTTACAGATCCAGCTCCAGCTACAACATTTACTCACTTGGATGCTACTACAGTTCTTTCAAGAGAGATTGCCAGCCAGGGTATCTATCCTGCGGTTGATCCACTTGATTCTACAAGCCGTATCCTCACACCAGAAGTTGTAGGTCAGGAGCACTATGAAGTAGCCCGCGGCGTACAGGAAGTACTTCAGAGATATCGTGAGCTTCAGGATATCATTGCTATCATGGGTATGGATGAGCTTTCAGATGAGGATAAACTTACAGTTGCTCGTGCACGTAAGGTTCAGAGATTCCTTTCACAGTCTTTCTCTGTTGCAGAGCAGTTTACAGGTATTCCTGGTAAGTATGTTCCTCTTAAGGAGACAATCCGTGGATTCAAGATGATTCTTGATGGTGAGTGCGATGAGCTTCCAGAGTCAGCATTCTTGTTCTGTGGAACAATTGATGAGGCTTTCGAAAAGGCTAAGAAGTAAGGAAGGAGAAAAGTTTGTCAGCTCCATTTAAACTTATTATCGCAACGCCTGATGGAAGTGTTTATGACGGAGAAGCTACTCGTTTTATCGCAAGAGGAGCGAGCGGAGATTTCTGTATTATGGCAAAACACGCCAACTATGTTACTTCTCTTGGCATGGGAATGGCCAAGGTAGAACTTGAGGATGGCACAAGCAAGATCGCAGCATGCATGGGCGGAATGCTCACAGTTATGAATGGCGAATGTAGAGTTGTGGCCACAACTTGGGAGTGGAAGGAAGACATAGACTTAGACAGAGCAGAGTCAGCTAAGAATCGTGCTGAGGAGAGACTTAATCAGAAGGATAAGCTCAACGATCACGATGTGGCAATCGCTGAAGCTAAGTTGAAGAGAGCATTAATCCGTACAGGAGTTGCAAAGCTTTAAAATAAAGCCCGGACCTTAGTGGTCCGGGTCTTTTTTATAATTAAAATGCCTATTTTGCCGAGCTGACAATGTTTTTAATCACATTGACGACCGTCTCCATAGATTCTACACATACATGCTCGTATGGGCCGTGGAAACCGTAGCCGCCTGTTCCCAAGTTAGGACATGGGATTCCCATAAAGGAGAGCTGAGCGCCATCAGTACCGCCCCTGACAGGCCTTGATATAGGGGCCAATCCAGTTTTTGCAATAGCCTGATTGGCTAGGGTTATGATATCCATATGATCCTGCATGACATCGAGCATATTGTAATAAGAATCCGTGACTGTGAGTTCAACGGTGTCCTCAGAGTATTTAAGCTTGAGTTTGCGCTCAAGTGTTCTTAAAAGGTCGATTTTCTTATTAAAGAGCTTCTTGTCATGGTCTCTAACTATAAGATTGACCTCGGCGTGTGATACATCGCCTTTTATGTCGCATACATGGAAGAAACCTTGACGACCTTCAGTGTTTTCAGGCCTTTCGTGGGCCGGAAGAAGGGAGATAAGTTCAGCGGCAATAAGTGATGCATTGACCATGATGCCTTTGGCCTCACCGGGGTGAACCTCACGTCCTTTAATTTCAAACTTTGCGCTTGCTGCATTGAAATTTTCATATGCAACCTCAGCTTCATAATCGCCGTCCACGGTAAATGCAAAGTCTACAGGGAAGTAGTCTTTTTCAAACTTGTCGCAGCCTCTTCCTAGCTCTTCGTCAGGTGTGAAGGCGACATATATATGGCCGTGTGGCAGTTGCTCTGTAATTATCTGCTCAAGAGCAGTCATGATTTCAGCTATGCCAGCCTTGTCGTCGCTGCCAAGCAGGCTTGTTCCATCACTAGTGATTACAGTTTTGTTGACCATTTCTTTTAAATCAGGGAAATCACTAACTTTAATGTAATCCTTAGCTCCTTTGAGAAGTATATCAACACCGCTGTAGTTGTAGATAATTTGAGGCTTTATGTCATTGCCATTAAATGATGGAGATGTATCAAGATGGGCGATAAATCCTATACTAGGAAGCCTAGTGCAGCCCTCACTTGCAGGCAAATGTGCATAAAGATATGAGCTTTCAGTCAGGGTGACTGACTTAAGCCCCATGCCTCTCAATTCGTCAGCCAGATACTCAGCGAGCTTTAATTCATCTGGGTTACTTGGACATGATAGATTCTCTTCTATAGATGATGTAGGGATTGTGATGTAATGTAGAAAACGATCTTGAACCTTCATAGCAATTTCCTCACTCTTAATTATCTGTAATATGCCTTAGTATTTGTAGGTGCGCAAAGATGCGCATCGTGGTCTTCAAGACACGCGGGGGCTTGAAGAATATTTTTTGCTTGACTCTTTATGTCGTTTAGCAAGAGGCTGTGAGCGACAAGAAGCTGACTCAAGCTTAATAGATAAGTCTGATTATATCATGAAAATTATATTTAAAACAGTCTATGCCATTCTTGTATATTTGCCATAAAAGCGATATAATTGCGGCTGAACGTGGACTTTGAAGAATGGAAAGAGGAATAATAAGTGAACTTTTTTAATAGCAAGGAAAGAGGTTTTAGTCTAGCTGACAGTGGGAAAAAAGATAAGACTGCTGGCAATGCTTATATATATATATTGATTTTTCTGCTTACTTTGGTTGCAACCTACCTAAGTATGCCCTATCAGACTAAAATTAAGGCTACATCCACTATGGACATAGCGACTATGCCTTTGGTGTGGACTTTGAGCCCAGAAGACAAGAAGTATAATCAGATGATTGGTTATGTTGATCCAATTGATGCCAAAGGCTATGAGGGGAATGTAAGTATGATTCCACAGGACAGAAAGCTGAGGCTTTATGTGGAGTCTTACGGCGCTGAGCTTGAGGCTGTCAATTACAAGATAAGGGACAAGGAAAGCCGTGAACTTATAGAGAATACTGAGCTTAAAGATTTTGAGGAGACTCTTGGAGGTTATAATTTAAATCTTGAAATCAAGAATCTTATCGAGGATGGCAAGGACTACCTGCTTGAACTTAATTTAAAAACAGATAAGAGGGATGAGTCTTACTTTTATGCGATTATAAAAAAGGGACAGGACTCAGATATAGATGCAGCCTTTAATTTTGCATCTGACTTTGCTTCCTACACTTATGACGACTCAAAATTGTCAAATATTGCAAGCTATATAGAGACTGACGGAACCCAGGATAATACTGATTTTTCTTCGGTAAATATTAAGAATACCCAGACTCAGATTGGTTGGGGAAATTTAGATACTAAGATAGAGGGCGAGATTGCTTACAACCTAATTTCGGCAAGCCCTGAGGT
Source organism: uncultured Lachnospiraceae bacterium (assembly GCA_947164605.1). Taxonomy (GTDB): domain Bacteria; phylum Bacillota; class Clostridia; order Lachnospirales; family Lachnospiraceae; genus CAMUXE01. The sequence goes on along the minus strand of CAMUXE010000001.1, from coordinate 64,821 downwards.
ATGCGAAGTCGGTCTTACCTATAGGATTAGCCTAATCGATGAGGAGGATAAGCTCTCTAGTCTCAATGTCTATGAGTATTACAGACTCAGAAATAGCGGAAGCAAGATTTACCTGCTCAACTATAGCAGAAAGGCAAGTCAAATATTTGACGCGTCGAATGCAGTTACAAAAACAGGAAATATTAATCTCGGAATAACATATGATAAAGATGTCAGTTTGGCTGCAAATGCTGACAATACAGAGCTTGTGTTTGAAAATGAAGGCAATCTCTGGCTTTATTCGCAAAAGGATAAGACCTTTACCCAGGTATTTACTTTTGAATCTGAGGGTAGTGACAATAAGAGGGAGAGGCTTAAGCAGCATGATTACAAAATAGTATCAGTTAGCGATGATGGCGATGTGGTCTTTGCTGTCTATGGCTATATGAACAGGGGTAAGCATGAAGGAAAGGTTGGAATCTCTCTATACAGCTATTCCAATAAAGCGGCAAATGTTGATGAATTAGTTTTCATACCGATTGACAGCACACCTTGGAAGGTTATGGCCAACACTTGTTCCTTAGCTTACTTAAAGGATAGACTTTTCTATTGTATGATAGACGGAACTCTCTATGCGATTGATATAGACAGTAAAGAGGTTATGACTGAGGTGACAGACCTTAAAAGACAGGATTATGTAGTGGCTGATAATGGGCGAATTATTGCCTATGTCGAGCCTGATGATATGAAAAAGATTAAAATCTTTAACATGGAGAAGGGTACAAGTTATGAGATAAAGGCTGATGATGGAGATAAGGTAAAAGCTCTGGCCTTTATACAGACTGATTTTATATATGGTATTGCCCATGAGGACGATATTTTAGTAGATGAACTGTCAAACCAGGTTTTTCCTATGTACTCTATCAATATCCTGAATGAGAATTATGAAAATATAAAGAAATATGAGCAAGACGGAATTTATGTGACAGATACAGAGGTTGACGGCTTAAGATTCAATATGTCAAGAGTGACAAAGTCTGGAGATACCTATACATCAACTTCTATAGATCAGCTCATAAACAAGGATGAGAATGATAAGAAAGCTGTCGCATATCTTACAAGTACTTTTTCTTCTCTCAAGGAGACAGAGCTGATAATTGTCCTGCCTCAGGCTATAGAAGATGCATCAGCTATAAAAATAAGCAGAGCCAATGCAGTGAGATTTAATGATGACAAAATACCTGATATAGCCAAGGAGATTAAGGAATCTAATCTTTACTATGTCTATGGAAATGGGCGTTTTGTAGCAGCTTATATTGAGCTTGAAAAGGCTATTATATCTGCAGCGGACAATAATGGATATGTGATAGATGCTGATGGAAAGCTGGCATATCACAGTGTTAAGCCTTCAAGCGCTCAAGCTAGTGAAATATCTATGGCTGGCGATATTGGTGATAGCATAAATAGTGCCGATGCAAAAGTAGCTGCTAATTCAGCCAAGAGGATTACTATAAGCGGAAGCAATGTGAGCATGATTCTCTGGTATGTGAGCGAAGGAAAGCCTTTGATAGGAAAGACTCTTGATGGCTATGCACAGGTTTTGGCCTATGACTCTAATAATGTGACTTATATTGATAGCAAGGGCGTAAAGAAAACTGATAGCATGAAAAATGTCAGCAAGTATTTTTCACAGGGTGGCAATACATTCGTTACATATTATTAAAAGTTAGAAGGTATGATTAAATGAAAAAAGTAATTAAGAGAACTATTCTGATTTTGTTCCTGATAGCCTTAGTGGGACTTGGCGTTTATTTCGGGCCTAAGTTTGTTCTTGCAATGAAGTATAGGTCGGAAGCTATCAGATTGGTAGAGAACAGCACAGTATCTACATTCAAGGAATCTAAAACTACTCTTGTATATGATACAAATGGCGAGGAGCTGACAAAGCTCAAGAGCAGCAAGGATTTGTATTATGTGGAGTACAAGGATATTCCAGAGACTTTGGGACTTGCCTTTGTTGATGTGGAAGATACTGATTTCTATACCCACACAGGTGTGGATTATAAGGCTATTATTAGAGCTATTATAGCTAATCAGAAGTCAAATGCTGTGGTTCAGGGTGCAAGTACTATTACTCAGCAGCTTGCAAGAAACACTTTCCTCTCTCAAGAGGTTACTTGGGAGAGAAAGGTTAAGGAGATGTTTATAGCTCATGAACTTGAAAAAAAGTACACTAAGAAACAAATCCTTGAATTCTACCTTAACAATATCTACTTTAGCAACGGCTATTATGGAGTAGAATCTGCGGCTCAGGGCTATTTCAGCAAACATGCCAGTGAGCTCAGCTTGTCCCAGCAGGCTTTTATCGCTGCAATCCCTAATGGACCAAGCAGATATGATCCACTTGTGAATTTTGACAATACTTTGAGGCGTAGGGATCTCGTCCTTGGCAAGATGAAGGAAGCAGGCTCTATCACAGAGACTGAGTATAGAGATGCATTGGCCGAGGAGATTGTACTGAATCCATCTGAGGATGTTGAAATCAACAATTACGTAGTGACATATGTAAGACACTGTGCGACAGAGTCCCTTATGAAGCATATAGGCTTTAATTTCAGATATTCCTTTAATGATGAGGATGATGAAGCCCAGTACAATGAACAGTATGATGTGTATTATTCTACATGTCAGCAGATGTTGCTGGGTGGAGGTTATACAATATATACCTCGATTGATATGGATAAACAGCAGTTGCTTCAGGATGCTGTGGACAATGAATTGGCCTCATACACAGGCAAATCTAAAGATGGAGTCTATGCTATGCAAGGAGCAGCAGTCAGCATAGATAACAATAACGGTAATGTTGTGGCTATAGTCGGTGGTAGAAGCGAAGATGGCCTTACAGGATACAGATTGAATAGAGCTTTCCAAAGTTATAGACAGTCTGGTTCAGCTATTAAGCCTTTATCGGTATATACACCTTATTTCCAATTGGGATACACTCCTGATTCAATTGTAAGGGACGATTACATTGAGGGTGGTCCAGTTAACTCAGACGGTGGTTACTATGGCAGTATGACAGTCAAGAGAGCTGTAATGCTTTCCAAGAACACTGTTGCATGGAAGGTATATCAGGAAGTTACTCCTAGGGTTGGATGTGGTTTCCTTATGAATATGGACTTTAAAAAGGTTTGGGTAGACAGGGATTTCGTGGCTGCATCACTTGGCGGCTTCACCTACGGTGTCACAACTGAGGAGATGGCTGGAGCCTATGCATGCATAGCTAATGATGGTATCTTTAGAAAGCCAACTTGTGTAACTGGTATAGCAGATTCTTCTGGTAAGCTTATCGTTGATGAGTCAAGCAGAGGAGACAGGGTCTACGATCTCAACGCCACAAGAATGATGACTGACTGCATGACAGCAGTTGTAGAGCCAGGTGGAACTGGCTACGGCGGCGGAGTTGATGGCGTGGCAATTGCAGGAAAGACAGGAAGCACAAACTCTTATAAGGATATGTGGTTCTGTGGATTTAGCCCATACTACACAACAGCCTGTTGGATAGGCTATGATTATCCAGAAGAGATTAAGGGCAGAAATTCGGCAACATACATCTTTAAAGATTATATGACAAAGATACATGCCGGATTAGCTTACAAGGCCTTCCCTGCTTATACTACTCCTGACGGGGTTACTAAGTCACCAGAAACTAATCAGACAACTACAGAGGCTCAGACAACAACAGCAGCTACGACAAAGGCTGCGACGGCTTCAACAACAGCAGCTACAACAAAGGCTACTAGACAGGCTACAACAGCAGCGGCTACGACAAAGGCAGCAGAGACTGCAGCCCAGGAGCCAACTGTAAGAAATAATGATGGACAGCTTGTAGATCCTGACAAGGATGCAGCTAATAGATAAATATTAGTTACAGGCCAAATTTTAAGATGAAAGCTAGTTGAGGATAAGCCAATTTCCTCAACTAGTTTTTTATATTTATTAAAAAAGCTTGCTGTAAAAAAAAACCCAAAGGGAGAAGTGTTAAAGCCTTCCTTTGGGATTTTTATTTATTGATTTATTTAATTAGAGATATCAATAAGTCACAATTACTTTCCGTAGTGGAGCTTGTTGTAATCAGCTACTCTCTGCTGAATTCTCTCAACAGGGTTGAGAAGGTTGCTGATTGAAGAATCGTGGTTAAGTGTATCGATGATGAGGGCAATATACTTACTCATATCAACATTTATGTACCATGGCTTTGCAAGAAGCTGCTCTGGCTGGTAAACAAGGTTAGTTGTGAGAACCTTATCAATAATGCCTGCTTCGTGTGCTTCGTCAAATTTCTTAAATCCGTTTGTGAAGAGACCGAATGTAGAAGCACAGAATACTCTGTTAGCTTTTCTTCTCTTTAACTCGCTGGCAACATCAATCATACTTTCACCAGAAGAAATCATATCATCGATGATGATTACATCCTTACCCTCAACATTGCTTCCGAGGAACTCGTGAGCAACGATAGGATTACGGCCGTTGATAATCTTTGTGTAATCTCTTCTCTTATAGAACATACCCATGTCGAGACCGAGAACGTTGGCAAAGTAAACAGCACGTCCCATACCACCTTCATCTGGGCTGATTACCATCATATGGTCGCTGTCGATGTGAAGATCGTCAACACCTAAGAGAAGGTACTTGATAAACTGATATGTTGCAGAGATTGACTCAAAACCACTGAGTGGTGTAGCATTCTGAACTCTTGGATCGTGTGCGTCAAATGTTATGATATTATCAACGCCCATGGCATTGAGCTCCTGAAGCATAAGAGCACAGTCGAGGGACTCACGTCCAGTACGCTTGTGCTGTCTGCTCTCATAAAGGAAAGGCATGATAACAGAAATTCTTCTAGGCTTAGCACCTGCAGCAGCGATGATACGCTTGAGATCAGCATAGTGATCATCAGGTGACATGTGGTTAACAGAACCATTGAGTGAATATGTGAGGTTGTGATTACATACATCAACCATCAAATAGAGGTCGTAACCACGTACAGACTCGCTAATTACACCCTTGCCTTCACCAGAACCAAATCTAGGTGTCTGTGCATTAAGAATGTAGCTATCTCTCTTGTAGCCGCTAAAAGCAAGTGTTGATGTGTTTTCGTGCTCTCTCTGCTCTCTCCATTTAACAAGATAATCATCAACCTTTTTTCCGAGGTCAGAACAGCTCTGAAGAGGGATGATTCCAAGTGTACCATAAGGAATAGTTGCAGTGTGTCTTTCATCGCGTGGCATGATAAATCCTCCATAAAATTAAATTCATTGTTAGATTGTTTGTTTGAAAAATTGCACCATATATATTAGTACAATTCAACGTATGTAATAATACCTATTATTTAGACTCAAGTCAATGATACAAAATTGATAAATATATGAATAAAATTACATTTTTTTAAGTAATCTTATATCATTGCCAAGAAATTCTAGCGGTGTATAGTGACTTATAAGTCTTGAAAATGTTCTTTCTGAATAACGATCTCTGAGTTCAATAATATCAATATTGGATGAGATGATAGTACTCTTCTGCCTTAATATTCTTTCATTTACACAGTAGAACAGTTTTGATTCATTGTAAGCACTTTTTGGTTCTGTGCCCAAATCATCGATTATTAATAAATCGCATTCAAGCAGGTAATCTGCGCTAAGAGAATCATCGTTTTCGTTGTAATTAAATTTCTTATATTTATCAAAAAACTCTGTAGAGGTGAGGTAGATGACACTGTGTATAGATTCAAGAAGTTCCTTGGCAATGCAGTTGGACATAAAGGTTTTTCCGGTTCCTGAATTGCCATAGAGTAGAAGGCTTGGATGCTTGGCATCAAAGTCTTTTACAAAGTCTTTGCAGATGGCAAGATTATTCTCCATAATCTGTCTGGCTGTCATATTGCCCCTGTCAGGGTAAATCTGTAGATTGTCATAGTAGTTAAGATTGAAGGTAGAGAAATTCTCGCTTATGGTTATGTTCTTTAAGTTGCTGTCGCGATAGACAAAATCAATAGCCTTTTTCTTAAAGCAATCACAATGTTTTCCCTGAATAAAGCCTGTATCCTTGCATTTTGGACAAGTATATATTTGGTCAAGATAGTTGGCAGGTTTGCCAATAGATGCCAAGCAGGCTTGCATTTGGGCCTTTAAATTTTCTAAAGAGCTTTTGTAAGCCTTAGATTCTTCTTCATTAAAGGAGTGATTAGAAATACGGCTATTTGCATAATTATAAGATAAATCTATAATTTTGGTCTTGATCTTTTGATAGTCTGGACATTGTGAAAGGACAAAATCTTCTCTTGTGTCCAATTCGCGTCTGTTTGCTGAGCGTTCTTCATCATATAAACGCATTACTGCGTCGTACTGAGAGTTAGTTAATGCCATAGCTTTACCTCTACTTGTCAAAATTATTTAGATTATTTGCAATATTAGGATTATCAGAAATTGCAGTATTGTCCACGCCATGAATATTAAGACCATGAACATCAAGGTCTGGTGTATCAAGGCCTAGTGTATCAAGGCCTGACTTATCTACATCATTCTTATCAAGGCCTGACTGATCAGATTGGCTTTGGGCTGAAGCTGCCTTATTTAGGTAGACACTGCTGAAAATCTGTTGCTTGAGAGCCACAGGATCGTAGTCTCTTTGTTTGTAATCATTAAAATAATCGGCTTTGTTCTTGGAAGCATAGTTTTTCTTTTGATTATAGGTATTAACGCGATCATTTTGAGTATGAGCATTTTTGCCCTTGAAAAAAGCGGCATCCTGGTTTTTCTTGTGATTCTCATCGTTTTTGATAACATCTTCCATACTTGTAATGGCCTTTTTGTGCCAGTCTTCAATTATGCTGTCGGCATATTCGAAGCAATTGATACCAGATGTTTTCTTCATGGAGCGTTTGCAGGCTTCGATAATAAGTCCGTTAGGCATTTGGTAGTCTATGAGCCATTTGCTGATGAAGGTCTCTTCGCTAGGAGTAGTGGATCTGTTTCTGATACCAAACTCTTTTAGGATTGTATAGTAGGCCTTGCTGTGGAGCTTGTGGGACTTAATTTCTTCCTTTGCCTGGGTGACGCTAAGTATGCCCTTTGAGTGCCAGTCCCTTGCAACCTTGTCTATATAGGCTGGTGAGAGCTTTTCAAGTTCAAGGCAATAATCAAAAAGTTCTACAATCAACTCTGAGGAGAACTTAAAGAAATCATAGTAAAAAGCCACATTCTCATGGTAGGTGTGAAGATTTGGCTTTGGTCCAAGCATATTATCAATTGTTTTGATGATCATGAAGAAATCTTCATCATCTATTGTTTTGTCAGTAATATTAGAAGGTGTGTAATGAGGCTTATCAAGTTCTAGGCTGGAATCCTTATCATTTGATAGGCTTTCCTGAGCTCTTGTGATGTCCTGAGAATTTAAGCTGTTTTGAGCCTTGCCAGCAACTTGAGCCTTGCCAGCAACTCGAACCTTGCTTGAGCTTTGAGTGTCAATGCTGTCTTCCTTATCAAGAAAGGCATTAATATCAGTTGAGAAATTTAAATTCTGAAGCTCTTTATCTCTATCAAACTGCCTTGGGGCGGAGATACTGCTCGCAACTTGTGCCTTCTCTATTGAGTTGAGTTTGCTAAGGGAATCAATATCAGTCATAGACTCGAGTTCAGTCATAGTCTCGAATTGAGTCATAGAATCAATATCAGTCATAGAATTAAGATTAGTCACAGAATCAAGATCAAGCCTACTAGCTTTTGAGGCGTCCTCGACCATAGAATCGAGATCACACAGTGAAATGATACTGGTTTGACAGTCTTGACTGCTTCTCAGACTTATAACCTTCTTTGAATCCCAATAATGCAGAGCTCGCATTATATCTGAATTGTTGAGATTGAACTTGGTTGCCATCTCGTCCAGAGATATGCCAGATTTAGAATCCTGTAGGCATCTTATTAGACAAAGATACACTTTAGTGTACTCTCCACTAGCTTCTGGCATGAAATTGTCAATGAAGTTGTTGGAAATAAAAGTGTAGGGTCTTCTTATATTAGAATCAAAAACTAGCTTGTCCATTTGATACCTCGCAAAAATAATGCCAATGGCAAGCATTGGCTGTCTGTGTTCAAAGATTATAACACAGCCTATTTTTTTTTCAAATTAACATTAGTTTTTCAAAATTCTTTGTGAAAAATGTGGAAAATGTGGAAAAGAATTTTTGACCTGGATAAAAAGCCTTAAAATAGGCAATCTTCAAAAAATATATCCCATAGTTATTAAGAAAAAAATCCACAATCTATCCTCAGACTATTTGGGGATAAGATTGTGGATAATGTGGATAAAGTTGATAAGTATAAAATATTAAGACTGATTTTTTAAAATTAGGCTTGCTTTGCAGAATTTACAAGGCTTTCACCGACTTTGTAAATATCGCCGGCACCCATAGTTATCAACAAATCATTGTCTATATAATTATTTTTTACAAATTCCTCAATTTTTTCAAATGAGTCAAAGTAGTAGCAGTTTGGATTAAACTTCTTAACCTCATTCATCAAGGTTTCAGAGCTGATTCCAAGAGTATCTTTCTCACGGGCAGCGTAGATGTCTGCGAGGATTACGATATCAGCGGCACTGAGTGATTTTGCAAAATCTCCCATAAGAGCCTTTGTTCTGGTGTAGGTGTGAGGCTGGAAAGCACAGATAATTCTCTCATGTGGATAATGCTTTGCAGACTCAAGGGTTGCACTAATCTCATCCGGATGATGGGCATAGTCATCGATAACTGTGAGCTTACCGTACATGCCCTTTTTCTGGAATCTTCTGTCAGTTCCGTGATAATTCTTCAAAGCATCAATTATTACATCTAAGTCTAAACCTAACTTTCTGGCAACTGCTATTGATGCGAGAGAGTTGCTTACATTGTGGATTCCAGGTACTGAAAGTGAGACTCTGCCGACTTTTTCACCTTTCTCATATAGGTCATATGAACAAGCACCAAAGTCATCATAGCTGATATTGTCAGCTGCATAGTCACATTCACTTGGATTGCTGCCGACCTTGATTATGTCGAGATCCTTATCTTGATAGAAGTATTCATAATTCTCTATATCAGTATTGATAACAAGAGTGCCGCCTTCTGGTAGTCTTTCGCAGAAGAGCTTGAATGAGTGACGAATGTCATCTAAGTCTTTGAAGAAATCAAGATGGTCAGCCTTTACGTTCAAAATGACATTTATTGTAGGATTGAATGAGAGGAAGCTGTTTGTATATTCACACGCCTCTGCCACAAAGATGTCAGATTTGCCGATTCTTACATTGCCACCTATACTCTCAAGAATTCCGCCTACTGAGATAGTTGGATCGCACTGACCCTCGATAAGGATTTCACTTATCATAGATGTAGTAGTAGTTTTTCCATGTGTTCCGGCAACGTTTATGGCTACCTTGTAGTTTTTCATCAGCTGGCCTAAGAGTTCGGCTCTTGTAAGTGTAGGGATGCCAAGCTCAATAGCACGTGCAAGCTCAGGATTTGAAGGCTTTACAGCTGCAGTGTAGACAACAAGGTCGATGTCGCTTGATATATTTGCCGCAGTTTGAGAGTAGATGACTTTACAGCCTTCTTCTACTAGTTTGTCTGTTAAGGCAGATTCGGCTCTGTCTGAACCGCTGACTGTGAAACCATTTTTTAAAAGGATGTGGGCAATTCCACTCATGCTGATGCCGCCGATTCCAATAAAATGGATATGAACTGGATTCTTGAAATCTATAGTGTACATTTTTCCTCCATATATATAGGTAAAAACCTGATAGATATTTTTTAGCAAAAAGAATATTGCTTATATAGATTATACGCACTGAACTTAAAAAGTAAAGACTAGTTAAAAAAACATAATAATACTTAAATAAGTGCTGGATTTATTTTTTAATGTATATTAAAATACTATGGTATACATATTGCAAAAGTATGGCAATTGATCTCGATTAACAAAAGTTGGATATAATGAGTAAAAAGTAATCATAAATGTGCGTACTTACTGTAAAAAATATTAAAAAAACTTTTACATGTATTAACAGGTATGCTATAATTATAATAACTTTAAGATAGTAAATTTTTACATCGAGGTGATTGCATGATTAAAAAAGAAATGATTGCTATGTTGCTAGCAGGTGGTCAGGGCAGCAGGTTGGGGGTTTTGACTTCTAAGGTCGCAAAGCCTGCTGTAGCGTTTGGTGGAAAGTATAGAATTATTGACTTTCCATTGAGCAACTGTATTAATTCTGGAATTGATACAGTTGGCGTACTTACTCAATATCAGCCATTAAGGCTTAATACTCACATTGGAATTGGTATTCCTTGGGATTTGGATCGAAACGTTGGCGGTGTCACTGTACTTCCACCATACGAGAAGAGCACAAGTAGTGAGTGGTATACAGGAACTGCTAATGCAATTTATCAAAATCTAGAATATATGGACCAGTATAATCCTGATTATGTCTTGATTCTCTCTGGAGATCATATTTATAAGATGGATTATAAAATTATGCTTGATTACCATAAAGCCAACAATGCAGATATAACAATAGCTGCAATGCCTGTGCCAATAGAGGAAGCAAGTAGATTTGGAATTGTCGTTACAGACGATGACAACAGAATTACCGAGTTTGAGGAAAAACCTGCACAGCCAAAGAGTAACCTGGCTTCAATGGGTATTTATATCTTTAGTTGGAAGGTTCTCAAGGAAGCTTTAATTGCACTTAAGGATCAGAATGAGTGCGACTTTGGTAAGCATGTAATTCCTTACTGTTTCGAAAACAATAAGAGACTTTTCGCTTATGAATATAATGGTTATTGGAAAGATGTAGGCACACTTAGTTCATATTGGGAAGCTAACATGGAGCTTATCGATATAATTCCTGTCTTTAACCTTTACGAGGAGTTTTGGAGAATTTACACCAAGAATGATGCGATTCCTCCACAGTATATCTCTTCTGATGCTTATATTGAAAAGAGCATAATAGGCGATGGATCTGAAATCTACGGTAAGGTTGTAAATTCTGTTATAGGATCTGGAGTTGTGATTGATGAGGGGGCTGAAGTCTATGATTCAATCATTATGCAGGATACGCATATAGGCAAGGGCACAAAGGTGTATAAGGCAGTTATTGCTGAGGATGTACAAGTTGGCGACAATGTTGAGTTGGGCGTTGGCGAGGAAGCTGAAAATGTTCTAAAACCTAATATTTACAATTCTGGATTGGTAACCATCGGCGAATGTTCTATCGTTCCTGATGGAGTCAAAGTTGGAAAGAATACAGCAATATCAGGTCAGACGAGTCTTAGCGACTATCAGGATGGACAGTTAGCAAGCGGCGGAGCAATTATTAAGGCAGGTGACAACGTATGAAAGCAATAGGAATAATCTTGGCCGGCGGCAACAATAAACTTATGAAAGAGCTTACTGATAAGAGAGCTATAGCTGCTATGCCAATTGCAGGATCTTATAGATGTATTGATTTTGCACTTAGCAATATGTCAAATTCAAGAATACAGAAAGTAGCAGTTATTACACAGTACAATGCAAGGTCTCTTAATGAACATTTGAGTTCATCAAAATGGTGGGACTTTGGAAGAAAGCAGGGAGGACTATTTGTATTCACTCCTACAATTACTGCTGAATCAAGCTACTGGTATAGAGGAACAGCAGATTCTCTCTATCAAAACATTGATTTCTTAAAATCAAGTCATGAGCCATATGTAGTAATAGCATCCGGAGACGGAGTATATAAGCTTGATTACAATAGAGTGCTTGAGTACCATATTGAGAAAAAAGCTGATATTACAATGGTTGTTAAAAAGATGGATGACAGGACTGAGATCAACAGATACGGTCTTGTAGCTATGACAGAAGAAGGCAGAATTACAGAGATAGATGAAAAGCCTCTAGAGACTAATCTTTCCACTATATCTACCGGAATTTATGTAATCAGAAGAAGATTATTGATTGAGTTGCTTGAAAAGGCAGCTGAGGAAGACCGTCATGATTTCGTAAGAGATATATTGATGCGTTATAAGAATATCAAGAAAATTTATGGTTACAAACTTGAGACATATTGGAGCAATATATCGACAGTTAATTCTTACTTTAAAACCAATATGGATTTCTTAAAGAGAGATGTTCGCAATTACTTCTTTAAAGAGTATCCAGACATCTACACAAAGGTGGATGATATGCCACCGGCAAAGTATAATTACGGTTCTAATATCAAGAACAGCCTTATTTCTAGTGGATGTATTATTAATGGCACTGTGGAAAATTCTGTTCTGTTTAAGAAAATATATATCGGCAACAATAGTGTTATCAAAAATTGCATTATCTTAAGTGACAGTTATATCGGAGATAACTCGTATATTGAGAACTGCATCATAGAAAGTGGTAGCACGATCAAGGCCAATTCTAGATATGAGAACGAGGGCAGGATAAGGATCGTTGCAGATCGGAGCCCTATCTATTATTGACAAGGAGGAGTAACACTATGAATATTACTGATGTACGAGTTAGAAAGATTGATAAAGAGGGCAAGATGAAGGCCGTCGTTTCAATAACAATCGATAATGAGTTCGTAGTGCATGACATCAAGGTTATTGAGGGAGACAGAGGTCTCTTTATTGCGATGCCAAGCAGAAAATCAGCAGATGGTGAGTTTAGGGATATAGCTCATCCTATCAATACTCAGACACGTGAGCAGGTTCAGAATATTGTTATAGAAGCTTACGAAAAAGTTGAGAATGTTGAAGAGTAATTTTCAAAGATAATTGTCAAAAAGCAAAGAGGCTGTGAAGAAATCGACTAGATTTCTTCGCAGCCTTTTTTGAACATCAAACTTATTTTATTACTGTTTTAACCCTCAATATTTCCTTTGATTTTTCTGTAATAAGAAGGTGTCACGCTGTTTTTCTTTTTGAATATATCTCCAAAGTAATTGCTGGACTCAAATCCACATTCAAAGGCGATTTCGGTAATGCTTCTCTTGGTCTCTAAGAGCATTCTTTCGGCTTTTCTGAGTCTCAGATTAGTTAAGTATTCTTTGAAGCCTGTGCCTTTGCAGGTCTTGAATTTGGTAGAGAAGTAGGAAGAATTTAGTCCCATTTCTGAGGCAACCTGAGTGAGAGTTAGAGGCTCGGAAAAATGTCGGTTGATAAATTCTAGAGCTGTCTTGATCTTGATGTCATCAGAGTTGTTGCTTCTTATATTGGACATTTCATTATCTGAATTGTAGGTGAGAAGCTTTACCAAGAGGGCTTCAAGCAAGAATCTGATATAGTTAGAGCTGTAAGAGCTGAGAATGTGCTGGTTTGAGTTTTCAACCATAATCGATGATAGGGCCCTCAATAAGTTGGGAAAGTCCGAATCAGGGATTTTAATTGGATTGAGTGCCAGCCTTAAACTGAGAAAATCGCTGCTGAAATCATCAGTTAAGTTGTGAATGTAGTGAGATGAAAATTCCATACAGAGGCGCTCGTTGATTGGAGAACCGGTATATACTGTTTTGTGAGGAACACCGGCAGGTATGATTATGCAAGTTCCCTTGTTTATGTGATATATGCGATCTTCAACATAGAAGTCACAGGATCCAGATATCATTAAAAAATATTCATGGAAAGAGTGAGTGTGCATCGAAGGCATAGAAAAATCGTTAGAATGCAACTGACTATGGATTTCAAAATGTGAAGTGCTTTTCATGCTATCTCCTTTATTCTTAAAAAATCTGTAATCATAATATCATAGAAAATTAATAATAGCAAGATTTACTTTGAGAACGTAAAAACATGGCGTTTAATAAAAAGGCTTAAATAAGGCATTTATAGGAAACTGTAGTATATATGTTAGTTTTTGATTCTAAATAATTTTTTCTATAGAAAATGATGCATTTATATAAATAAAACCAACTTATAGTATAAGAATCTGAAAAAAACAGTAATATATTTAAGGGAAAAATGATATGAAAAAATTGTAAATATGGTATAATTCAATAAAATTATTTTAAAAGGTAATGGCGTAAAGATGAAAAAAGATATAGTGGATTTTGGAGCCGAGTTACTCGAAGAGGAAAGTTTTAATAACCTTCTTGACGAGGAAGGGGTAAATGCCTTATATCCAGGACTTGAGCCTGGAATGGCGGGTGTAAATATATTTTCCTTTTCTATTCTTGACTCTGAAAATAAGCTCTTCTTAGAATTTGACGATGGTGGTACAGAGAATAATAGACTGAGAACAAGAAACACAAAACTTAGCAGATGGGACTCTAAGGTTCTTGCTTCGGATGATGGCACAGAGTATCAGGGCTACATATACTCAAACAGTGTTTCGGATCCATCTGTTTGCTTTAAGCTTCATCTCTTAGAGGATGATATTGTGACTATAATACTTGGCTCAAATGGCGGTGCGGCTACTTATGCTGTTGAGAGTCAAGATAAGGAGCTCACTAAGATATATTTTGATGGCAAGCATGAGCTTGAAAAGAAAAAATTCTATGCGAAAAAAAGCGGAGTTTACAAGCTTTACAGCATGGATGATAAGCTGGTTGTCGCAAGAATTGTAAGACAGAGAGCTAGTACTATAAAGATAGATGGAAAAATTGACTACATAGATGTCAATAAAACTGGCAAGGTCTTGAAAGAGGGGGCAAAACTTGACTTTTTGAACCTATATACAGGAAAGCATACACAGAGCTACCTGCTAAGTGATAACAAATATGAAGTTGACCTTATAGATGGAATGGACTATAAGCTATCCTTTGATGAGCTTGACGATTTTAGGATAATTGCTGGAGACCTAAAGACAAGCGATAGAGACAGAGATAGAGAAAGAGCCGCAAGTGAAGCTGACAGCGTGACAGAAGATAAGAACATTAAAAGCACATTTGAGGCGAATTCTTATGATGTATGTCTTTATGAGGGGCATATCAGAGGCCTGGCAGCAAAGGAATTGGCTAAGCTTAAAATAGACACTGAGTCTGATTCAGCCTATAAGGCCTATATAAACATTGATGAAGATGGGACATATAAGGCGTATTTTGAGAGATCTTGGATATATAAATTAAAGGCCTTGGGCGTTGATGATTATGATATTAAGACCACTACTATAGAAGTGAGTGGAGATCAAAGGGACTTTGATATAGAATTTGAGGCGAAAGCAAAGTGGCCTGTAGAAATTACATGCAATTTGGATAAGTCATATAAGGATTTATTGCTCGAAGACGAGAATTTCAAGCTTGTTTTCACAATGCTTAACGATAGAGCTTATACGTATGAATTTGGTTTAAAAGATGAGGTTATGCTCAGAGATGGGGTCTATGAAGTGGGGCTGAAAGGGCTCAATGCGTATAAACTCTTCCATGATTATGAGGCCCATCTCAGGGTGGATTCTAAAGCACAAAAGTGCAATATTAATATCAAAAAAGTGGATCAGTGGAATTTCTCGAAGCTGAATCATTTTGATACTTATGAGGAAATCGATGATAAGGTTTATTACGCTGGACTTTTGCTGGATGGATTTAAGATTAACAAGTCTTATTTGAGATGTGTGACAAGTGCTGGCCAGACTGGAATGATAAAAATTAGTGATTGCAAAGTTGGGGATATTGTCTGCATAAAATATGCCTACAGGGCAGCTCTGGCTTTTCCAGATGCAGGCCTTGAATTGAGGGATAGTCAGAAGTGTACAACAAAGGTAAATACCTTCAATGTTGAGGTCAAAAAGGATGGAGACTTTAGAATTGAGACCATAGCTGATCCTGATATTCCAGAGACTTATCTTTATTCGATAGCTATAAAAAGGCCTTCTTTGGCTCTGAGCTATAAGGAGGAAATAAGTGTTGGAGAGGATAAGGAGTACAGGACTATAAATCAGGCTCTTGACGCCGTGAGACACATGATTAGGCTTGATAAGGAGCCGGTTCGCATAAGGATTGATGCTGGTAATTACGAGGAAATGCTAGTTATAGATGAGGATAATGTCCATCTTTACAATGCTTGTGATAAGCCTAACACAGACCTTATTAATAAAGGTGTAGACATAAAGGACGGAGCGGTTAGAATTACGTCATATTATGGCTATGGCTACTCTTATTACTCTATGGGCAGAGATTGCAAGTACAGCGATGAGGCTCTTAGAATCAACAAGGCTAATGCTTGTCCTGGCATCCAAAATCCTGGTTCGGGAATTGGACAGGGCTCATATTGGAATGCGACAGTTGTTGTCCATTCCAGCGGTTTTGAAGCCAGCAATGTAATTTTTGAGAACTCATATAACCAATACGTGTCTGAAAAATTTAGTCAGGATATAGTCATGGTCAATGATATGGCTACTGGTCTCTCAGCTTTTGGAGAGAGACTTTCGAAAGAAAAATTCAGCACTGATGTTCAGGATTATAGCTTCCTTGAAAGGGCGGCAGCTTTAGCCCTGGTTGATGGACTTGATGAGATATGTTTTGATAAGTGCAGTTTTGTCAGTAGGCAGGATACCTTGTTTGGAGGAATTGAGACAAGTGCCTTCTTTAAGGAGTGCAAAATATATGGAAGTATTGACTATATATTTGGCGGCATGAAAGCTGTCTTTTACAAGTGTGAGCTAGTCTCTAATACAAGTGACGATGACAGGGAAGTTTTCTATATATCAGCTCCTCAGCAGAATGCACCGAGAGGCTACTTCTTTGACAGATGTCATGTCAGGGCCACAAAGGCTTTAGATGAGACAGCGTCGATTTTGGCAGCTAAGCCGGGATATTTTGCAAGACCTTGGAAGGCTGAAACATCTGAGGCTGTATTCTATAAAACAGAGGTCGATTTATTGACTGCTAGGTTAGTGGCTGAGGATTCTAGCGGCCTTGATCAGGTAGAGGGTGAGAAAGCTACTGATGGCCATGATACATGTGATGGCAGAAAGAAGATCCAGTCCCTTATCTACCCTGAGGCCTTTTCGGATAGCTTGGGCGGCGAGTCGGCATATGTCGGAGATTACATGACTAAGATGATGGGGGATGACCTGACAAAGAGAGCTTCCTTTGCGGCCGGGGGTCAGGGCTATTTCAAAGAGCCTGAAAGCCCAGACAAAGTTTTGTTCGAGATTGAAAGCTTTATAGATCCTGTATGGTGTGCTAAACTAAGAGAGAGATTTGATCTTCTTGACGAATAAGCATCTCATATACAGCTTAAGGGGTCTAATCTCATACTATTATTGAAAAGGAAATTTACTAGATGGAAGTTGAACAGATTATTGCAGCCAAGGAGCCTAAGATGGCTAAGTTCTATAAAGCGGTTCTTATTATAGCCTGCCTGCTAGCAATTACAACAATACCGCAGACTATGGCTTATGGACTAATACTTGCCGCTGTACTCATAGCATTTACCGTCTTAGTTTTTAGGCATTACAGGGTGGAATATGAGTATAGCCTGGTTGCCGACGAGCTTACCGTGGACAAGATAATGTCAAAAAATCTGAGGAGAAGATGTGGCGTATATAATATAGGAAAGGCTGAACTTATAGCTGAGCCTACAAGCCAGGCTGCGATGAGAATGGCTGGCAAGGACCTTAGAACTTATGACTACTCGGACAATGTGACAACTGAGCACGCCTTTGTTATCTACACTTACAACAGTGAGAATGAGATGGTTAGAATTTACATACAGCCAAATGAGCGAATGGCAGAGGCTATAGCTTCGGTTGCTAAAAGGGGTGTCTTTCAGGTTGAGGACACTTTTGAACCATATGCAGCATATGACTATGATAGCCAGGAGGCAGATTTTTAAATAAGCTTTTAGGAAGCTATCTATGATAATTCTTAAAGGGATTAATTCTTTAGAAATATTTATTTTAAATATCAAATTGTACAAAATTTTGATATTGACTTAGACTAGTGCTTTTGTTAAACTAGTCAGAAATACTTAAATGGTGGACGTATTCCTTGATTGGGCTATAATTAAGGCATAGTCACCGGATTAAATTTATGAAAAGGAGATTTAAAATGGCTACAATTATTGGCGAAGGCATCACATTTGACGACGTATTGCTTGTACCTCAGTATTCAGAGGTCACACCTAATATGATTGACACATCTACAATGCTTACAAACTCAATTAAACTTAATGTACCTTTGATGAGTGCAGGCATGGATACAGTCACAGAACACAGAATGGCAATTGCTATGGCTAGACAGGGTGGTATCGGTATCATCCACAAGAATATGTCTATTGAAGAGCAGGCTGAAGAGGTTGATAAGGTAAAGCGTTCAGAAAATGGTGTTATCACTGATCCATTTTATCTTCATCCTGACAATACACTTGAAGATGCAAACAATCTTATGGCTAAGTTCAGAATCTCAGGCGTTCCTATAACAGACGAGAGTGGAAAGCTTGTTGGTATTATTACTAACAGAGATCTTAAGTTCGAAGAGAACTATAAGAGACCTATCAAGGAGTGCATGACATCAGAGAATCTTGTTACAGCTAAGGTTGGCATCACACTTGAAGAGGCTAAGAAGATTCTTGGCCAGGCTAGAAAAGAGAAGCTTCCAATCGTTGATGATGAGTACAAGCTCAGAGGCTTAATTACAATCAAGGATATCGAGAAGCAGATTCAGTATCCAAACTCAGCACATGATTCACAGGGCAGACTTCTTGCAGGTGCTGCAGTTGGAATCACAGCTAATGTTATGGATAGAGTTAGCGCTCTTGTAAATTCAAAGGTTGACTGTATCGTAATTGATTCAGCTCATGGCCATTCAAAGAATATTATCACAACACTCAAGGAGATTAAGTCAGCATTCCCTGATCTTCAGGTTATTGCTGGTAATATCGCAACAGGCGAAGCTGCTAAGGCTCTCTGCGAGGCTGGTGTTGATGCAGTTAAGGTTGGTATCGGTCCTGGTTCTATCTGTACAACAAGAATCGTTGCTGGTATCGGTGTTCCTCAGGTATCTGCTGTTATGGATGCATATGCTGAGGCTAAAAAGTACGGAGTTCCTGTTATTGCTGATGGTGGTATCAAGTTCTCAGGAGATGTTGTTAAGGCACTTGCTGCCGGTGGTAATGTATGTATGCTTGGTAGCCTTCTTGCAGGTTGCGATGAGGCTCCTGGTACATTCGAGCTTTTCCAGGGCAGAAAGTTTAAGGTATACAGAGGCATGGGTTCTATCGCTGCTATGGAGAATGGCAGTAAGGATAGATACTTCCAGTCAGGAGCTAAAAAGCTTGTTCCAGAAGGTGTTGAAGGAAGAGTTGCTTACAAGGGCAGTGTAGAAGATACAATCTTCCAGCTTGTAGGTGGTATTCGTTCAGGAATGGGTTACTGTGGAGCTAAGGACATCAAGACTCTTCAGGAAACTGGAAAGTTTATTAAAATGTCATCAGCTGCTCTTAGAGAGAGCCATCCACATGATATTCACATCACTAAGGAAGCTCCAAACTATAGCGTAGAAGAGTAATTTTTTGGTGGGCCGTGTCGAAAGATGCGGCCTATCTTATTCTTTCTTCCTGGCAGACATGAAAACATTGATGTTGTCATGAAAACATTGATGTTGTATACTTAAAAATATATTAGGTTATGTTCTTGGAGGTGACTTATGGCTAGAATATTGATAGTAGATGATTCTAAGACATCAAGAAGATTTTTGAAAAATATGCTTGAAGGAAGCGGCCATGAAATTGTGGCAGAAGCTTTGAATGGTCAGGAGGGCGTTGAACTTTACGAGGAATATAAGCCTGACTTAGTTACAATGGACATTTCAATGCCAGTTATGGATGGAATTCAGGCAACAAAAGAGATTATTGAAAAGGATCCAGATGCTAAGATTATTATGGTCTCTGCAGCTGCGCAGAAGTCCAATATGATTGAAGCTCTTAAGAGAGGCGCTCTCGATTTTATTGAAAAGCCTTTCGATGCAGATGTGATTATCAACTGTATTGATAAGATTATGAATGATTAAATGATAAAGGGAAAATAAGATGTATACTTTGATTGATCAGATTACAAAGGTAGTGAGCGAAGGATTTGCCCAGTGCGGATATGAGGCAGATGTCAAGATTTCACTTTCTAACAGACCTGATCTTTGCGAGTATCAGTGTAATGGTGCCATGGCAATCGCAAAAGCTTACCATAAGGCACCTTTTATTATTGCTGATGAGGTAGTTGCAAAGATTAGCGAGAATCCAGTCTTTGAGGAGATAGTTTCTGTAAAGCCGGGTTTTATTAATATTAAGGTTTCAAAGCAGGCTTTGGCAGACCAGGTTACTGCTATGAAGGAAGATGAGAAATTTGGCTATAGAAACAGTGAAGATGCGAAGACTGTAATCGTGGATTACGGTGGAGCTAATGCCGCAAAACCATTGCATGTAGGCCATTTGCGTTCAGCAGTAATTGGAGAATCTATTAAGAGAATTCAGAAATATGCTGGAAATAAGGTAATCGGAGATGTTCATCTTGGCGATTGGGGCCTTCAGATGGGCCTCATCATTGAGGAACTTAGAGATAGAAAGCCAGAATTAGTATATTTTGATGAGTCTTATCAGGGCGAGTATCCAAGTGAGGCTCCATTTACAATATCTGAGTTGGAGGAGATTTATCCTGTAGCTAGCAAGAAGTCTAAGGAAGATGCAGCATTTATGGAGAGAGCTCACCAGGCTACACTCAAGCTTCAGAGTGGAGACAAGGCATGCAGAGCTATTTGGAACCATATTATGGATGTCTCTAAAAAGGACTTAAAAAGGAATTATGACAATCTAAATGTATCATTTGAACTCTGGAAGGGAGAGAGTGATGCACAGCCATATATAGACACTATGGTTGAAGACATGATTGAAAAAGGCATCGCTCACGAGAGTGAGGGAGCTGTAGTAGTTGATATAGCAGAGGAAAGTGACAATAAGGAATATCCACCATGTCTTGTGCGTAAGTCTGACGGAGCTGCTCTTTACGCAACATCTGATCTTGCCACACTTGTGGAGAGAGAAAAGGATTACAATCCAGATAGATATATCTATACAGCAGACAAGAGACAGGAATTACACTTTATTCAGGTCTTTAGAACAGCCAGAAAGGCTAACATTGTAAATTCAGATGCAGAGCTCAAGTTCCTTGGCTTTGGCACTATGAATGGCAAGGATGGCCATCCTTTTAAGACAAGAGACGGCGGTGTAATGAGACTTCAGGTCCTCATTGAGGATATCAGAAAGGCTGTATATGACAGAATCGTTGAGAACCGTTCTATGAGTGAGGATGAGGCACAGGAGACAGCTAGAATAGTAGGACTTGCCGCTTTGAAATACGGAGACCTCTCTAATCAGGCCTCAAAGGATTATATCTTTGATTTGGATGCCTTCTCATCATTTGAGGGTAATACAGGACCATATATTCTTTACACAGTAGTAAGAATTAAGTCTATATTAAATAGATATCTTGAGGAAAGCGATGCTGCTAAAATAGAGGATCTCAAGATAAATGCAGTGGACAACGCTTCTATGAAGGCTTTGGAGCTCTCTTTAATCAAGTATGCAGACGTAATTCAGTCAGCATATAAGGAGTACGCACCACATAAGATATGCCAGTATATCTATGAGGTTTCCAATGCATTTAACGGTTTCTATCACAGCACTAAGATTCTTGCTGAGACAGATCCTGAGAAAAAGAAGAGCTATATTGCTCTTATTACACTGACACGCGATATCTTGCTTGCAAGCCTTGATCTTTTAGGTATCGAGTGCCCTGAAAGGATGTAGTTTTGAAGTTAATAAGTTTTGCAATTCCTTGCTATAACTCTGCTGAGTATATGAGGCATAGTATAGAATCGGCTATCGGTAACGCTGATGAGGATGTTGAAGTAATAATTGTAGATGACGGTTCTACTAAGGATAATACATTTGAGATTGCTAAGGAGTATGAAGCAAAGTATCCTAATATTGTAAAAGTTATACATCAGGAAAATGGCGGACATGGACAGGCTGTAAATACAGGCCTTGCGCATGCCAGCGGCAAATTCTTCAAGGTTATTGACAGCGATGACTGGATAGATGCAAAGGCCTACAAAAAGGTTTTATCTACACTCAGGGAGTTTAAAGACGACAATATGCCAGATTTGGTAATCTCTAATTATGTATATGAGAAAGTCGGAGCCAAGAGAAAGAAGATAATTCATTATGAAAATGTCTTTCCGATATGCCAGTTCTTTGGATGGGAGGATATAGGCAGATTTAAGGTCGATCAGTATATTCTTATGCACAGTGCTATCTATCGCACTCAGGTGCTTAAGGATTGCGGACTTCAGCTTCCAAAGCACACATTCTATGTGGATAATATATTTGTCTTTGAACCTCTTGTGGCTGTAAAGAAGATGTATTATATCAATGCTAATTTATACAGATATTTCATCGGAAGAGATGATCAGTCTGTCAATGAGTCTGTGATGATTTCTAGAATAGATCAGCAGCTCTTTGTGACAAGGAGAATGATTGATTTCTACAATGAGAATGAGCCAGAGACTGAAAAGTGTAGAAAATACATGAGAAATTATTTGAGAATTATGATGGAGGTTTCATCAATATTCTTGATAATCAGTGGCACTAAAGAGAACTTAAAGAAGAAGGAAGATTTGTGGAAATACGCAAAGGGCACAAATCCAAAGCTTTATAAGGAACTCAGATACAGCATTCTTGGCAATTCTGTTAATTTGTCAGGCCATGTAGGCAGAAAGATTTCTGCAATAGGCTACAAGGTAATGAATAAAATAATAGGTTTTAATTAAAATAAAATCCCATATGAGTGCAAGCTTGCAATTGCTAGATTTTAAATCTGGAAATTGAGGCTGACACACTCATATGGGATTTCTTTAAGTTTAAAAGCCTATTTGGACTTAAAAGGCTAATTTGCACTTGTTTAGATCTATGCTTCTTTTTATCAAATCTGGAAAAGCCTCTCTTTGCTCCTGGCTCATATCCTGACTGTTGAACATTACCAGCATTTTGGACTTGTCAAACATAAGGTAGTAACCCTGCTTGAAATAAATGGTAGTAAAGTCATTCCAATCATAGTTTTCAATACTTTGCTCATTATCAAGGTCAATCTGCGCTGTGATCATGTCTGTGGTGATTGTCATGAGACATGGTGCGCTTTCTGATTTAGGCCTGTTCTTTAAGTGGTAATTTACAGCTGATTTGAACTGAACAAAAAAGATATATATTGGGTAAAAATAGCAAACTGCATATATAACAGCTATAAATGTGCTTATATAGCCCATTGCCAGCATGACTGTGGCAATGATAGCTGGGGCAATAGTCAATATCAGCTCAGTTGGGTTCTTTATAAAACGATTCCAGAAAACAATCTTTTTGTAAGTGTCCCCATCAGCTTTTAGTTTGGTTTGGTACTGAATAATATCCATATCTTAACCTCTTTATACTTATACTGGGACATATAATATCATGCAAAAAAGGGATTAATCAAGATTAGACAAAAATTTTTCAAATAAGTTCCCAAAAAAGCATTAATTATGTATAATAATACTTGAAAAAGTTTGCCTATTTTACTTGATTTGAGGGGGAAGACGAGGAGCAAAAATATGGACAAGTTTGTACTCAAAGATGATGTGTTGACTAATATTATAACGGCCCTTGATTCTACTGATACATTTTATGACACAATGAAGTATGTAATTAAAGAGGCACAGAGATTCCTGTTCACGTCCAATGCTGGAATTTATCAGATTTCATCAGATGGTTCAAGCCTTAATCTGGCTGTTGACTATTCGAGTGAGAAAGCAAGAAAATTGGAAAAAGGACCATTCAGGGCTGACGGTTTTTTTCTTGCTGATGATCAGGGGGCTTTGGTAACTACATATTCAGACCTGACAGAGTCGCAGAAGAAAATAATGGACAAATTGGGCTTTAAGACATGCGTCTTTGTGCCTATTCATATAAATAGCGTCTGTGCTATGTATTTTGCAATCATAG
This sequence comes from uncultured Lachnospiraceae bacterium, assembly GCA_947164605.1. Classification (GTDB taxonomy): domain Bacteria; phylum Bacillota; class Clostridia; order Lachnospirales; family Lachnospiraceae; genus CAMUXE01. The sequence goes on along the minus strand of CAMUXE010000001.1, from coordinate 40,820 downwards.
AGAGCCGCAATGAGATAAAATTTAGTGAGGAACAGATTCAGTTTATTAAAGATGTAACCATGATCGTTCAAAGTATCGCGCAGAGAAAGGTTACAAATAATTCTTTAATATCATCCTATGAAGTCTTGAGAGAGATTTTGAGCCGAATTGGGTCTGGAATCATGGTATTTGACAGGAATAATGGCAATGTTCTCTTTGAAAATGATATTGCAAAGTCATCTCAGGAATACAGAAGAGCATTGAAGAGTGTGACTGAGAACAAGATGCCTGATTTGGATAATTTGCAATTTAACCTAAAGCCGGTTGAACACTATGATGCGAGAAGCGGACTTTGGTTCTCAATAAAGTTTTCAGGCCTTACCTGGATTGATGGCAGCGATGCAATAGTTTGCAATGCAAGTGATATAACCCTGCAGAAGAAAAATCAGCAAAAGATTGAATATCAGGCCAATAATGACTTCCTGACAGGTATATATAACAGAATGAAATCAGAGACAGACTTGGTTAAACTGCTTGCCAGATCTGCACAGACAGGTGAGAAAGGAGCAGTTCTTTTCCTTGATCTCGATGATTTTAAGCATATAAATGATGGCTTGGGCCATCAGTTTGGAGATATTCTTCTGCAGGAAATTGCATCTAACCTGCAGAATATACCTATGATTAGGAAGCACTGCTACAGGATGGGAGGAGATGAGTTCTTAGTCATAGTGGATCATGATAGCTATGACGGTATAGATAGAATTATCAAGGCAATCGTCAGCCTCTTTAATAAGCCATGGGATTTAATGGGAACAGAGTATCTGTGTACCATGAGTATGGGCGTGGCTATCTTTCCTGACAACAGTCTTGATGTTAATGAGATTGTTAAGATGGCTGATATGGCCATGTATGAGGCTAAAATTAGCGGTAAAAACAGATATGCATATTATGACAGCAAGAAGGGCATAAATACTTCAAGGCGCTATGATATTGAAAACAATATGCGTCAGGCAATAGCTACTGAAATTGAAGAATTTTTGGTTTACTATCAGCCTGTTATAAACACAGAAAATAACGAATGCGTTTCATGCGAAGCGCTTGTGAGATGGGACAGCAAGGCCTTGGGCTTTATAGGACCAGGCGAGTTTATTCCTTTGGCTGAGTACCTGGGCCTGATCACTGATATAGGTGATTATGTTTTTGAAAAAGCCTGCTTGCAGTGCAAAAAGTGGAATGATATGGGATTCCCAGACTTTAAGATTAATATTAATCTTTCGGTTGTACAGCTTTTGCAGATGAATATTGTTGAGAATATTAAGAATATGACCAAGAGGACAGGGGTAAATCCTAAGAACTTAACTCTTGAGGTGACAGAGTCTTTTGCTATCAATGATATGGACAGGGTTTTGAAGATAATCAAAGAATTCAAGGAATCTGGCTTTAATATAGCTCTGGATGATTTCGGTACTGGATATTCATCGCTCAATTATATTAAAAAATTGCCACTTGATGTAATCAAGGTCGATAAGACATTTATAGATGACATTTTGACAGATGAGTATGCTCAGTCTTTTGTAAAGCTGATTGTTGAACTGTCAAAGACAATTGGAACAAAGGTTGTAGTTGAAGGTATTGAGAATGAGGAACAGTGCAAGATGATTAAGAATCTTGGAGTAAACTTTATTCAGGGCTTCTACTATGGCAGACCGGTTTCTTCAATTGAATTTGAGAGGAATTATTTAGGCAAAAAGCTTGAGGGCTCAAACTATGTCATAGAGGATGAGAAAAAAGAGCGTTTATGCATATAAGGAGAAAATATGAAAACATTAATTAGAGGTGGAAGGGTACTTGATCCTGAGAGTGGATATGACAAGATTGCTGATATCATGATTGATGATAATGTTGTTGTGGAAATTGCGGAGAATATCAGTGATGAGGATGCAGACAGTGTGATTGATGCTTCTGGCGACTATGTAATGCCTGGATTTGTCGATCTGCATGCCCATCTCAGAGAACCTGGCTTTGAACACAAGGAGACAATAAGAACAGGAACCAGAGCTGCGGCAAGAGGCGGTTTTACTACTATATGCTGTATGCCTAACACAAGACCTGTCATGGACAATGTTGAGATTATTAAGTACGTTATTGAAAAGGCAGAAGATGTCTCAAGCGTAAATGTGCTTCCTGTGGCTGCGGTTACAGCTGCGGAGGAGGGCGAGTATCTGACAGATTTTGACGCCTTGAAAGATGCAGGCGCTGTGGCTGTGAGCGAAGATATCAATACAGTTATGGATTCTAGAGTTGCCAGACAGGCTATGAGATTGGCAGCAGAGGTTGATATTCCGGTATTTGCACATTGCGAGGATAAAAGTCTTGCAAAGAGAGGCGTTATGAATGCCGGCAATAGGGCTAAAGAACTGGGCTTTTACGGAATTCTTGATTCTGCAGAAGAGACAATGGTTGCCAGAGATTTAATACTGGCTAAAAATACAGGTGCAAGGCTTCATGTCTGCCATGTGACAACTAAGGATTCGGCTGAACTTATCAAATTTGCCAAGGAGAAGGGCTTGCCTGTGACCTGTGAGGTTACAGCTCATCATCTCATACTTACAGATAATGACATAGATGGAAGTGATGCTGATTTTAAGATATGTCCACCACTCAGGGACAAGGATGATGTGGAGGGCCTGAGAAGAGCCTTGGCTGATGGTGTTATAGATTGTATATGTACCGATCACGCTCCTCATCATAAGACAGAAAAAGATAGAGGCTTCCTTGAGGCTCCTTTCGGAGCTTCAGCTCTTGAGACAACTGTGAGCCTTATTTGGTCAGAGTTGGTTGAGAAGGGAGTGATAAGTCCGATTCAGATGGCTGAGAAAATGAGCCTGAATCCGGCTAAAGTGCTCAGACTTGACAAGGGAGTGCTTCAGGCAGGAAGAATAGCGGACATTACAATAATTGATCCTAATGACAAGTATGTAATCGATAGCACAAAGTTTGCTTCACTTGGAAAGAACACCCCATTTGAGGGAAGAGAAGTAAAGGGAAGTGTCAAGTACACAATTGTGGCAGGTAAGGTTGTATATGCTCACAAGGATGGAAATGAGACAATTGTTGACAAGGATATTGCAAAGCTTTAAAGTAGGTTAATGCATATAAAGATAAAGGGAATTTAGGAGGATATAAGATGATTAACAAGTTGATGGGAAAAATCAGTGATATGAAGGCACCAGTAGTTGTGGGCTTAGATCCAAAGCTTGGCTTTGTACCTGATTTCATCAAGCAGGCATCATTTGACAAATACGGTGAGACTTTAAAAGGCGCATCTGAGGCAATCTGGCAGTTTAATAAAGGAATTATCGATGAGATTAAGGATGTAGTTCCAGCTGTTAAGCCACAGGTAGCTATGTATGAGCAGTTTGGACTTCCTGGTATGGAGGCATACCAGAGAACAGTTGACTACTGTCACGAGAATGGCCTTATAGTAATAGGCGATGTTAAGAGAGGCGATATTGGCTCTACTTCAGAGGCATATGCAGTCGGACATCTTGGCAAGGTTCAGATCGGCTCATCAAGTGTCAGCGCCTTCAATGAGGATTTTGCTACAGTTAACCCTTACCTTGGCACAGATGGCATCAAGCCATTTGTAGATGTATGTAAGGCTGAGAAGAAGGGTATTTTTATACTTGTTAAGACATCTAACCCATCAAGCGGCGAGTTCCAGGATAGACTTATCGATGGCAAGCCTTTATATGAGCATGTTGCAGATAAGGTTAATGAGTGGGGCGCAGATGCCATGGGAGATAATTACAGCTATGTAGGAGCAGTTGTTGGAGCAACATATCCAGAGATGGGTGCACAGCTTCGTAAGCTTATGCCAAAGGCTCTTATTCTTGTTCCTGGTTACGGCGCACAGGGAGGCACAGCAGATGATCTCGCTGGTTTCTTTAACTCAGACGGACTTGGCGCTATTGTAAACAGCTCAAGAGGAATTATTGCAGCTTACAAGAAAGAAGAGTATGCTGCTAAGTTTAGCGAAAAAGACTATGCTAAGGCTTCTTACCAGGCAGCAGTAGACATGGTTGAGGATATCAGAAGAGTTCTTTAATTTGAAAATCAATAAATAGATGGAGGCAAATATGGCATACAGAGAGACTGCCACTGTGATCAGCAAGGATAAGATTGCAGGAGATGTATATGATATCTGGTTTGAAACAGAAAAAATAGCGCAGGAAGCTGTCCCAGGACAGTTCGTGCTAGTCTACAGCAAGGACAAGGCAAGACTTCTTCCAAGACCAATAAGTGTGTGCCTTACAGAAGGAAATAAACTTAGACTTGTTTTTAGAGCAGTTGGAGAAGGCACAAAAGAGTTCTCAGAATTTGAGACTGGGGATAAGGTTGAGATTCAGGGACCTGTCGGCCATGGATATGACCTTTCAAACAAGAAAAAAGCTCTTATCTTTGGCGGTGGAATTGGTATTCCTCCTATGCTTAATTTGGCCAAAGAACTTGACTGCGAAAAGCAGATAGTTTTAGGCTACAGAGATGAGCTCTTCTTGAATGAGGAGTTTGAGAAATACGGTCAGGTATATATTGCAACAGAAGATGGCTCTTGTGGAACTAAGGGTAATGTGCTTAATGCAGTGGATGAGCTCGGCCTTGATGCTGATGTGCTCTACGCTTGTGGCCCTATGCCTATGCTCCGTGCTATTAAGAATTATGCAATTGCACATGACAAGGAAGCCTATATTTCACTTGAAGAGAAAATGGCATGCGGAATGGGCGCTTGCCTGTCTTGTGTTTGTAAATCAAAGGAAGTTGACGGACATTCAAAGGTGAAGAATAAGAGAGTGTGCACAGAAGGTCCTGTTTTCGATGCAAGGGAGGTAGAGATCTGATGGCTGAGGCAAATATGAAAATTAATATTGCAGGTATTGAGTGGAAAAACCCAGTGACTGTCGCTTCCGGAACATTTGGATCTGGAATGGAGTTCAGTCAGTTCTTTGACCTTTCTAAACTCGGAGCAATCACAACAAAGGGTGTGGCTATCACTCCTTGGGAAGGAAATCCAACACCTAGAATGGCAGAGACTAGAGGTGGAATGCTCAATGCTATAGGCCTTCAGAATCCAGGCCTTGATACATTTATTGAGAGAGATGTCGATTTTCTTAAGGCTTATGATACAGTAAAGATTGTAAATGTCTGCGGACACAGTGAGGAAGAGTATGTTGAGGCAGTTGAGAGACTTGCCACTGTAGATGATGTTGACATGCTTGAAATCAATATCTCATGCCCTAATGTCAAGGAGGGCGGAATCGCTTTTGGTACACAGCCGGAAGCTGCCAGAAAAATCACAGAGGCGGTCAAGAAGGTTGCTAAACAGCCTGTAATTATGAAGCTGAGTCCAAACGTCACAAGCATTGCTGATATGGCAAGAGCTTGTGAGGCGGGTGGTGCAGATGCCCTCTCCCTCATCAATACAATCACAGGTATGAAGATTGATGTAAATCGCAGAACATTTGCCATTGCAAACAAGACTGGTGGAATGTCTGGCCCAGCTGTAAAGCCTGTTGCAGTGCGTATGGTTTATGAAGTGGCTCATGCGACAAGCCTTCCTATTATTGGAATGGGTGGAATTGCTTCAGCTTATGATGCACTTGAGTTTATCATGGCAGGTGCTACTGCAGTTTCGGTTGGAACAGCAAACTTTAATGATCCTTTCACTACACTTAAGGTGATTGACGGAATCCGTCAATTTATGGAAGAGAAGGGTATTAAGGATTTGGCTGAGATTAGAGGCTGTGTAGGCTGATAATTTTAGGGGATTTAAAAAGACAGACTCTTGTGGTAAGATTAGGCAAAATTTTAAATTTAGGAGATTTGAGATGGAACAGTATAAAGAAGAATTTATTAAGTTTATGGTAGATTGCAATGTGTTGAAGTTTGGCGAGTTCACTTTAAAGAGTGGCAGAAAGTCACCTTTCTTTATGAATGCTGGACTTTACGTTACAGGTAGTCAGTTGGAGAAACTTGGAGAGTATTATGCAAAGTCAATTCATGAGAATTTCGGCGATGATTTTGATGTTCTCTTTGGACCAGCCTACAAGGGTATTCCACTCAGTGTAGCAACTGTAATAGCTTACAACAGACTATATGGCAAGGAGATTCGTTACTGCTCAAATCGTAAGGAAGCTAAGGATCACGGCGATGCAGGTATCTTGCTTGGCAGCCCAATCAAAGATGGAGATAAGGTTGTGATTATCGAGGATGTAACAACTTCTGGCAAGTCAATTGAGGAGACATTCCCAATCATTAAGGCTCAGGGAGATGTAGAGATCAAGGGCCTTATGGTTTCATTGAACAGAATGGAGAAGGGAAAAGGCGAGAAGAGTGCTCTCTCTGAGATTGAGGAGAAATACGGTTTCCCAGCTAGAGCTATTGTTACAATGGAGGAAGTTTGTGACCTTCTCTACAATAAGGAGATTGATGGCAAAGTAGTTATCAATGATGATATAAAGAAGGCACTTGATGAGTACTATAATGTGTACGGAGCATTAGCATAAAAGGCAAAAAATAAGCCAAGTGATAATATCGAGGAGGATAATCATGGATGAAGTAATTTTTAAGAAGATTAAAAGAACAGGAGTTTTAAACCTTGCAATGGGCATAGTTGCAGTTGTTGCAGGTATTACAACTGGAGTGCTTCTCATAGTTTCAGGCGCAAAGCTTTTAGCACATAAGCCTGATAAACTCTTTTGATTATGAGCGGGAGAGAAAGTAAAAAGTACAGTAGCCTTAAGATGTTTATCAAGAGACTGCTGTATCTTGTGTATATGGGGATACTTTTATACTTTGTATTCTTTTCTGATATGTTTGACAGAAGTACAGCCCAGTACTATCGCTACAATTTACAACTTTTTGGCCCTATGAGACAATTGATTGCAAACCCGGCTGTCGCAAAGAATTTTTCATTTTCCCTGAATTTCTTTGGCAATATACTTGCCTTTATGCCATTTGGTTTCCTCTTACCTCTGATATTTACCAAGAAAAAGGTTATTTTTTGTGAGGTCTTTTTCTGGTCTTTCTTTTTGAGTGCTGTGATAGAGAGTGTGCAGCTCTTTATGAAGATTGGAACTTGTGATGTGGACGACGTTGTCTTAAATACATTGGGAGGCATCATAGGTTATGCGATTTTTAAGCTTTATTGGCTTATAAGATATTAGGTTGTTAAGGATTATGAAGATATTTAATAAATACAAGTTTTCGGATAAGAGTCAGTCTCTTGGCGGAGTAATTTCAACAATCATGGGACTGGCTTCTATAGCTTGCCTGCTTTGGGCTATATTTATCTCATTCAAGGCAAGTGGACATGCAGGTATGCAGGTTGGAACACTGGGACTTATGAGCCTTATCTTGTCTGCTATAGGAACAATAATAGGGCTCCTTAGCTTTAAGGAGGCCGACAAATTTTATACTTTTTCCAAAGTGGGTTCAATCATGTGCGGCATTATGACGGTTGCTATGATATTTATCTTTCTTATGGGAACAGGTATATAAGACAAACTGGAAGGTTTTAGTATGTTAACAGATAACATGGAAGAAAGAAAAGAGCTGGCTCTTGAGCGAATCAGCGAGATTTCAACTGAAGAAAATACTAGTAATTATGCCACATACTTAAAGCATGTGGCAGATTTTCTTTTAAAGATAGAGAAACACGGGGCTTGGCTTGAAGAGGGAGGCCTTGAAAAGAGCAGTCTTGATGACTTGATTGCGGCCAATGCTTCGCTCTATGAGGATATACTGCCTAAAAAATATGATAAAAGTTTTGCAAACCCGGCTTTTTTAGAGGGAGATAAGCTTGGAGCAGTCCTTGCTGCCATATATGTAGAAATCAGAGGAGCTATTGTATATATATACGAAAAGAGAGATGTTGAACTTTTGGCTCTCTATGAGCTCTTTCTTGAGGTGTATGGCCTTTTGTCTGATTCTGATATGAGCGCTAATGACAGATATCACTATGTGACAGATGCTTTTTACTGGTACAACAGTGATTTGAGCGATGAATTTATAGGAAGAAGAGTTAGGGAAGGCATAGATCCAAGTCTTGACTTTGCAGTTAAGATAATAGAGAACTCAGACCTGACTAAGGCTAATTATCTCTTTAAATACGGCGAATATGTCACAGATGTGGAGATAAAAACAGCTGAATTTATAGCAAGTCTCAGCAAGGAGGAAATTGAATCTATGGCCTATACCTTTGTAGAGGGCTATAGAAAAGGCTTTGAACTGACCGGCAAGGACTTAAAAAAGAAAAAGACAGTAAATATTAGATATAACCTGGGCTTTGAGAGATTGGTCAAGGAGGAGATAAGACAGTTTAGACTCTTGGGACTTGAACCAGTTATTTACAGGGCTGCAAGTCATGTTATAAGTAAGGGTATAGGTGGCAGAGTTGGCTATTACGGCGCAATACCAAATAGACAACTTGACTTCGACCACAAGTTTGATTCCAGTCTCTTTATGGATCAGGATTGCTTGTCTAGAAGAATTGGAGCCCTCAAGTATGCCTATGAGCAGAATAAGGAGCTTGCCTCATATATGGCAGGACCGGCTGTTATGGAAATATTTGGTGAGGACCCATATCTTCCAAAAAACAATGAGGCAGCCTTGAGATTTGACGAGAAGAAGCAAAAGCTCTACGTTAAGTATCAGAATGAGGCATCCTTGATAGTCAATGAATATATAAAGGGTGAGGAGAGAAGCTTTACAATTATTGCCTATCCTACACCACAGATTGGTAAGGACTTTGAGGAGATATTCAAGGAGATAGTTGTCGTAAACACTCTTGATTATGACACTTATAAAGAGATTCAGCAGTCAATTATAGACTGTCTTGATAGGGCTGACTATGTGGAAGTTAAGGGCAAGGGCCAGAATCAGACTGATCTTAAGATCAAAATAAAAGATATTGATGACTACTCTAAGCAGACCGTGTTTGAAAACTGTCTGGCAGACGTGAATATTCCTTTGGGAGAGGTTTTCACTACTCCAGTTCTTGCGGGAAGCACAGGAATATTAAATGTCAGCGAGGTTTATCTGAATGACTGCAAGTTCGTGAACCTTAAGGTTGAGTTCAAGGATGGCATGGTAGAATCATACAGCTGTGACAACTTTGAGGATCCAGAAGACAATAAGAAATATTTCATGGAAAATGTGCTTTTTAACCACAAGAGTCTGCCTATCGGAGAATTTGCCATAGGAACAAACACATATGCTTATGCCTTGGCTAAGAAGTATGACATACTTTACAAGCTTCCAATTCTCATAGTTGAGAAGATGGGACCTCACTTTGCTCTTGGAGACAGCTGTTACTCAAGAGCTGAGGATATTAAGGTTTACAATCCTGACGGCAAGGAGATAATCTCAAGAGACAACGAGATTTCTATTCTTAGAAAAGAGGCTGCAGACAAGGCTTACTTTAACTGCCACACAGATATAACTATTCCTTATGAGCAGATTGAGTATATAAGAGCTATAGATAAAGATGGACAGGCTTGTGATCTTATCAGAGATGGAAAATTTGTCCTGGAGGGAACCTCAAAACTTAATGAAGCTTTGAGTAAAATTTAAGCTTTGATTTACCTGGCCTTAAAACTCATGATTGACTATAAGTCTAAAAAAAAGTAAAATATATAGGATAATGATTAGCGACAGGTCTGTCGCAGAATGGAGATGCACTTATGGCTAAAGTAGGTATTGTTATGGGCTCTGATTCGGATATGCCGATCATGGCTAAAGCAGCAGATATCTTAGATCAGCTCGGGATATCATACGAGATGGATATTATTTCTGCTCACAGGGAACCTGATGATTTCTTTGAGTATGCTAAGACAGCAGAAGAAAGAGGTCTTAAGGTAATTATTGCAGGAGCAGGTATGGCAGCACATCTTCCTGGAATGTGTGCAGCAATATTCCCACTTCCAGTAATTGGAATTCCTATGCATACAACATCTCTTGGCGGTAGAGATTCTCTGTATTCAATTGTTCAGATGCCAACAGGTATCCCAGTTGCCACAGTTGCAATCAACGGTGGAGCAAATGCAGGTATTCTTGCAGCAAAGATCCTTGCTACATCTGATGCTGAGCTTTTAGCTAAGCTTAAGGATTACAGTGAGGGCTTAAAGGCAAGCGTTCAGAAGAAGAACGAGAGACTTCATGAAGTTGGCGTAAAGAACTATTAAAAAACGGAGGAATTATAGATGGATTACAAAAAGTCTGGAGTAGATATTGAAGCTGGTTACAGATCAGTAGAACTCATGAAAGAGCACGTAGCAAAGACAGCTAGAGCAGAGGTTTTAACAAACCTCGGTGGATTCTCAGGAGCATTCTCTATGGAGAAGTTCAAGGATATGGAGAAGCCAACACTTGTATCTGGTACTGATGGTGTAGGTACAAAGTTAAAGATTGCTTTCACAATGAATAAGCACGACACAGTTGGTATTGACTGTGTAGCAATGTGTGTTAATGATATCGCATGTGCAGGTGGAGAGCCCCTTTTCTTCCTTGACTATATCGCATGTGGAAAGAATGAGCCAGAGAAGATCGCTACAATCGTTAAGGGCGTAGCTGAAGGATGTCTTCAGTCTGGTGCAGCACTTATCGGTGGTGAGACAGCAGAGATGCCTGGTTTCTACCCAGTTGATGAGTATGACCTTGCAGGTTTCGCAGTAGGCGTTGTTGATGAAAAGGATCTTATAACAGGTAAGGATATCAAGGCTGGTGATGTTTTAGTTGGTATCGCTTCAAGCGGTGTTCACTCAAACGGTTTCTCACTTGTTCGTAATGTATTTACAATCACAGAGGAGTCATTAGCTAGACATTATGATTCACTTGGAACAACACTCGGTGAGGCTCTTATTGCTCCAACAAAGATTTATGTTAAGGCTTTAAAGTCAGTTAGAGAATCAGGTGTCACAATTAAGGGATGCAGCCATATCACAGGTGGCGGTTTCTATGAGAACGTTCCACGTATGCTTCACGACGGCGTTAGAGCTGTTATCAAGAAGGATAGCTACAAGGTTCCACCTATTTTTGAAATGCTCAGAACAGATGGAAACATCGAAGAGAAGATTATGTACAATACATTTAACATGGGTATCGGTATGGTACTTGCTGTTGATCCTGCTGATGTTGATAAGACACTTGCTGCAATCGCAGCTGCTGGTGAAGATGCGTATGTTATCGGTCAGGTTGAAGCTGGCGAGAAGGGAGTTACTCTATGCTAAGAGTAGCTGTCATGGTTTCCGGTGGAGGAACCAATTTGCAGGCTATAATCGATGCTATTAAGGCAGGCGAGGTTACCAATACAGAACTCGTTGCGGTAATCAGCAATAATGCTGATGCTTATGCCCTTGAGAGAGCAAGACAGAACGGAATAGAGGCAGTTGTAGTTTCACCTAAGTCTTATGAGACAAGAGATGAATTCAATGATGCCCTTCTTGAAAAGGTTAATTCTCTTAATGTTGACCTTATCGTACTTGCAGGTTTCCTTGTAAAGATTCCTGAAAAGATGGTACATGAGTATTCACACAGAATTATCAATATTCACCCATCACTTATCCCTTCATTCTGCGGAAAGGGCTATTATGGACTCAAGGTTCATGAGGCTGCCTTGGAAAAGGGTGTGAAGGTATCTGGTGCAACTGTTCACTATGTGGATGAGGGTATGGATACAGGAGAAATCATATTCCAGAAGGCTATTGAAGTTGAGGACGGAGATACTCCTGAGATTCTTCAGAGAAGAATTATGGAGCAGGCAGAGTGGAAGCTTCTTCCAGCTGCTATCAATATGATTGCCAATAAGGAAAACTAAATGCTTATTTTTAGAGAGTATAAATGTCTTTTATAGGTGCTTATACTTGCTTGAATGTAATAGGCATGTTGTTTAGATATAAGTTAATAATGCATACACTGAGTCGAGTGGGGGTAAATTCTTACTCCTGCTCGATTTTGCTTAGGAGGTAAAATGAAAGTTTTAGTAGTAGGTAGTGGCGGAAGAGAGCACGCTATAGTTTATAAGCTCTCACAGAGCAAGAGAGTTGATAAGATTTATTGTGCACCGGGCAATGCTGGTATTTCTCAGCTTGCTGAGTGTGTAGATATCAAGGCCATGGAGTTTGATAAGCTCGTAGCATTTGCCAAGGAGAAGGAGATAGACTTAACAGTTATCGGTATGGATGATCCATTGGTTGGCGGGGTTGTCGATGAGTTCGAGAAGGCTGGACTTAAGGTATTTGGACCAAGAAAGAATGCAGCTATCCTTGAGGGCTCAAAGGCTTTCTCTAAGGATCTTATGAAAAAGTATGGTATACCTACAGCTGCTTATGAGACATTCACATCAGCTGAGGATGCTAAGGCATATCTTGAGACTTCAAAATACCCAATCGTTCTCAAGGCTGACGGCCTTGCACTTGGCAAGGGCGTTCTTATCTGCCAGACTAAGGAAGAGGCTATGGAAGGTGTTAAGGAGCTTATGCTTGATAAGAAGTTTGGCTCTTCAGGCAACACAATCGTAGTTGAGGAGTTCATGACAGGACGCGAGATTTCTGTTCTTTCTTTCGTAGATGGAAAGACAATCAAGCTTATGTCATCAGCTCAGGACCACAAGAGAGCTAAGGACGGAGATCAGGGCCTTAACACAGGTGGTATGGGTAACTTCTCACCAAGTCCATTCTATACTGAGGAAGTTGATGACTTCTGTAAGAAGTATATCTACCAGAAGACAGTTGATGCTATGGCTGCTGAGGGCAGAGAGTTCAAGGGAGTAATCTTCTTTGGTCTTATGCTCACAGAGGACGGCCCTAAGGTTCTCGAGTACAATGCAAGATTCGGCGATCCTGAGGCTCAGGTTGTACTTCCAAGATTAGAGAATGATATCGTTGATGTATTTGAAGCATGCGTAGATGGCACACTTGATCAGATAGATCTCAAGTTCTCAGACCAGGCCTGTGTATGTGTAATTCTTGCATCTGACGGCTACCCAGTAGCTTATGAGAAAGGCTTTGAAATCACTGGTATGGAGAAGTTTGACGAGGAGGAAGGCTACTACCTCTTCCACTCAGGTACTAAGTTCAACGATCAGGGTAAGATTGTGACTAACGGAGGAAGAGTTCTCGGTGTCACAGCACTCGGCAAGGACTTGAAGGAAGCTAGAGCTAACGCTTATAAGGCAACAGAGTGGGTTAATTTCGAAAACAAGTACATGAGAACAGATATAGGTAAATCAATTGATGAGGTGGTAAAGTAAAGTGAAAGTTACATCAGTAAAGGGTACTAATGATTATTTACCAAGTGAGGTTGAATTAAGGGACTACCTTCAGAGCACAATCCTTAATATCTATAAGGAGAATGGCTTTGAGCATATAGTAACTCCTGCTATCGAGGATATGGAAAATCTCGACAAGAGTGATGGAGGCGAAAACCTTAATCTTATATTTGAAATTTTAAAGAGAGGTGACAAGCTCACAAAGGCTATCAATAATGCAGTAGCTAGCGGTGATGCACCAGCTCACTATAAGGAACTCTGTGATCTTGGACTCAGATATGATCTCACACTTCCACTTTCAAGATACTATGCTAACAATAAAGAAAAGCTTACACTTCCAGCTAAGTTTATCCAGATGGATAGAGTTTACAGAGCTGAGAGACCACAGAAAGGCAGACTCAGAGAGTTTGTCCAGTGTGATATAGATATAATTGGTTCAGAGTCCAACGATTCTGAGGTTGAGCTTATACTCACAACAACCAAGGCTCTTGATGCAATAGGCATGAAGAACTATAAGGTTAAGATCAATGATAGAAGAATCCTTAGAAACTGCCTTAAGGGCTTTGGCTTCAAGGAGGAGGATCTTGACAGTGTTTGCATCACTTTCGATAAGATGGACAAGATTGGTTCAAGTGGTGTAGCTGAGGAGTTGAAGGCTAAGTCTTTTGATGAGACTGCGGTTGAGAAGTTTGTTGCCTTCCTTGAGAAGGGAGACTACTCACTTGACTATGTTAAGACTCTTGTGGAAGATAAGGCTCCAATTGAGAGTGTTGAGACAATAATTGCTCATGTGGATAAGCTCAAGAAGATTGATTATGACATTGTCTTTGATTTGTCACTTGTCAGAGGTCAGGGCTACTACACTGGTACAGTTTTTGAGGTTGAGAGTATAGACTTCAAGGGCGCTATAGCTGGTGGTGGAAGATATGACAATCTTATTGGTAAGTTCTTAAATCAGGATATACCAGCAGTTGGATTTTCAATCGGATTTGAGAGAATTTACACAATTCTTATGGAGCATGGCACAGAGCTTGAATGTCGAGCTAAGAGAATGGCTGTTATGTACGAAGAGGGTAATGTTGAGGGCGCTTATGCAGCGGCAGAGAAGGTTAGAGCCAAGGGCATTGCAGCTTCAATCTTTGTAAAACCTAAGAAACTTGGCAAATTCCTTGATAAACTCGCAAATGAGGGTTACACAGGTTTTGTCGACGTCGAGAAGGAAACAGAGAAGGAATTTTAGAACTAGTCTTTACAAAAGACTTATTAGATTGAATAATTTGCCTTCAAACTTGGGGCAAATTTAGGGACTAGGATCTAGGTAAGATGAAAAAGAGTCAGTTTAAGAACCAAGCCATAGAGCTGGATCATAAACTGGCTCTTTCTTTAAAGGGGGTTTTATATGTTACATATCATTGAGGGCTCTTCAGGCAGTGGAAAGTCGGAGTATATCTATAAGAAAATTATAGAGGAGGCTATGAGCCATCCTAAGAGACAGTATATTTTTATACTACCTGAGCAGTACACAATGGCTGTGCAGGAAAGACTTATAGAGATACACCCAAAGCATGGGCTTATCAATATTGATGTAATCAGCTTTGACAGACTGGCTTTCAATATATTTGCCGAGCTGGGCGGTATGAGAAAGCACCCTATGGATGAGACTGGCAAAAGCTTGCTTGTGAGATATATCCTCTCAAAGCAGAAGGACAAGCTTCTCTTCTACTCAAATTCTGTGTCCAATACCGGTTTGGTTGCTGAAATAAAATCGGTTATATCTGAGTTTATGCAGTATGGTATAAAGCCGGCCCAGATAGGTCAAGTGGCAGACCAGATTGAGGATGATGAGAGGCTTCAGGTTAAACTGAAGGATTTGGGCTTTATCTATGAGAAGTTTGAGGAATACCTGGGGGAGAAATATATAGCAAAGGAAGAAATTCTTGATGTTCTCTCTGACGTGATAGATCAGTCGGAGATTGTGAAGAATTCTGTTTTTATCTTTGACGCTTTCACAGGCTTTACACCTATACAGTACAAGGTTATTGATGGAATCTTTAAAAGTGCAATTGATGAGTATGTGACAATCACCTGCGATGAGTCTACTAAGCTCAATGTGGCTAATCCTATGACTAAGCTCTTTTTTATGAGTTCGGATATGTATCTTAAGCTTATGGACCTTGCAGATAAAAACCATATTGAGGTGGATAAGCCTTTATTCTTAAAGCATGAACTAAATCCACGATTTTGCAAGGATGGCAAGGAGGTCAAGGATCTGGCCTTTATTGAGAAGCATCTCTTTAGGGATAATGAGGTTTATAAGGACGGACCTGAGAATGTTAAATTATCAGTTGCTTTTCAGCCTAAGGATGAGATTGAACATGCAGTTGATGAGATTGTGAGACTGACCAGATTTGAGGGCTACAAATACAGCGATATAGCCCTTGTCTCAGCTGACCCAGAGACCTATATGCAGCTTGCTATCAATATCTTAAAGAGAAATTCTATGCCTGTCTTTGAGGATCAGAAGCATGCCCTGACAGACAATTCGGCCATAGACTTTATCAGAAGCGCAATTAAGGTCCTTGAGACAGATTTCACTTATGAGTCTATGCTAAGATACCTTAGATCTGGCCTTACCTCTCTTACAATAGATGAGATTGATGCTGTTGATAATTATTGCCTTGCCTGTGGAATCAAGGGGGCTAGACAGTGGAAGAATCCATGGAATAAGAAGGGTAAAACAAGCTTTAATTATGACTATGAGAGACTTGAAGAATTAAGGCAGGTAATAGGAAGTCCGCTTTTGGCCTATAAGGATGAGATCAAGGGCAGGGGAAAGACTGTAAAAGACCACTGTGTTGCTCTCTATAATTTCACAAGGGCAGTAGGACTCAGGGAGGGGATTGAGAGACTTGCCAAGAGATTTGAGGTCAGCGACCCTGCCAAGAGCGAGGAGTATTTAAAAATATTTGACACGCTGGTGGAGTTGCTGAGCAAGATAAACCAGCTCCTGGGCCATGAGACCATGAATATCAAAGATTTTTCAAAGATTCTTGATTCGGGTCTTAATGACCTTGCCATAGGTTTGATACCACCTTCAAAAGATTGCCTTATTGTGGGCGATATAGAGAGAACCAGACTTGACAGAGTTAAGGTTGTCTTCTTTTTGGGCCTTAATGACGGAGTGGTACCTAAGAAAAACGAGGATCACGGCGTGCTCGGAGAGGCTGACAAGGAAGTCTTAAAAGAGAATGATATAGCTCTTGCTCCCGGTGCAAAGGAAAAGTCCTTTATTCAGAGATTTTACCTCTATCTTATTATGACTAAGGCATCTGAGAAAGTCTATCTGAGCTACAGCAGGAAGAACAGTAAGGGCGAATCCCTTCTCCCTTCTTATATTGTTAAGGTCATAAGGAAGCATTTTCCAAGATTAAGGCTGACAGATGCCTTTGAGTATAAGGATGTTAGATACGTAAAGATTCCAAAGTCTGATCTTGATTTTGCTGATGAGGTCTATATTAAGCCTATGTCTGAAAATTTGGCCAAGAGGCTCTATGGAGATTCACTGCTTGTCAGTCCGACTAAGATAGAGCTCTACAATCAGTGCCAGTGCAGATATTTTCTTGAGAGAGGACTTAAACTCAGACAGAGAGATGTCTTTAGCTTTAATATGGCTGATTTCGGCAATGTCATACATGAGATAGTCAGGGCCTTCTCTGACGATTTTATTAAGGGCAAGATTAAGCTCTCAGACTTTAGCGACAAGGAAAGAAGGAGCTACGTGGATGGCCAGATAGCAGCCTTAGCTGAGAGGGCAGAGTACTCATATCTGGATGATAATGCTAGAAATGCTGATATTAGAACCAGACTTGCTGATATGGCAGACCGTACCCTTTGGGCCTTGGGGAAACAGAACCTTGAGGAAAACTTTGTCATAGATGAGGTTGAAAGGCCCTACACGCTGACAGTTGAAGATAGCTTGAAGAATAAGCTACTTACCCTCAAGGGAAGAATTGATAGAATCGACATAGCAGATGATGACAAGGGCAATCGCTATGTCAGAGTTGTCGACTATAAGACCAGTGAGCATAATTATGATATTGTGAAGAATTACTACGGTATAGATCTTCAGCTTATGACCTATCTCAAGGCTGCTATGCAGATTGAGGAGGCTAAGTGTCGGGCTCTCAACAACCCTAAAAACATCCTACCAGCAGGCGTCTATTATTTTAATGCGGACAATCCTTTTATTGATGTTGAAGAATTTGATGAGGGAGAAGAATTTGACAGTCTTGTTGAGGGAGAACTCTTGAAAAAACTAAAGCTCAAGGGTTTGACCAATGATAGGGCCGAGGTTGTAAAAATTCTCACCGAAAGTCAGAAGATGGCAGATAAGAAGATAGACAGCAATATAAGCCCAGTCTCAGTCAAGAAGGACGGAAGTCTTAAAGAGGGCGGGAATACACTAACAGACGAGCAGATGAATATGGTGACTGACTATACCTTAAAGAAGAATTTGGATTCGGCAAGTCAAATTCTTCAAGGCCAGGTTAAGGTTAGACCCTACAGCTATAAGAAAAAAGAAGCCTGTGAGTACTGCCCTTACAGTGGAGTATGTGGCTTTTCACCGGATTTGGGCTATAGATATAATTACCTCACCGCCAGCAATAAGGAGGAGATATTGACTAAGATGAGAGAGGGGGATAAGTAATGGCTTGGACAGCAGAACAAATCTTGGCTATCGATACAGATAAGGACAATATACTTGTGTCAGCGGCAGCGGGCTCAGGAAAGACTGCGGTACTTGTTGAAAGAATCATTAAAAAAGTACTCTCAGGTATTGATGTCGATAGGATAGTGGTAGTTACCTTTACTAGAACTGCGGCAGCTGAGATGAAGGAGAGATTGAGATCAGCCCTTGAGAAGGAGCTTGATAAGAATCCAGATGATGAGCATATTAAAAGACAGATGACTTTGATCAATAATGCTGATATAAGCACAATTGACAGCTTCTGTTTTAAGCTTGTAAAGAGCCATTTCCAGGAAATAGACCTCGATCCCGATATCAGAGTTATGGATGGTGAGGAGAAGGCCTTGATACTTTCTGACTGTATGGATCAGCTCTTAGAGGAGAATTTTGAAAATGCAGATCAGGATTTTAAGGATTTTGTGGCTAATTACGCAAAAGGAAAAGATGACACTAAGCTGGCAGAGATGATATCTGGTATTTACAACTTTTCACTTAGCTACCCTTGGCCGGAAGAGTGGCTTGAGTCCTGCGAAGAGTTTTATGAGATAAGCAGTGAAGAAGAATTTAGAAAGACAGGACTCTTTAAGTACACATTGGCTTCTGTTCAAGAACAGCTCCTAGAGATTGAGAAGGAAGATCTGGAAATCCTTGAGCAGGCCAGACTAAATCAACTTCCTAGTGTTTATATAAGTATTTTTGAAAATGACTTAGAGAAATGTGACAAGTTGAAGCAGGCTCTGACAAAGTTGGATTTTGAGGATCTTGATTTGAGCTTTGATGCCTATAATAGAAGCACTAAGGGCTTGAACGATGACCAAAAGGAAGCCAGAGTCAGCCTTAAGGAGAGAAGAGACCAAAATAAGGAAAGATTTCTTGAGCTTTTAAAGCTGGCTAAGAATTTGGATATAAAGGGGGCGCTTGAGGATATTGCAGCTCTCAGATCTTATGTCCATGTCATAATAAGACTTGTAAGAGATTATGCAAGTTTGGTAAGCCAGACCAAGAAAGATAAGAATATAGTTGATTTCAGTGATATTGAGGCCTATGCTCTGAGAATTCTTGTGAACAGGGCTGATGGCATAAGCAAGAAGACCGAGGTCGCCAGGAGACTGTCTGAAAAGTATGAGGAGATAATGATTGACGAGTACCAGGACAGCAACCGCCTTCAGGAGGCCATTCTATCTGCCATAAGCAAGGGCAAAGTCAATGATGCAGCAGGCAGCGCTGGTGAGGCGGAGCCTCTTTTGCCTTTGGAAAGTGAAAAGAAGATTGCCGGCAATATGTTTATGGTTGGTGATGTGAAGCAGAGTATTTATCGCTTTAGAATGGCTTGCCCAGAACTCTTTTTGACAAAGTACAAGGACTTTAACAATATCAACCCATCTGCTTTGGCTGTAGCTGACAAGAAAGGCTTAGCTGAAGGTCTTTCGATAGACTTGGCAAAGAATTTTAGAAGCAGACAGGGCCTTATCGAGAGCGTAAATGATGTCTTTAAGGGACTTATGAATGAGAGCTATACAGGCCTTAAATATGATGACAGGGCCAAGCTCTATCTTGGTGCTGACTATTATCTTGATAAAAAGCCCCAAGCTGTCATTGAGGATGAAGATGGAAAGCTCAGGCAGGTTCACACATATGCCGAAGATGGACAGACTGATGTCTATATGTTGCCTAAAAACAGGCTTGTAGGAGAGAATTCATTTAGGAATGAAGCTGTGACAATTGGTCTTGCTATAAAAGAGGCTATGAATCCTAAGGATAAGGGTATAAGAATGGTCTATGACAAGGCTGAAAATGACGGTCAGGGAGGCTACAGACCTATTAAATTCTCGGATATAGCTATACTTGCCTCTTCAACTAAGGATATAGATACCTGCCTGATTGAGACTCTTATGGATATGGGGATTCCTGCCTATTCCGAAACTAAGGGAGGATTCTATGATGCCAGGGAAGTAAAACTGATTTTAAATTATCTGACAATTATAGTGAATCCACTGAATGACATAGCATTTGCCGCTTGCCTTATGTCATATTTTGGGCGTATGGACAGCGACGAGCTGGCTTTGATAAAGTCCTTTAAGCTTGATGATAATTATGAGAAGGATTTTCTCTATGATCAGCTGAGAAAGCTTATAAAGCTTGATTCTTACGATGAGCTTCAGCTGTCAGAAGAATTTGAGAGAAAACTGGAAGTGGCCTTAGATAAGGCATCATTATTTATTGAAAAGCTGGATTCGTACAGACTGGCCAGCCAGGTTGAATCGATTTATGACCTTGTCTGGAGTATGGTCTACAGCACAGGATACTATGATTACGTGCTCAGCATGCCTGCTGGAGAGAGAAGACAGATAAACATAGATATGCTCCTGTCTGCGGCAAGAGATTTTGAGAAGACAAGCTATAGAGGAGCCTTTAATTTTCAGCGCTACATAGAGAGAATCAATGACAGCAATGTTGAGAAGGGAGAGGCTTCTACTCTTGGTGAGAATGACAATGTTGTGAGAATTATGACAATTCACAAGAGTAAGGGCTTGGAATTTCCTCTTGTAATTCTGGCTTTGGCTGGAAAGGGCATTGAGAGCAAGGAGGGCAAGAACGGATATCTTGTTGACAGTGAGTTTGGAATAGGCTTAAACAGACATGAGGCAAAGAGAAGAATCAAGAAAACTACTTTTTCTTTTGATGCTGTGAAGGCTAAGATTAAGCAGGAAACAATTGCCGAGAAGATGAGAGTTTTATATGTTGCCATGACAAGGGCTAGAGAAAAACTCATTATTACAGGAGTCATAGAAAGTCCGCAAGCCAGGTCAAGTGTTGACCCTCAAAAGGCATATACTGATGCACTGGATTCTTACATGCAAAAGGCAGAAGGCTTGTCTCACAAGGCTTGTATTAATTATGGAGACTGTGTCAAGTTGAGCAGCTTCAATGACATGGTCCTTCCAGCTGCTTTCAATAGCTCTAATTTTAAGCTTATACCTGTGGCTTATGAAGCTCTGGATAAGTTTGAGGACAGGGATGCTTTTGAGCAGCTTGTCGCTGACATCTATTATGAATATAAGGAAAAAGCCCTTCATATAGGACTGGATACTGCCTATGAGGGAGAGAATATTAAGTCACAGGACTCTGGGGAGGGCCCTGGCTTAAGAGACAGATACTGCTATGAATTGCCACAATACCAGTATGAGAGACAAGATTACAAGACAAAAGTTACAGTGACTGAACTCAAAAAAATGATCAATGACACTGACTTTGACGAGGGCAAATTCCTTATGGACGGCTTAAGACAGCTTGAAGATGAGGCTGAGAGCTCTGAACTTAGTCAGGATGACCTGCCTGATTTTATGATAGATGAAGAAAAGCAGGAAGACAGTCTCAAGAAAAAGGCCAGTGGAGCCCAGAGAGGAACAGCCTACCACAGACTTATGGAATGCCTTGATTATAGTGGGCTTAAAGCAGGGCTCTCAGAGGCTCAATACCTTGATTATGTAAATAAGGAGTTTGAGAGGATTACTGAAAGAAGTCTAATGCTTGAGGATGAGACCTGTCTTATAAAGAAGGTGGATATAGTCACATTTCTTATGTCAGATATAGGTCAGAGAACAATTGAAATAGCTTGCGGGCAGAATTCGTATATAAAGAGAGAACAGCCCTTTATCTTTAGGGATGACCTTGCTCAAGTCAGGCTTAATCAGCTTATTCAGGGAGTCATTGATCTCTATCTTGTGGATGAAAATGGCCAGATTGAGATTGTCGACTATAAGACAGATCGTGTGAGCAAGGATGACGGCGAGGAAAAATTGAAGGCTCTCTACAAGGTTCAGCTTGATATCTATGCCAAGGCTATAAGTCAGCTTACGGGGGCTAAGGTGAATAGGAAGACTATCTACTCATTTGCCCTGGGGAGAGCTATTGAGCTATAAGTATGGCTAATTATAGAATGATTGGAATTTTTTAAGAAATATATGCCTTGAAAGATATAAAATTATGTTCTATAATACACACTGATTATTAATCTGAATTACTATGCCTTTTGCTAGAAATTCAGCAATTATGGAGGATATGATTATCATGAAAAGAACTTATCGTATAACTTATTCAAGTAAGTCAAAGCTTATAAAAGATGCTGATAAAATCAAAGAAGTAGAGAAGTCTATCGTTGAGGAAGCTGGCGCAAAGTCTGCTAAAATCGAGGACGAGGGACAGATCGTTACTGTTGAATTCAAGGATGAGAACACAACAGATGTTATGGCAATCGTTGTAAATATCTTCAGAAAGCTTGATGCTAAGTCTGAGGTGACATACCGTTTTGAACTCAATGGCTGTAATGCAGTGGTGAACGCATAATGTCTGCCATTAGAGAAGAGATAGAGAAGAGAAGAACCTTTGCAATTATTTCACATCCTGATGCCGGTAAGACAACCCTCACAGAGAAGTTCCTTCTTTACGGAGGTGCAATTAACCTTGCTGGATCTGTTAAGGGAAGAAAGACAGCTAAACATGCTGTTTCTGACTGGATGGAAATTGAGAAAGAAAGAGGTATCTCGGTAACCTCATCAGTATTGCAGTTTAACTATGATGGCTACTGTGTAAATATCCTTGATACTCCTGGACATCAGGACTTCTCAGAGGATACATATAGAACTCTCATGGCGGCAGATTCAGCTGTCATGGTTATCGATGCTTCAAAGGGTGTTGAGAAACAGACTATTAAGCTCTTTAAGGTTTGTGTTATGAGACATATCCCTATTTTTACCTTCATCAATAAGATGGACCGTGAAGCTAAGGATCCTTTTGAATTGCTCGATGATATTGAAAATGTGCTTGGCATAAGCACATGCCCTGTAAACTGGCCTATTGGCTGTGGTAAGGGCTTTAAGGGTGTTTATGACAGAAACACCAACGAGGTTTCACTTTTTAAGGCTGCCATGAATGGCCAAAAGGAGATTGAAACACATATACTAGACAGGGATTCAGACGAGCTCAAGGCTGAAATTGGTGATTTCAACAATGAGAAGCTCGATGAGGATATTGAACTTCTCGACGGAGCAAGTGCAGAGTACAACCTTGATGAGATTCAGGCTGGTAATCTTACGCCTGTATTCTTTGGATCTGCTCTCACAAACTTCGGAGTTCAGACCTTCCTTGAGCATTTCTTGAAGATGACAACCACACCACTTGCAAGAGAGGCATCGACAGGACTTATAGACCCAGTCGAAGAGGACTTCTCAGCATTTGTCTTTAAGATTCAGGCCAATATGAATAAGGCCCACAGGGATAGAATCGCTTTCATGCGTATCTGTTCTGGTAAGTACGAGGCAGGCATGGAGGTTAATCATGTCCAGGCAGGCCGAAAGGTCAGACTTACTCAGCCTCAGCAGATTATGGCTGATGAGAGACATATAGTGGAAGAGGCTTACGCAGGTGATATCATAGGTATATTTGATCCGGGTATTTTCTCAATCGGTGATACCTTATGTAAGTCAGACAAGAAGTTTGAGTATGCAGGAATTCCAACATTTGCCCCAGAGCATTTTGCCCGTGTGCGTCAGATGGATACTATGAAGAGAAAACAGTTCATAAAAGGTATCAGTCAGATAGCACAAGAGGGTGCAATTCAGATCTTCCAGGAGTATAATACTGGTATGGAGGAAATTATTGTAGGCGCTGTTGGTGTGCTCCAGTTTGAAGTTTTGGAGTTCAGATTAAAGAGCGAGTACAATGTTGACATTAAACTCGAGACACTCCCATATGAATATATCAGATGGGTTGAAAATCCTGAAGAGATCGACCTCGACAATCTGGTCGGAACTTCTGATATGAAAAAAATTAAAGACCTTAAGGGAAATCCATTGCTTATTTTTGCTAACTCTTGGAGTGTTCAGATGGTAATGGACAGAAATAAGGGCTTGAAACTTGCCGAATTCGGTAGAAACAATTAATTTTAAACACTGGCGTTTATTGATTAGTTTTATTTTATCAAAGAGGGATGCTTTATGATTAGAGTATACAGACACGCGGTGGTAGATAAGACTTGTAAACGCATGATAGCTTTAATGCTCTCATGCGTTCTTCTGTTTGGTCTAATCTTTAATATGGATTTTCAAAAGAAAGTTTATGGTGACGATTTGGGCCAGGGCTATGTTATTGCCGGAGTTGATGGCCTCAGAATCCGTACAAGTACAGATACTTCCAACACAGACAATGTTATAACTCACGTGAGTTCTGGTTTCATATTCGATGTTATCGAAAAGGTGGACGACTGGTACCATATCAGGTTTGACTATGATGGCCAGACAAGAGAGGGTTATATATATGCAGATTATGTAAAACTGAAGAAGACTTTTACATACGAGGAGAATATGGACTTTGAAGCCTACCTTGACAGTCAGGATTTTCCAGAATCCTACAGACCAGCCTTGAGAGAGCTTCATGCAATGTATCCAAACTGGATTTTTGTGGCAGATATGATTGGAACTGACTTTGAGGAAGTTGTTGACAATGAGGATGTTCAGGGAAGAAGCCTTATATATGGCAGTGCAGACTCTTCTTGGAAGTCAACAGATTCCTATGCTTACAATCCAGAGACAGATTCTTACTATGAGCAGGATAGTGGTGGCTGGGTTCAGGCATCAAGAGGCCTTATAAGATATGCTCTTGACCCAAGGAATTTCCTGGACGAAACTCGAATTTTTATGTTTGAGGAATTGGCTTATGATCCTGATATACACAATCTTGAGGGAGTTGAGAATGTTATAGCTGGATCCTTTATGGAGGATTCTAGCCACAATCTGACTCTAAATGGAGAGTCCTACAACTATGCCTCAGCCCTCCTCTATGCGGGACAGTATTCAGGAGTCAGCCCTTATCACCTGGCATCAAGGATTATCCAGGAACAGGGCAACAGCGGATACGGATCAAGCATATCTGGTAATGTCTATGGCTATGAAGGTTATTATAATTATTACAATCAGGGAGCTGTTAAGACGTCATCTGGCTCGGCCGTAGTAAATGGCCTTAGATATGCAAGCCAGTATGATGACGATACTCTAAGACCTTGGAATAACAGGATGAAGTCTATTGTCGGAGGAGCTTACACTATAGGTTCTCAGTACATAAGACGTGGCCAGGATACTATATATTATGAAAAATTTGACGTGAAGTCATATTCACCATACTGGCATCAGTACATGACCAATGTTTTGGCAGCTAGAAGTGAGTCCTACTCAGCGGCCAAGGCATACTCAGATGAGATTAAAGAGACTACGCCTCTTGTTTTTTCTATACCAGTTTATGACAATATGTCAGACAGCCCATATGAGGCACCGGTTGGAGATGGAAGCCCTAGCAATATACTTGAATCTCTTCAAGTTTCAGACTATGACCTTACACCATCCTTTGACCCTTACACTTCTGATTATGAATTGATTGTCGCATCTGATGTGGACAGCGTATCAATAGATGCAAATGCTTATGTATCTTCTGCTGATATTTACGGCTTGGGCGATGTGGGACTTGATTATGGTCAGAACGACTTTAGTGTGACTGTTAGAGCTGAAAATGGCGATGAGAGGACCTACAATCTTCTTATTGTGAGAGAAGGAGAGCCAGCAGACGAGCCTGATCCAGAACCTGAATCAGAAGCTAGATGGGATAGCAATTATGATTACGATGCATCTTACATCTCAGGCCTTGAAGTTGGAACTGATGTAGAAGACTTTAAGAATAATTTCAGCACAGAAAATGCAAGCATAGAAGTTATTGATTCTGATGGAAATGAGAAGTCTGGCCTGATGAAAACTGGCGACATAGTAAGAATACTAGATGAGTCTGGAAATCTTGCCGATTCAAAGACTGTAATTATCTATGGAGATATCAATGGCGACGGTGAGGTGGATATTATGGATTTAATCTATCTGAGAAGACATCTTCTAAATATCGAAGCTATTTCTGGAAATGGGGCTAAGGCTGCCGATATAAGCCGAGCTGATGGAATTGATATCATGGACTTAATCTATCTAAGAAGGGATCTGTTAGGAATTGACAGGATTAATCAAAGATGATGAAAAAGAATAAAAACAAAAAGCTTTTAGCTTTTATTTTTGCCACAATGCTTATTCTTAGCTTGAGCTGGACAAGTGTATGGCACAATAAAGTCAGCGCAGCTCCGGTCAGCATATATGTATCAAGTGCAAGCGGACAGATAGGAAGCACAATTACTATCAATATATCCATATCATCCGATGACACAATAATTGCCGGAGGCTTTTTGATAGGTTACGATCCATCTGTTATCAGCTATGAGGGCGGAAGCGGCGATGTTGGCGGAGGAAATGGAAGTTTAAATATAGTAAATACAGGAGCTTCGTCTTACAGCTTGAATTTTGAGTGTGTGGGCGTAGGCTCAACTTCAATCAGCATTTCAAGAGTTCAGATGTCTACAGGAAATGATGTTTTGAGCCAGGTCGCTGGCATATCTAACGGCTATGTGACAGTTAGTCCGATTGAAGATAGCAATCAGCCTTCATCGGATTCTGATCAGCAGCCAGGTCCTGACAGCAATCAGGGAGCAGATAAGACTGAAAATAATGCGAATGCTGACCAGTCGCAGGATGAAAGCAATAAGCCAGAGTCTGTTACAGGCGCTGATGGTAAGGAGTACTCGACTGTAAATACTTTAAAGAGTCTTTCAGTCTCACCTGGACAGCTCTCTTCGGCCTTTAATGAGAAACAGCTTGATTACAATGTTGAGGTCAATGATAGTGTTGACAGACTTGTAGTGTCAGCTATAGCTACAGATAGCAAGGCCAGTGTCACTGTCAGCGATAGAAATCTAAAGATGGGCGAAAATACAATTAGCATTAAGGTTGTGGCTGAGAGCGGAAGCTCAAAGACATACACTCTGCATGTATATAAAGGAGTTAAGGCCAACGAAACTGAAGCGGCGCAGACTTTCACCAGCGCTAGAGTTACTCTTGACGGTCTTGAGTATGTGATTGCAAGAAAAATTTCTGAGCCTGATATACCGGACGGCTTTGCGGCAGAAAAAGGAACTTATAAGGGACAGGAAATCGCTCTTGTTAAAGGCTTTAATGGAAATGTGGCTCTTGCCTATCTTGTGAGAAGTGACGGAGAATGGGCAGGCCTTTGTGTATATGATGAAAAAAATGAGCTTTTTGCTCCTTACAGATTGTTCATCTATGGTGATATAAGATTTATAATTCTTCCCCTTGAGGGGGCTAGTCAGGTGCCTTCTGGCATGAAGGAGACGAGCCTTGACATTGATGGCCTTAATATGAAGGTCTTTATGGATGAGAAGAATAAAGACTACTGTATCTTCTATGGAGCTGATTCGAAGGGGCATTTGGGCCTTTTTACATATGACCTTGAAAACAAGACAATTCAGAGATATTTTGCAAGTGGCACTCTGGAAAAAGCCCCTGAAAAAAGTGAAACAAAAGCAGATGTGGAGTCTTCTTCAAAGAATATGGCCCTTATCACAGCTTGGGCTTTGGCTGGTATTTTCTTTATAATTGCAGGATTTGCCTCATTTTTAGCTTATAGGAATCATAAGAAGCTAGTCAGGGCTAGATTGGTTGCAGAAAAGATTTTTAAAGAAAAAGCAGCTGATAATTTGGACATCTTTGAAGCTGATGAACTTGATGATAATATTTTAGCTGATGATTTTAAAGATGAGAGCCTTACTGAGGATGCTTTAGATGATGATAATCTGGCAGATAAGTAAGCTGATCAATAGGATGCATTTTTAGTTGAAAAAAGGCTAAGAGAAGTAAATTACTTCTCTTAGCCTTTTCTTATATGCTTGCTGTCATATGAGATAGCTTTTTTTCTTCTTTGATTGCATATTTAATAGCTTATTAAACATGTTTATTTAAAGCCATATTTAATAGCTTATTAAATATGCTTCTTTAAAGCCTTATTTAATAATTACTGCCTGGTAAAAGTACATTTGGTAGAAGTAGACGAAGTCTTCCATGCTGTGTTCAACCATGCCGTAGGTCGGATCTGCGAATGTAACTGTGCCCTTATTGCTGTCGTAGCCACAGAGAACTACACAGTGCTCATTTGATGGCCAAGGGAAGTAATTGCCGTCAAGAAGGGGAACATCCTTATAGGTGACCTCTCTCTCGGCATAATTGTATGAAGTCCAAACTATAACTGGGCGACCTTGGCTTAGCTCATTGAAGATGGCTGCTGGATCAGAGTAGCTTATGGAACTAGCCACAAGCTTACTTCCCTGGTCTTTTAAGAAGGAGTTAGCACATATGCTTATGGCTGGAGCGAAACAACCCGAGCCGTTCACTTCCCATGGGGATCCTAGATAAAATTCAATAAAGGCCCCGGTTTCAGGGTTTTGTTTGATAGGAAGATAATTTTTTGCAAGCTCTTCCTTATCGATTTCAAAGCCGTAGAAGTGGAGCAACTCGGCGAGAGCTGTGACCTCACATCCTGTTGGCAGTTCTGGGTTCTGATCTATAAAGGGAACATTGAGGGCTACACTTGCCTTCATATTAGAAAAGTCAATGCCGCCTGATTTAAGAGCGGGGTTGACCACCTGGCTGGAAGACTGGGGGCTGTTCTCAACATTGGACGCTTTACTGCCAGATACTTTCTTGCTGACGGGCAACATGCCGGTGGAATCGGCGTACGCGTAGAGAACAACTATTAAAGCCAAGATTGATATAGATAATATTATAAGACGCGCTTTTTTCACCTGTCAGCCTACCTTTCTTAAATTTAATGAAAGTCAAAAAGCCGTGTCTAGGCTGTTTTGACACATTTGTTACAATTATATCAGATTTAGGATTGATTGCAAAGTTGGATATGTGTTATTATAATACAGTATGTCAGATTGTATTGCCACGAATGTGGCGGAACGGAGGATAAAATGGTAACAGCTATCGTTGGTGCAAACTGGGGTGACGAAGGAAAAGGCAAAATCACTGATATGATTGCTGAAAAGTCAGATATAGTAGTCAGATTCCAGGGCGGAAGCAACGCAGGCCACACAATCATCAATGATTATGGCAGATTTGCTTTACACCTGCTCCCATCGGGCGTGTTCTATAATCATATAACAAGTGTTATAGGTAATGGTGTAGCTTTCAATGTACCTAAGTTTGTTGAGGAGTTGAAGGCTATCACAGATCAGAATGTACCTATGCCACATATTATCGTGTCAGACAGAGCGCAGCTTTTAATGCCTTATCACATTGATCTTGATTCTTATGAAGAGGAGAGACTTGCAGGTAAGTCATTTGGTTCTACAAAATCAGGTATTGCTCCATTCTATTCAGATAAGTATGCAAAGATTGGTTTCCAGGTTTGCGAACTCTTTGGTGATGAGAATGATCTTATGGATAAGGTTAAGAATGTATGTACATTAAAGAATGTATTGCTTGAGCACCTTTACCACAAGCCAACTCTTAATCCAGATGAGGTTTTTGCAACTCTTATGGAATATAAGGAGGCTATAGCTCCTTATGTTGCTGATACATCAACATTCCTTAACAATGCGCTTAAGGAAGGCAAGAAGGTTCTTCTTGAGGGTCAGTTAGGTTCACTTAAGGATCCAGATCACGGTATCTATCCTATGGTTACATCTTCATCTACACTTGCAGCTTTTGGCTGTATCGGTGCAGGCGTACCAGCCAGCGAGCTTAAGGACGTTGTGACAGTAGTTAAGGCTTATTCTTCAGCAGTAGGCGGCGGTGAGTTCGTAAGTGAGATCTTCGGCGATGAGGCAGATGAACTTCGTAAGAGAGGCGGAGATAAGGGCGAGTTTGGTGCTACTACAGGAAGACCTAGAAGAGTAGGTTGGTTCGATGCTGTCGCTTCTAGATATGGTGTTAGAGCTCAGGGAACTACTCAGGTTGTTCTCACAGTACTTGATGTACTTGGATATCTTGACCAAGTTCCAATGTGCGTAGGCTATGAAATCGATGGCAAGGTAGTTAAGGATTTCCCTACTACTCCAATGCTTAAGAAGGCTAAGCCAGTATTTAAGTTAATGCCAGGTTGGAAGTGTGATATCAGAGGAATTAAGGAATATGACCAGCTTCCAATTGAGTGCAGAAACTATATCGATGCAATTGAGGAAGAGCTTGGCGTTCCTGTAACTATGGTTTCTAATGGACCTAAGAGACATGATATTATAATAAGAAAACCAGAAGCTGAAAAGTTTTTTAAATAAAACCTGAGGGTATGGTTTAAAGAGATAAAAATGCCCTGTCATGATTGACAGGGCATTAATTATATTGATTTTTGACTGAAAAGGGGGCTTATCTGCCAGACCTTTTAGAAAGAAATTTGTAAACCAGCATCATGGCCCATACTATGATAGGGAGCATGATTACTGTGAATATAAGACCTGGAAAGATTTCTGCTAGTGCAGGATTAGAACTTGTTGCACATATTAATGTGAATATAATAAGAGCAAGCCAAAGTACTACGGCTGTAAGAGCCAGTACGCGTTTGATTTTTTTCATATAAATCTCCTATTAGTTAATGATTTGAATGTACTTATAATAGGATATCAAGAGACTTATGTCAAAATATTATGAAAGTTGAGGAAGAGACATGATAACAAATGTAATTGAGTACCTTGAAGAGTCTACTCGTAAATTCCCAGATAAGAAGGCGGTTGCCGATGCAAAAACAAGTATGACTTACACTGAGTTGAGTCAGATTTCAGACCAGGTTGCAGCTGCTTTGATTAAATATACAAGTCCAAGACAGGCTGTCCCTGTATTTATGGATAAGAGCTGTGAGACACTCGCAATCTTCCTTGGTGCTGTGAAGGCAGGTTGCTTCTATGTATGTTTAGATCCAACTCAGCCAGCTGAGAGAATTAATCACATACTTGAAACTCTTGGCGCAGATATGATGGTTGTCGATGACAAGTCAGTTAAGAGACAGGAAAAGCTTGGATTTGAAGGAAAGGCTCTTCTCGCCAGTGAGGTTCTTGGCTATGAGATCAAAGAGGAAGACAGAGCTAAGCTTGCAGCTATTAGAGAGCAGGCTCTTGACATAGATCCTCTTTACTCTATCTTTACATCAGGTTCAACTGGAATACCTAAGGGAGTAATAGTATGTCACAGATCAGTAATTGACTTTATTGAGAATTTTACTCAGATATTTGATATCACAGATCAGGATATTATTGGAAATCAGGCACCTTTTGATTTTGATGTATCGGTTAAGGATATTTACTCATCACTCAAGGTGGGAGCAACTATACAGATTATTCCTAAGACTTTCTTCTCATTCCCAACAAAGCTCCTTGATTATCTTGATGATAACAAGGTTACAAGCCTTATTTGGGCGGTTTCAGCTCTCTGCATAGTTACAACATTAAAGGGCTTTGAATATAAGATTCCTTCAGCTATTAAAAAAGTTATCTTCTCTGGTGAGGTTATGCCTATAAAGCACCTTAATCAGTGGATTGAGGCCTACCCTAATGCTATGTTTGTAAATGTTTATGGCCCAACAGAGATAACATGTAACTGCACATATTATATTATTGACAGAAAATTCGGTCTTGATGACGTTCTTCCTATGGGCAAGGCCTTCCCTAATGAGAGAGTTATGCTCCTTGATGATGATGACAAGCTTATTGAGCAAAATCAGGCTGGAAAGACTGGTGAGATCGTAGTGTCTGGAACATGCGTCACACTCGGTTACTTCAACAATAGAGAGAAGACAGACCAGGCCTTTGTTCAGAATCCATTAAACAAGGCTTACAATGAGCTTGTATATAGAACAGGTGACCTTGGATACTACAATGAAAACGGTGAGATGTGCTTCTCATCTAGAAAAGATTTTCAGATTAAGCATATGGGCCATAGAATTGAGCTCGGCGAGATCGAGATGGCAATCAATGCTATAGATGGCATCAACAGAGCTTGCTGTATCTTCCATCAGGATGCCAACAAGATTTTAGGCTTCTTTGAGGGAAGCTCAGACAAGAAGACAATTACTCATGAATTGTCTCTCAAGCTTCCTAAGTTTATGATTCCTCAGGAGTTTATTGATGTGGATCAGATGCCAGTTACTAAGAATGGCAAGATTGACAGAAAGAAGCTTATGGATGACTATCTTGCAACTAAGGAAGGTGAATAAGATGCTTAGCATAGATAAGATTATTGAGATTGCTAAAAAAGAGGGAACTCCCCTCTATATCTGGGATAAGGATGGCCTTGCAAATAGAATTCAGACAATGCGTCAAATCCTTGGAGATGATGTAGATATAGCCTATGCCATGAAGGCAAATCCTTTCTTGGTTGATACTATGAAGGGCTTAGATACTAAGTTTGAGGTTTGTTCACCTGGCGAGTTTGCAATCTGCGAGCGCGAGAAGGTAGATATGAAGAACATAGTTCTGTCTGGTGTCAACAAGGAGAGAGCAGATGTTGAGCACACATTTGACGACTGTGGCTGTGTGGGAATCTATACTATTGAGTCCCTTGATCAGTATGCCTTGATTGATGATGTGGCAAGCAGCCGACAGAAGAAGGTTGAAATTTTGCTCAGAGTTACAAGTGGAAACCAGTTTGGCATGGACCAAGAGACTATAGAAGACATAGTTAAGGATAGGGCTAAGCACCCATATACTGAGATTATCGGAATTCAGTGCTATTCAGGAACTCAGAAGAAAAAGATGGACATAATAGCCAAGGAGCTTGACTGGCTTGATTCTATTCTCAAAGACTTGAAGGAGAAGTACGCATTTGAGGCTAAGGAGCTTGAATATGGCCCAGGTCTTTCAATAGAGTATTTTGGTGATGCTGCCTATGAGAATAATTATGACTCTCTCAAGGAATTTGCCGCTCTATTAGAGGAAAAGGGACTTAAGAAAAAGTACCATCTCACTTTTGAGATGGGAAGATACATAGCAGCTCTTTCTGGCATCTATGTTACTTCAATTGCTGATATCAAGTCCAATGCAGGCATTAAGTACTGTGTTGTCGATGGCGGTATCAACCATGTTAACTACTATGGTCAGGCCCTCGCTATGAAGGTTCCGGCCTATGACTATGTGGACGGCTCAGGTAAGGTATATAATGGCCGCAAGCTCTTGGCAGTAAGAGATGGCCAGGAGGCTAAGGCTAAAGAGGCTAAGAAGGCTGGTCTTGACTTTACAGAAGATTTAAGCCTTGACGGAATCAGCCTTGAGCGCTGCACTATAGTTGGATCACTCTGTACAGTTGCTGACGTTCTTGTCAAGAATCTTCCAATTCCAGCTCCAAAAAAAGATGATATGATTGTCTTTTACAATATTGGAGCTTACTCAGTAACTGAGGGAATTTACTTGTTCTTGAGCAGAAAGATGCCAAAGATTTCAGCTTACAGCGAGGAAGGCGGCCTTGAAATATACAGAGATTTCAAGAATTCTTATGAGATTAATTCAAGACAGGAAGTCTAAAAGCAAAGTTTTGAAATAAGGCCTAAAAATATGCAGGGCAAATGTTTAGGCTAAATATGCTTGACTTAGCTTAATAGATGTTATATTTTAGTTGTGGAGCTTTGAAAAGAGCTTCAAAAGAATAATATTGCTTAAGGAAGGTTAGGTTATTTATGGAAGAATTAATTGATATTTTAGAGGAAATCAATCCAGACGTTGATTACGAGACATGTGATACATTGATTGATGATGGATATTTAGATTCATTTGCAATTGTTTCATTGGTTGGAGAACTCAATGATACATTTGATATTGAAATCTCACCAGCTGATATTATCCCTGAGAACTTCAACTCAGCAGCAGCTATGTGGGCTATGATTCAGAATTTATCAGAGTAACTTTCATTGACTTAATCAATCCCCAGGTCTATATAAGGCTTTCTGCCTGACTTGGCGGATATATTTAAAGGAGTTTATAAAATGAGTTTACTTGAAACATGGAGAGAGCTTGCTTACAACACAGAGATGAACCAGAAGCAGGCTGGTACTTTTTGGGGTACATATTTTAATTTAGAGAAGGGTATCTACGAAAAGATACTCAGCAATCCAAATGAGCCTGTAAAGGGAACTGTTAAGGCCCTTGCTGAAAAGTTTGAGGTAGAGCCACTTATCATGGTTGGTTTCCTTGATGGTATCAACGATAGCCTTAAGGTTGCCAATCCTATAGAGGAGATGGAAGAGGATACTGAAGTAAGCCTTGACTATGATCCAGAGAAGCTTTACTACAACATGGTTGGCTGCAAGGCTGATTGGTTATATGAGCTTCCTCAGTGGGATTCAATCCTTGATGAGGAGACAAGAAAGCAGCTTTACAAGAAACAGAAGCTTTCTGGTACAGTTGTTAAGGGCAAGAAGATTGGCCGTAACGAACCATGTCCATGTGGTTCTGGGAAGAAATACAAAAATTGTTGCGGTAAAAATGCATAAAAAGGGAATTTGAAACTTTGAAATTAATTTAAAATTGTCAACTGTCAACGAATTGTCAACGGAATATAAAATTATTAAAAACAGACTAGAAAACTAGTCTGTTTTTGTTAGTATATGTACTATTTCGTTTACAACAATATCTGTCATAGAATAATAATTAATGTCTTTATGTTTGTGATATACAACTTCATGACAGATGTTATCAATTAAGCCGATAACAATGTGAGCTCTTTCTACTATATCATTATAATTAAAACCATTCTTTTTTAATAATTCAACTATTACATTAGTCATCTCTATTTCGTTTTTATGGAAAAATTGAGCAACATCTTTATCAGAGTGAGTCATAGCAGTTATTTCTTCATGAGCTGATTGAGACAATTTATGATTTTTTACAAATTGAGAAATAACTTTTTTAATAATATCACTAAGATTTTGCTCGTTAATAGCTATATCATTTATAAAGTCTATACTAGGGTAAAAGATACTATTTGCATATCGTTTAAGACCTTCTAATAAAATATCATGTTTATCATTAAAATAACTATAAACAATACCTGTAGATACACCAGCAGCCTTTGCTATTTCTGCAGTATTAGTATTATAATATCCTTTTTCACATATCAGATCAAAACCATATTTAATTATTTTTTCCTTTTTTTCAATAGAACGCTTTTGTATGGGTTCTCTTACTATATTATCAGCCATAGAAGTTACCTCTTAAATAGTTTTATATACTTTATATTATAGCATAGAAAAGAAATAAGTCAATAAATATGAAAAACATTTCATATTCTATTGACAATTAAAAATGTTGTGATTATAATATTGTAGAAATATGAAATAAATTTCATATAAAGGAGGAACTATGGAAAAGATAGTAGAATTAAAAAATGTTAGTAAAGTCTATAAGATAGGAGAAAATGAATTTAAAGCATTAGATAATATAGACTTATCGTTAAATAAAGGAGAAATGATTGTTATTCTTGGACCTTCAGGAGCAGGAAAATCAACATTACTTAATTTAATAGGAGGTATGGATACTCCAACAAGTGGAAATGTAATTATAGATGGAGAGAATATTTCGTTATATAATGAAAACAAACTATCAGATTACAGAGCAGAAAATGTAGGATTTATATTCCAATTTTATAATATTTTACCTAGTCTAACTGTTAAGGAAAATGTTGATCTGGTTAAAGATATTGTAAAGAATCCAATAAGCACAGAAGAAGCATTAAAAGGAGTCGGATTAGAAAAACATAGCAGAAAGTTTCCTAATCAATTATCAGGAGGAGAGCAACAAAGAGTTTCAATCGCAAGAGCAATAGCAAAAAATCCAAAACTATTATTATGTGATGAACCAACAGGTGCATTAGATTCTAAAACTGGTGTAGAAGTATTAAAACTTTTAAGAAAACAATGTGATGGTAATAATGGTGCGAATACTGTAATAATAGTAACTCACAATGTTTTAATAGCGGATATAGCAGATACAGTTATAAATGTTAAAAATGGAAAAATTGAAAGTGTTGTAAAAAATGAAAATCCTAAAAATATTGATGATATAAAATGGTAAGAAAGGAAAAAGAATATGGGAACATTAAATAAAAAGATATTAAGAGATATTCTTAAAAATAAAGCTCAATTCATAACTATATTCTTAATGACTTTCCTAGCAATATTTGCATTTGCAGGTATTCATGGCTACATGGATGGTATGACAGAAAGTGCAAGAGTATATTATGAAAATCAAAATTTACAAGATTTATGGATTACATCCAAAAATATAACAGATGAGAAATTAGAAGAAATAAAGAAATTAGATAATGTAAAAAATGCTGAAAGAATGATAACAATAAATGCTAGTGTTATTGATTCAGAGAGATTCATAAATCCATTAAATAATCAAAAAATATCAGATTTAGTATTAGAATGTAATTTCATAGAAACAAATGAAATAAATAAAATGTATTTGTTAGAAGGAGAAAAATTTTCAAAAGATAAAAAAGGATTATGGCTAGATTACTATATAGCAAAGAATCTTGGCATTGGGGTTGGAGATGAATTAGAACTTTCTATTGAAGGAAGTAACTTTAAAGAAAAAGTTATAGGGTTAGTTGAAGTTCCTGATCATGTATATTTTATAAAAGATGATACTGCAATTTTCCCAACACATTCAGATTATGGTTTTGTATATTTATCAATTGATGAATTTCCATCAAATTATATTTATAACAAAATACTTAAATCAGATGAAATGAAAGATGCAATAGACAATCTAAAAGAATTAAAAAATAAATTAAATGATTATGGAATAACAGACTATAACTCTATTCCAAGTATGATAACTAATAGTATTGATGGAATAGATAAAATTGATTTAGCTAAAGCATTAGAATTAGTAGAAGATTATGATAACAATAAGCAAGAATTTATAGAAGCAATGGATAAAGGCTTTAATATAAAAGATTCATATATTTATCCATATGCAATTATAGATGTTGAAAATGAAGATAAAATTGATGATGTAAAGAAAAATATAAAAGATAATATTGAAGATATAATAACTGTTACTACAAGAGAAGATAATTTATCTTATTCAGGATATCAAAGAGAGGCAGAAGAAGGAGAAACATATTCAGGTGTATTTTCTGGATTATTTGTATTTATTGCAATACTATCTGTTGTAACAACAATGAATAGATTTGTAAAAAAAGAGAGAACACAAATAGGAACATTAAAAGCTCTAGGAATAAAAAGATATAAAATTACATGTATGTATGTAAGTTATGGTTTATTTATAGCAATTATTGCTGGAATACTTGGCATTATACTTGGCAATATTGTAATAGGAAAAGTATTTTTAGAAATGGAAATGGAATATTATGAAATACCATATTACAATATTACAACAATTCCTCTTGTTTACTATGTTACAGCTTCAATAATTGCAATTATAACTCTTGTTACTTACTTATCTTGTAGAAAAGTTTTAAAAGAACCAGCAGCAGAAGTATTAAGAATAGAAAGACCAAAAGTAAAAGTAAGAGAAAATGGAATAACAACGAAGAAATTCTTTAATAATTTATCATTATCAACGAAATGGAATTTGAGAGATATTGGTCGTTCAAAAGCAAGAACATTAATGGCATTAGTAGGAATTGCAGGTTGCACAATGCTTGTTGTTACTGCATTTGGAATGTCAGATTCAATAAAAGGATATATGGATTGGGAATTTAGTGTAATAAACAAATTTGAATATAAATTAAGTTTAGCTTCAGATTATACTAATAGTCAGTATGATGAAATAATTAATAAATATGGTTCAAAAACAAGTGAGACTGTTGGAGTTGAGTTTAAACACAATGATGAAATAGTTGTAAAACCTCTTACAATAAACGATGCAGAAGGACTTTTAGTTGTTACAGATCATAACAGAGAGCCTTTTACAATGAAAGATGATGGATTATATATTACAGAAAAAATGGCATCTATTTATGGATTAAAAATTGATGATGAAATAGAATGGCATGTTATAGGTTCAGATAATTGGTATAAAACAAAAATTACAGGATTTAATAGAGATCCACAGAGCCAACAATTCAATTGCACAAAAGAATTTTATGAATCTACTGGTGAAGAATATAAGGCAGATAGTGTTTATACTAATGAAGATTTATCAAATATAAAAGAAATTGATGGAGTAAATACAATTCAAACAATACAAAATTTAAAAGATGGTATAAATAGTATGCTAGGAATGATGTATATGCTTATAGGATTATTAATAGGAGTTTCTTCAGTCCTTGCAGTTGTTATTATTTACAATTTAGGTGTACTTTCTTTTTCAGAAAAAAATTATCAATTTGCTACATTAAAAGTATTAGGATTTAATTCTAAAGCTATAAAGAAAATTTTTATAAAACAAAATATATGGATTTCAATTGTAGCTATTGCTGTTTCATTACCATTAGGATATACTATGACTGATTATATATTTGTTAATGCAATAGGAGATACTTATGATTTCAATGCAATGATTTCTCCTTTTACATATATAATATCAGCAGTTGGAACATTTATAGTATCTTATTTAATAAATAAACTTTTAGCAAGAAAAATTAAGAAAATAGATATGGTATCAAGTTTGAAAGGAAATGAGTAATATGGAAGTTACATGGGGATTATTAATTCCGTTTTTAGGAACAACACTTGGTTCGGCAATGGTTTTCTTTATGAAGAATAAAATGAATAATAAAGTTGAAAAATTATTATTAGGTTTTGCTTCAGGAGTAATGATTGCAGCATCTATTTGGTCTTTAATTATACCTTCAATAGATATGGCAAAAGAGCAAAATGTTATATCCTGGATACCTGCAACGATTGGATTTTTACTTGGAATACTATTCTTGTTGGTATTAGATAGTATAATTCCTCATTTACACTTAAATAGTAATAAACCAGAAGGACTAAAAGCAAAATTACAAAAAACTACAATGATGGTTTTAGCAGTAACTTTACACAATATTCCAGAAGGTATGGCAATTGGTGTTGTATTTGCAGGTGCTATTTCAGGAAATTCTGGAATAACAATGGCAGGAGCAATTGCTCTTGCCATAGGTATAGCAATTCAAAACTTTCCAGAAGGTGCAATAATTTCAATGCCGCTTAAAAGTGAAGGAACATCTAAATTAAAAGCATTTTTATATGGAACTTTATCAGGGATTGTAGAACCTATAGGAGCAATTATAACCATTGCTTTAACAAGTTTAGTTGTTCCAATTCTTCCTTATCTTTTATCATTTGCAGCAGGAGCTATGATTTATGTTGTTGTAGAAGAATTAATCCCTTCTGCACAAACGGGAGAACACTCAAATATAAGTACAATTGGGTTAGCAATAGGATTTGTAATAATGATGATATTGGATGTTGCTTTAGGGTAGTTTTTTAATAAAAAGTATAATATATTTAATAAAAAAGGAGGTGATAATATGGAAAAAATCGTAAGATGTGAAAAATGTGGAGCAATGGTTAAAGTATTAATAGATTGCACTTGTAGTGATTGTGGAATCAAATGTTGTAATGAAACTATGAAGGAAATCTCAGAAGATGATGCAAATAAATATTTAGAAAATAAATAATATATTAAAAGTACAAAGATTTTAATATTTCGTAAAAAAATTACACATTAGATATTTATATGGAATATATGTAAGATAAGAATGTAGATAATGATGTTGACAGTGTCAACGATTTGTCAACGGAAAATAAGATTTAATTAGAACAATAAAAACAAATAAAACAATAAGAACAATAAGAATTTTGCCTAAAATATGCCGAATACAATAAGAACTATAAGAACAGATAAAACAAATAAAACTGAAGTGCATTGTACATGTGGAAGTGGTAAGAAGTATAAGAATTGCTGTGGAAAAAATAATTAAAAAAAGTCTTTAATTTTATTTTCATTAGCGATATAATTAACAAAGTTGCAGACTAAAAACTGCATATCTTAAATTTAAAATTCGAAAGGAGTTTTGTTGAGATGAGTAAAATCACAGACAAGATGGAAGAACTTGGAGTAATCCCAGTAGTAGTATT
Organism: uncultured Lachnospiraceae bacterium; assembly: GCA_947164605.1. Lineage (GTDB taxonomy): Bacteria > Bacillota > Clostridia > Lachnospirales > Lachnospiraceae > CAMUXE01. Next base: position 756 of record CAMUXE010000001.1, on the reverse strand, counting down.
AAACGATGCAAAGGACGCAGTACCTCTTGCTAAGGCACTTGTAGAAGGCGGACTTCCAGCAGCTGAGGTTACATTCCGTACAGCAGCAGCTGAAGAGTCTATCAAGCTTATCAAGGAGGCTTACCCAGAGATGCTTCTTATCGCTGGTACAGTTCTTACAACAGAGCAGGTTGACCGTGCTGTTGCAGCTGGCGCTGAGATGATCGTAGCTCCAGGTTTCGATCCTGAAATCGTTGATTACTGTCTTTCTAAGAATATTGAAGTATGTCCAGGTCTTGTTACACCATCAGAGATGGCTCAGGCTGTTAAGAGAGGACTTGATAAGGTTAAGTTCTTCCCAGCTGAAGCAGCAGGTGGTCTCAAGATGATCAAGGCTATGACAGCAGCTTACACAAACGTAAGAATTATGCCTACAGGTGGAATTAACGCTAACAACATCAAGGATTACCTTGAGTGCGATAAGATCTTCTGTTGTGGTGGCTCTTGGATGGTTAAGGGCTCTATGATTGAAGCTGGCGAGTTCGACAAGATTAAGGATATGGCTAAAGAGGCTGTTGAGGCTGTTAAGGCTATCCGCAACAAGTAATTTTAAATTTAAAATTGCAAAAATATAATTGCTCATTTTTTTAAATCGAGTTGATAATTATCAATTCCTTTTAAAATCCAAGCATATAAAAAAGTCACACCCATAGCGGGTGTGACTTTTTTGAGTTTGCGCGCCATGGGCGCGCTCTAACGGGTGCAAGTCCCGAACAC